>JBCKUK010000038.1:0-11206 GCA_038924905.1 Methylophilaceae bacterium | reverse complement strand
TATCAGGGGCGAGTTCATTGCTAACTGGGTGAATATTTCAGTACGTGCCAAAGAGCGTGTGCTAGCTGAGTTACCAGATGCCTCGCCGCAAGAACAGCTATGCGCCTGCGAACAGGCTTCTGTCCTTGTTTCCCTGGAGAATCTGCTGACCTTTCCGTGGATCAAACAGCGGGTTCAGCAGGGCGCGCTAATGTTGCATGGATGGTATTTTGATATTCAAAAAGGCGAGCTGAAGGCTTACGATACTTTCAGCGGCCGGTTTGAATCGTTGAGCTAAATTTAACTTTCTATTGGAAGACAAGATGGAAGCATTAGAGCATTTCATGGAGAAATTTCTGTTCGCCAGCCGCTAGCTGCTGGCGCCCCTATATCTGGGGCTGGTGGGTGCCATGGTGGTACTGATCTGGTACTTCGGCATCGAGTTCTTTCATTTGGTCCACATGCTGCTGTCCGGCGAGGGTAGCCTGGTGGTCGGCATTTTGTCGCTGGTGGATCTGGTGTTACTGGCGAATTTACTCATTATCATTATTTTTGCTGGCTACGAGAATTTCGTTTCCAAGATTGATACCGGCGACCACGAAGACCGGCCGGACTGGATGGGGCATGTCAATTTCGCCGATCTGAAAATGAAACTGATCGGCTCCATCGTCGCCATTTCCGGCATCGAATTGCTGCGTGCTTTTTTCCACGTCGGAAGTTTCACCCTTGCCTATCCGATTAGCACCCACACATACTAGATATGGGATGCGGCCAGACCACGAGAAAACCCGGCAGGGCTGGCAGAATGCCATGTGGCACAATGGGTTACCGCAAGAATGCCAGCTGCGACGGCACGATTGTCGGATTTACCGACCCACTAGGTGTAGTGTTTGTGGGTGCTCATCGGATAGGCAAGGTTTCACCAATCAGGAGATGGCCTGGAAGGTCGGCATTCATGTCACCTTCGTCTTCTCCGGCTTGATGTTCGCAATCACGGACAAACTGGGCGAACGCAAGAAGCACGGTGCGGGTAGCTAAGCCAGCCTTTCTTAATCATTTAAAGGAAACTCATCATGAAACGCACATTCCTGTTTCTTGCTACCAACTTCGCCATCGTGCTGGTGCTGTCCGTTACGATGCGCCTGTTGGGGGTCGAGCCCTATTTGAACGCGCAGGGCCTGAATCTCAGGTCCCTGCTGATATTCGCTGCGGTAATGGGCATGGGCGGCTCCTTCATCTCGCTCGCCATTTCCAAGTGGACGGCCAAGCGCTCGGTTGGCGCGGAGGTAATCGAAACGCCGCGCAATGCCGCCGAAATCTGGCTGGTGGAAACTGTGCATCGCCAAGCGCGAGAGGCCGGCATCGGCCTGCCGGAAGTGGCTATTTTCGACTCGCCCGAGGTCAACGCCTTTGCCACCGGCATGAACAAAAACAACGCGCTGGTGGCGGTATCCACCGGCCTGTTGCAATCCATGACACGAGAGGAAGCAGAGGCAGTTCTGGGGCATGAGGTTTCTCACGTTGCCAACGGCGATATGGTGACGCTGGCGCTGATCCAGGGGGTGGTCAACACCTTTGTCATGTTCCTGTCGCGCGTGATCGGCTACCTGGTGGACAAGGTCGTGTTCAAGACGCAGCGCGGCCAGGGGCCGGCCTTTTTCGTGACGATGATCGTTGCCGAAATGGTGCTGGGCATTCTCGCCTCCATCATCGTCATGTGGTTCTCGCGCCAGCGCGAATTCCGTGCCGACCGTGGCGGCGCGACGCTGGCCGGGCGGCAGAACATGATTGCCGCGCTGGAGCGGCTGAAGCAGGCGCATTCCGGACCGCTGCCGGAAAAAATGGCGGCATTCGGTATCAGCGGCCGCGCCGGCGGCGGGCTGAAGCGGCTGTTCATGACCCATCCGCCGCTGGACGAGCGTATCGCGGCACTGAAGACGGAAGGCTGGTAAATTGATGGAACCATCGATTGGGCAGGGGTGGATGTGGGCGTGTTTCGTCGCCTTCGTCATCGCCATGCTGCTGCTCGACCTGTTCGCGCTCGGCGGTAGCAAGTCGCGCAAGGTGAGCGTCAGAGAGGCCGTCGCCTAGTCACTAGGCTGGTTCTCGCTTGCGATACTGTTCAACGCGCTGCTGTGGTGGTATCTGGACGGCACGGCCGGGCGCGAAATCGCCAATACGAAAGCGATGGAGTTCTTCACCGGCTATTTGATCGAGAAATCGCTGTCGGTCGACAACCTGTTCGTGTTCCTGATGTTGTTCGGCTATTTCGCAGTGCCGCCGGAATACCAGCGCCGCGTGCTGCTCTACGGCGTGTTGGGTGCGATCGTGTTACGCGCGGTGATAATCCTGGCCGGCGTGTGGCTGGTGAGCCAGTTCTCGTGGATGCTCTATCTGTTCGGCGCGTTTCTGGTGGTAACCTGCGCCAAGATGGTGCTGTTCGCGGAACACAAACCCAACCTGGAAAAGAATCCGGTGCTCAAATGGATGCGCTCCCATCTGCGTATGGCCAACGAATTTCATGGCGAGCATTTCACGGTCGTGAAGGATGGACTGCGCTATTTTACGCCGCTGTTCGCGGTACTGGTGATGGTGGAAATTTCCGACGTGATTTTCGCGGTGGATTCGATTCCGGCGATTTTCGCGGTGACCACCGATCCGTTCATCGTATTCACTTCCAACATTTTTGCGATTCTCGGCTTGCGCGCTCTCTACTTCCTGCTGGCCGACATAGCCGATCGTTTCCATCTGCTCAATTATGGCGTAGCGGCGGTACTATATTTGTCGGAGCCAAACTGCTGATCGCCGACTGGTACCACGTGCCGGTGCTGATGTCGCTGGCTTTCGTCGCGATGATCCTGACGGTATCGATCATCGCCAGCCTGATAGTCACACGACCCAAGGAATAATCGAGGTAAATCCTTTATAATCACAGCCTTTTCCCCGAAGGCTGAACTCAACATGGCATTAATGAATGTGCCGACCGGCAAGGACGTTCCCAACGATTTCAACGTCATCATCGAAATCCCAATGCAGGGCGACCCGGTGAAGTACGAGGTGGATAAGGAGAGCGGCGCGATTTTTGTTGATCGCTTCATGGGCGGCACTTCTATGCAGTACCCTTGTAACTACGGCTATATTCCGCATACCCTGTCTGAGGACGGCGACCCGGCTGACGTGCTGGTGGATTACGCCGGTGCCGCTATTGCCGTGGGTTGTAGTGCGTTGCCGCCCGCTTGGCATGTTGAAGATGACGGATGAAGCCGGTGGAGATGCCAAGCTGCTGGCCGTGCCTGTGAATAAGGTTTGCGGCCTATACCAACATATTAAAACTTTTGAAGGTGTTTCGGCTTGGCGGCTTAATATGATTGCCCATTTTTTTGAGCACTATAAAGATCTGGATGCTGGCAAATGGGTCAAGATTGATGGCTGTGCAGGACTGGATGAGGCAAGAAAAGAAATACTTGCCAGCGTTAAGCGGTTTAATGAGGCCATTGATAAGCCTGCCTTTTAGGCTTGTTTAGGAAAACAAAAAAGCAGCCTAGGCTGCTTTTTTGTTAAAGCCGTTTTAGCCCAACAGCGGAATTATTAACAGCGCAACAATGTTGATAATCTTAATTAGCGGGTTTATTGCCGGGCCAGCGGTATCCTTGTAAGGGTCACCCACAGTGTCACCGGTCACTGCGGCTTTGTGTGCCTCTGAACCTTTGCCGCCGTGGTTGCCATCTTCAATGTATTTCTTGGCATTATCCCAGGCACCACCGCCAGTGGTCATGGAGATCGCGACAAACAAGCCAGTGACAATGGTACCCATCAGCAAGCCACCCAGAGCAACGGGGCCGAGCGCGATACCTACTGCGATCGGCACAACCACAGGCAGCAAGGATGGAACAATCATTTCCTTAATTGCCACAGTGGTTAGCAAGTCAACCGCTACGCCATATTCCGGTTTACCTGTGCCATCCATAATGCCTTTAATGTCACGGAACTGGCGGCGCACTTCTACCACCACTACGCCAGCGGCGCGGCCAACTGCTTCCATCGCCATTGCGCCAAACAGGAATGGAATCAATCCACCGAGGAATAGCCCGATGATGACCATAGGGTCGGATAAATCAAATTTAAAAACGTTTTCGCCAAACTTGGCTCCCAAGGCATGGGTGTAATCAGCAAAAAGAACGAGTGCCGCAAGGCCGGCAGAACCAATAGCATAGCCCTTGGTAACGGCTTTGGTGGTGTTGCCAACCGCATCCAGCGGGTCGGTTACATCACGCACTTTTTTAGGTAAGCCAGCCATTTCAGCAATGCCACCGGCGTTATCAGTAATCGGGCCGTAAGCATCGAGCGCCACGATAATGCCAGCCATAGACAGCATAGAGGTCGCGGCAATCGCAATGCCATAAAGGCCGCCCAGCCAATTTGAGGAAAAAATCGCTGCACATACTGAAATCACTGGCCATGCTGTTGATTTCATCGAAACCCCAATGCCTGCAATGATGTTGGTCGCATGACCGGTGGTAGAAGCTTGTGCAACGTGACGCACCGGCGCGTATTCAGTGGCGGTGTAGTACTCGGTAATCACCACCAGCGCTGCAGTCAGCACCAGGCCAACCGCACAGGCTCCCCATAACTTCATCACAGACAGATTGGCATCAACATCAGCAACGTTATGCATCAGCCAATCGGTTACCGGGTAGAACGCAATCAACGATAGCACACCGGCGACTGCAAGGCCTTTGTAGAGCGCGTTCATGATTTTGCCGCTACCGGAATATTTAACGAAATAGCAGCCAATAATAGATGCGACGATAGACACGGCGCCAAGCACCAGAGGATAAATAATGGCGTTTTCACCCATGTCCGCTAGCACCAGAGAGCCTAATAGCATAGTGGCGATGATGGTAACTGCATATGTCTCGAACAGGTCAGCCGCCATGCCCGCGCAGTCGCCCACATTGTCACCGACGTTATCGGCAATTACCGCCGGGTTACGTGGATCATCCTCAGGAATACCGGCTTCAACCTTGCCTACCAGGTCAGCACCAACGTCAGCGCCTTTGGTGAAGATGCCGCCGCCCAGACGCGCGAAAATAGAGATGAGTGAGCCCCCAAAAGCGAGGCCGATTAATGCCTCAGTAGCTTCATGAGTTTCAGCGCCCATATTAACCAGTACCGCGTAATAGCCAGCAACGCCGAGCAGGCCCAAGCCAACTACCAACATGCCGGTAATGGCGCCACCTTTAAAGGCAACGTCCAGTGCGGGTGCAATACCGCTGCGCGCAGCTTCGGCGGTACGCACATTGGCGCGCACCGAAACATTCATGCCGATGTAGCCGGTGAGGCCAGAAAGCACGGCACCGATAGCAAAGCCAACAGCAGTTTTTATGGAGAGGAAAACAACGATGACGACAAACAACACAGCGCCCACCATACCGATAGTCGTATATTGTTTGTTGAGGTAGGCGGCAGCGCCTTCTTGAATGGCTTTGGCAATTTCCTGCATCTTGTCGTTACCGGCAGGTAACGAGAGAATCCATTTGCTCATTAGAGCGCCATAAAGCACGGCAAGAATACCGCTTCCAATTGCTAACATTAGTCCAGCAGACATCGACTTCCCCTTGTTGAATTTAAAAAGAGAACCTGCTATAAGGTGCTCTAGAAGGCTCTCTAAAATAAAGCCATTAGAATTATAAAGTAACCCCGCATTATTTCACTTTTGCCATGCTATAACAATATAGCTTTTATACATCAAAACAGCTTTTATACATCAAAACAAACCCCGCAGCATTGCTATGCCTACAATGATGAGCAAAATTGCGAATAGCCGCTTGAGAGTGAGCGGCGGTAAATGTTGCGCGATACTCACGCCCATCGGCGCAGTCAGCACGCTGGCTATTGCAATACTGGCAACCGCAGGCAAATAGACAAAACCCAGGCTTAATTTGGGTAGATGTTCAGCATTCAAGCCCGTCATCATATAGCCTAGCGCGCCAGCCACCGCAATCGGTAGGCCAATAGCGGCAGAGGTCCCAATGGCACTGCGAATATCAGTATTGCAATAGATTAAATAAGGCACAGAAAGTGTGGCGCCACCAATACCAACAAGGCTGGAAACCGCACCTACCAAGGCGCCAGCGATACCGATGCCAATCTGGCCGGGCAGCACTCTGTGTGGGCTGGGCGTAAAATTAAAAAACAATTGGCTGGCAACAGCAAATACGTAGACGGCAAATATGATTTTCAACCAGTTACCATCAAACCTTGCGGCCATCAAGGCGCCGAGCAGCGTTCCAAGCACTACGCCCGGCGTAATTCTTTTAACCACCATCCAGTTAACATTGCCCTGACGGTGATGTGCACGGGCAGAAGAAAACGAAGTTAAGGCAATGGCGGCCAAAGACGTGCCTAAAGCCAGGTGCATGATATGAGCTTCAGGAAACTGCAAGCCAACAAATAAAAAAGTCAGGATAGGCACGATAATCAGTCCGCCGCCTACCCCAAAAAGACCAGAAAGCAAACCAGCGATGATGCCGACAAGCAGGCAAAGCAGGAATTCCATAGGAATGTAGTTAAAATTTCCCAGCATCAGCCTTGATTTTTTAAATTCTGCGTGAGAGCTTGGCGAGTGCTACACCAAGCGCTGATCCGCTTAGTTTATCAGCCAGCTTGCCCAGGCTGGATGCGGCTTCTGGGCTGATGCTCCGTGCAGTCTTTACAGGCTTGCGGGGGTCAGAATTGACTTGCATTTCGACGCGAATTGAAGTAACTTCTAGGCCTTGCTTTTGCAGTTTAGGTAGCAGGCTGGGTAATAATAATTTAATTTTGGCTGCGACCGCGCCGTTATTGGCATAAACAGTCAGCTGTTGATGTTTCATATAACCAGCTTGTGTAAACGGTTTGAGCGCTTCAGGTATAACGCTACTCCAGATTTTTTGTGAGACAGTCAAACTGTCCGCTTGGCCTGATAAGGCCGCTAGTTCGGTATTTTCTTTGACTAAAGCGTTAAAACGGCGCATGTGAAGAATCTCTCAAGCTGGAAGTTTCTCAAACTGGGCAATCTCCCAAAGGGGAATAATTTGAATATAATTTTTGTCTCCAATAGCATGGCGAAGGCTAAAACCTTCACTATGCCGCAGGTAATCCTGCTCCTTGCTTTGCTGATAGTGTTGCCAGCTACGCTCACTTTAGCATTATTTTTGCCGCAAGACAGCGGTCAGAAAAACGTTGTTAAGGCGTTGTTGCCATCCGGCTTGCCGTTTTTGCATAACCCACAAAAGCACCTAGACGCATTAGCGCTGCAGATGGGTGATATTCAGGCGCGCGTAATGCGGCTGGATGCGCAGAGCGATCGTCTGGCAAAGCTGGCAGGCGTTAAGGAAAAAGACCAGAAAAAAGATATTGCCAATAAATTACCCCCTGGCCGTGGTGGCCCGGAAATTAATGCGCAGCCAGTAACCGTAGCACAGTTACAGGCGAAAATTGCAGAGCTTATGACAGAAATTGAGCTTCGCAGCGATCGCTTAAGCGTGTTTGAGGCCAAGCTGCTACAGCAAAAAATACAGAAAAATATGCTGCCGAGCAGTAGTCCGATAGTAGTGGGTTACAACTCTTCCAGTTTTGGCTGGCGCGCAGATCCATTTACCGGAAAAACAGCTTTTCACGAAGGCCTGGATTTTACAGCTAACACAGGCACACCTATTTATGCGGCTGCCGGCGGCATAGTGACTACCGTAGTGCAGACTCCCGATTATGGTAAACTCGTGAAGATTGATCATGGCTCTGGCCTGGAGAGCCAATACGCGCACACTTCGCAGATTTTGGTAAAAGTGGGCGATGTAGTGAAACAGGGACAGCTGATTGCGAAGGTAGGCAACACAGGCCGATCTACAGGCGCGCATTTGCATTTTGAAGTGCGGCTGAACGGCGAACCGCTGGACCCACGCAAGTATCTAAAGCGCCAAAGCAAGTTAAATTAACATCATCATTTTTTATTCTTAATTCTTCCAAGTCAACCTAGAGGGTTCCGCAATCGCGGAAAGTCGGTGTTATTTCATGTTATCCAAGTTGTTCAAGAAATTTGTCGGTACTCGCAATGATCGACTGATCAAGCAATACGGGCAAAATGTTCATACAATCAATGCCCTGGAACCAGCGATGCAAGCGCTTAGTGACGAGCAGTTGCAGGCCAAAACGGCAGAATTCAAACAACGCTATCAGAACGGCGAAGCCCTGGACAAGCTTTTGCCAGAGGCTTTCGCGGTAGTGCGCGAAAGCGGTCGCCGCGCGCTGGAAATGCGTCATTTTGATGTGCAGCTCATTGGCGGCATGGTGCTGCATGCAAGTAAAATCGCTGAAATGCGTACCGGTGAAGGCAAAACCCTGGTCGCGACGTTGCCGGCCTATCTTAATGCGCTCACCGGTCAAGGTGTGCATGTTGTGACGGTAAATGATTACCTGGCCAGGCGCGATGCCGAATGGATGGCGCGACTCTACAATTTCCTGGGTTTGACTGTCGGTATCAACCTTTCGCAAATGTCGCATGCTGAAAAACAACAAGCTTATGCGGCTGATATTACTTACGGCACTAACAATGAATTCGGCTTTGATTACCTGCGTGACAACATGGTCTATACGGCGCAGGAGCGTGTCCAGCGTAACTTGATTTATGCGCTGGTTGATGAAGTGGATTCCATTTTGATTGACGAAGCGCGCACGCCGCTGATTATTTCCGGTCAAGCTGATGACAGCATCGAGCTCTATGTGCGAATGACCAGTATTGCTGCTCAGTTAACCCGTCAAAAAGAAGAAGAAGGCGAAGGAGATTTTTGGGTAGATGAAAAAGCAAATCAAGTCATTCTCTCCGAAGAGGGCCATGAACACGCCGAGGTGCTGTTAACTGAAGCTGGCCTGTTGCCGGAGGGTGGCAATCTGTATGACGCAGCCAGCATCTCGCTGGTGCATCACATGCATGCTGCCTTGCGCGCGCAAACACTGTTTCATAGAGATCAGCACTATGTAGTCCGGGATGGCGAAGTGGTTATTGTGGATGAATTCACTGGCCGTATGATGCCGGGCCGCCGCTGGTCTGATGGCTTGCATCAGGCGGTGGAAGCCAAGGAAGACGTAACCATTCAGAAAGAGAACCAGACACTGGCTTCGATTACCTTCCAGAATTTTTTCCGTATGTACGAAAAACTCTCCGGCATGACCGGCACTGCCGATACGGAAGCCTATGAGTTTAACCAGATTTATGGCCTGGAAACGGTGGTTATTCCCACGCACCGCAACATGGTGCGCAATGACATGATGGATAAGGTCTATCGCACCGCAGGCGAAAAATATCAGGCGGTAATTGAAGACATTAAAGATTGCCAAACGCGTGGTCAGCCAGTGTTGGTGGGCACCACCTCGATTGAAAATTCAGAATTCATCGCAACGCTTCTTGAAAAAGCCAAGCTGGAGCATCAGGTATTGAATGCCAAACAGCATGAGCGTGAAGCGCATATCATTGCGCAGGCAGGCCGCCCCGGCGTGATTACCATCGCCACCAACATGGCCGGCCGTGGCACTGATATTGTGCTGGGCGGCAATCCGGAGCCAGACATCATCGCTATTCGTAATAATGCCGAGCTGTCTGTTGCAGACAAGGAAGCGGGCATCGCTGCGGTTAGAGCTGAGTGGCAAAAGCGGCATGATACCGTGGTTGCAGCAGGTGGCCTGCACATTGTGGGCACCGAGCGGCACGAGTCTCGCCGTGTAGATAATCAATTGCGTGGCCGCTCTGGTCGTCAGGGTGACCCAGGCTCGAGCCGCTTTTATCTGTCTCTGGAAGACCCATTGCTGCGCATTTTTGCTTCTGACCGCGTATCCGCTATCATGGAGCGGCTCAAGATGCCAGAGGGCGAGGCGATTGAGCATCCCTGGGTTACGCGTGCTATCGAGAATGCGCAACGCAAGGTAGAAGGCCGCAATTTTGATATTCGTAAACAATTACTGGAATACGATGATGTTTCAAATGACCAGCGCAAAGTGGTTTACCAGCAACGTAATGAGCTGCTGGAGGCCACCGATGTCAGGGAAACCATTACCGCAATGCGTGGCGATGTGCTGAACGACATTTTTATGAGCTACATTCCACCCGGCAGCGTTGAAGAGCAATGGGATGTTCCCGGCCTGGAAAAAACGCTGCTGGCGGATGCCGGACTTGACCTGCCATTGCAGAAAATGCTGGAAGATAATCCGGATTTGCATGAAGAAACCTTGCGCGAACGCATATTTGAAGCGGGCGAAGCAGCCTATGCGGCTAAAGAGCAGCAAGCCGGAGAAGGCGTCATGCGCCAGTTTGAGCGTGCTGTCATGCTGCAAAATATTGATAACCATTGGCGTGAGCATCTGGCAGCGCTGGATCATCTGCGCCAGGGCATCCATTTGCGTTCTTACGCGCAAAAGAACCCCAAGCAGGAATATAAGCGCGAGGCTTTTGAATTATTTTCTGCGTTGCTCGATACGGTAAAGCGCGAAGTGACGCAAATCACCATGTTGGTACAGGTGAAAAATGAGGCCGATGTTGAGGCCGTGGAAAAACCTGTTGAGCTGGAAAATGTGCAATTCCAGCATGCTGGTTATGATGAAGCGCTTGGTGTAGCGGCCGCAGAAGCTGATGCTACTGCATCTACGACCATCCCTTTTGAGCGTGGCGGCATGAAGATTGGTCGTAACGACCCATGCCCATGCGGTTCGGGTAAAAAGTATAAGCAGTGCCACGGTAAATTAAGTTAGTCCCTCGTCATTCCGGCGGTGCGTGGTTGTTGCAGCTTTAGCTGTTTTACAACCACGGCCTATTCCTTGCGGGTGCAGGCCGGAATCCAGATTTTCCCCTCTCCCAGTGGGAGAGGGTTAGGGTGAGGGCATGTTTTTGTCGGTGGTTGCCCGACAACAAGTGACTTTATTTTACCTGTCCAAAATAAAGTCACCAAACAAAAAGACACCCCCTGCCACTTATTCCTTCGCCTCAGCGCCTCATCTGGGGCGGCTTTTGTCGTCAAGGTCGCGACGGGGAAGGAGCGTGCCCGTGACGGGCATGCCCTTCACGGGCACGCAACGCGCCCTGGCAGACTACACAAACCATAGTCTGCTGCGGAGCTTGAACGGTGCGCGCCGCTTATCCCAGCTGACGCTCGATTCTCAGGCGTGGCAGAGGGGGATTGGAAAGCCAAACCATCTGTAA
>JBCKUK010000037.1:0-13164 GCA_038924905.1 Methylophilaceae bacterium | reverse complement strand
CAATCTCGATGAATACGCGGTGTTCAATGCCCACCAGCTTGCCCAAAGCGACTCTTCTATCGGCTTCGTTTGAATATTCCAGCATCATGGTGGCCTTGAAGTTGGAGCCATCGGGGATAAGCGGATTGTAGGTGTCTATTTCATCCTGAATGGGTTCGTCTTCAAACAGCTTTCCCACGCGCAACATTTCCTGCACTTGATAGCGCATCAATGCTTCGTTTTCAAATATCAGATTGAGGTGTTCGCCCAGCGCAACCGTGCGCAGTCTGCGCAGCGCGATAATCTGCTTGCGCATCTCCGGCCTGGCTTTATGGTAGGCCTCCAGATTCAATAAACTATTACGAGTGATTTTTGCCATCTTTCTACTTTAACTCCACAAATAATTACAGGCCGTAGGCCTTGGCCAATAAAGACATTGGATGCATCATTTCTGCCTTCTTTAAACCGGCTTCGACCATGCCTTGTTCGATATGATGCCCGGCAAGCTGGCAATCAGAGCTGATGTAGTCCGGCTCGTTGGTTGCCATATTCTTGAATACCGGCTTGCCGATTTTCATCGCCATTTGGTGAAACTCTTTTTTAACGCCCCAAGTGCCGGAGTGCCCCGAGCAGCGCTCTACTACATGCACTTCAGTACCAGGAATCATTTGCAGGGTTGCCGCAGTCTTTTTGCCGACGTTCTGTACGCGTGAGTGGCAAGGCACGTGATAGCTGACTTTGCCGAGCTCTTGTTTGAAGTCTTTTTTCAGCAGGCCGTCTCTACTGCGGGCGATTAGATACTCAAACGGATCCCACATGGCCTCTTTGACCAATTGCACGTCTTCCTCATTGGGGAACATCAGCGGCAGTTCTTGCTTGAACATGAGGGTGCAGGAAGGAATGGGGGTGACGATGGCATAGCCTTCACGTGCCAGTTTGGCCAGCTTTGGAATGTTGATGTCCTTGTTCTTGGCCACCGCATCCAGATCGCCAAGCTCCAGCTTGGGCATACCGCAGCAGGCTTCTTTTTCGACCAGGGTATAAGGGATTTCATTGTGCGCCAGCACTTTTAATAAATCCTGACCAATGCCAGGCTCGTTGTAGTTGATGTAGCAAAGTGGCGTAAACAGCCACTTTGCCTGGGGTGCGCTCACCTGCTTTTACCGGCCAGGCATCAGATTGCCTAGCGATTTGCGGGAAAGTCCTGGTTGCGTACTCGGGAATCCATGCATTTTTATCCACCCCCAGCACTGATTCCATAGCCGAGCGCATGAGGCCGGTTTTGTTCACTGCATTTACGGTTTGGGTGACGATGGGAATGCCGGCGAAACTGCCCAACTTGTCAGTAGATGAAAGCAGGTTATCGCGGCTGTCTATAGCCGATGCTGCCAGCAAGCCCTAATCAAGCGGCTTGCTGATGACTGTCTTGCAGTCGCGTAGCCATGCCCTTTAGAAAGCTCATCGCCACCTTTGGTTCACCAAGCAATAGTGTTTCAATATTTTCTGCACTGATGACAACCACTCTGGCAAGCTCTGATTCCACAAGCGCATCAGCGATTCTTGGCGTATCGGTGAGCATAGACATTTCACCAAAGTAGTCGCCCGCTCCAAGTTCGCGTATTACATGACCATTGCTGATGAGCTTGATGTTACCTGATACCACGTAGTAGATGTCGTGACCGACATCACCTTGACGAATCACATAGTCATTTTGTTTATACTCCTGGCCAAAGCGTGCCATTAATTCACGTAAATAATGAGTATTATCTTCTGGCATACCGCCGAACAGACTACGCAGTAACAGCACATCTTTTTTGTGCAAGGTGCCGATGAGCTCGGTGCCAATCAAAAATACGGCAAATGTGTAATAGAGCCAACCAATGGAGATGAACATATTTTTCATGCCCCCAAACATGGCTCCATAAGACTGGTCAAGCGACAGGAATAAGCCGAATGCCGGGCGCATGGCCAGCCACATCAGGGCGGTGACAATTGAGCCAATGAGCACGTGGCGAAAAGCGACACGGCCGGGGAAAAACACGTGATAAAAAGCGGAGATGAGCAGCGTGGTAAATAACAGTGAGCCGATAGATTCAATCAGGCTGGAATGAGAGGCTGCAGGCTCAATAAAGTTGATGATCTTTTCCAGCATCAGTCCACTAAAGGTGAAAAGCAGGAACACCAGCAGTATCCCCAGTACCGCTAATACATCTTCAATTTTCCGTTTTATATAAGAAGGCCTTTCTACCATGGATGCAATGGTGTAGAAGGCGGAACGGAGCGCGCCCGCAAGCGGGGTAACTACCCAGAGCAAGGCAAGCATACCAAATACTCCCCAGACTGCCTTGTGTTGAGAGACGTTATATACCTCGACCATAATGCTGCTACTGAATTTGGGCACCAGATTACTGGTTAGTATGGCCAGCTTAACGATAGCGTAGTCAGACGAAATAATCAGATGGCTTAGCGTAAAAAACATGAGTAAGGCCATGGGGATGAGCGCAAACAAGGCATAAAAAGACAGCGAAGCCGACAAGCCAAGGCCGTTGTGTAGCTGAAAAGCGTTTATCGTCTCACGCAATACAAACAAGGGCGTGTTGTAGCGGTGCTGAGCCATAGTCTCACGCAATTTTGCGATTGCTAAGCGATTGCTAAAGTTTTTTAACATATTGAGCTTTAAAATTGCTAAATTAGCTTCTTAAATTGCTCGGTGGCCGCAACCAGCGCTGAAGTGATGCCTGTTTCCATCGCAGAATGCCCGGCATCGGCAATCATGTGAAGTTCTGCATGAGGCATGGCCTGCGAAAGCTGCCAGGCGGTTAGAGGCGGGCATACCATATCATAGCGGCCTTGAATAATCGTGGCGGGAATATGCGCAAGCGTGGCAACCTCTTTCAATATATCGCGTTGCCCAACAAAACACTCGTGCAATATATAGTGGAGATGTACGCGCGCTCTTGCTACCTGAACATCATCCGCTACTGTCGCGCCGCTACTGGCGTTTGGGCGCAAGGATAACATGCTGCTCTCATAGGCATTCCAGCTGGCAGCAGCAGGTAGATTGATGGTGGCGTCATCCGAGAAAATGCGCTGTGTATAGGCCTTTAAGTGGTCGCTACGCTCAGTGGGATCGAGAAAAGCGAGTAACTTTTCCCAAGCCTCAGGGCAAAAATGCTTAACGTCATGCAAGAACCAATCAAGTTCGGCTCTACTGCACAAAAATATCCCACGTAAAATCAGACCAGCTACCCTGTTCGGGTGTGCGAGTGCATAGGCTAACCCCAGCGTGCTGCCCCAAGACCCGCCAAATACCAGCCAGCTTTTAATGCCAAGATGGTCACGCAGGCTTTCAATATCCGCTACCAGATGCTCGGTAGTGTTGTCTTCTATGCAGCCAAGCGGCTTACTGCGTCCACAGCCGCGCTGGTCAAATAATATGATGTGATAGTGCGCGGGATCAAAGAATCGCCGTTGACTGGTGTTGCAACCGCTACCAGGGCCGCCATGTAGAAAAATCACCGGCTGTCCGGCAGGATTGCCACATTGTTCATAGTAAATATGGTGAATATTGGAAGTTTCTAGCCATTCAGACTGGAAAGGTTCGATTTCTGGATACAAATTGTAAGTGCGGTCAGGCATCGGTAATAATTAAGCTTTCACATTGATTATAATAAATATTTTACAGTATGATAACACTCTAACTCAGGCTATCGCGGACATGTTACGCAATTGTTTTGCATAAATTGTAAATAAATTGTAAATAGAGTATTGCAAATCGTTTGCGACTGTTCTAATATCCTCAAGCGCGCATGAAAATGCAGCGAGAGTAATGCTATGAAAATAGGCTTCATGTTTTGAAAGCAATCGAATTTGAAAGCACTCAAAATTTATATTTGTAGCCTTACTTTGGTAAACCCTTAGTAATAATAACTATGGAGATTTAAAATGAAGATGAGCAAAATCAAACTGGCTCTAGGTCTGGTAGTTGGCGCATCATTGGCAATGCCAATGGTTGCATCAGCAGCCGCTGATCAAGAAGCTGCAATGGCTGACAAGAATAATTGGGCGCACCCACGTGGTCAGCACAATAATCAAGGTTACAGCCAACTGGCCCAAATTACCAAAGGCAACGTTAAGAATCTGAAAGCTGCCTGGACATTCGCTACCGGTGTAAATCGCGGTCACGAAGGTTCACCACTGGTAATTGGTAACATGATGTACGTGCATACTGCGTTTCCAAATAACGTATATGCATTAGATTTGAACGACAATCAAAAAATCGTTTGGTCCTACTTTCCTAAGCAAGACCCTAGCGTTCAAGCAGTGCTTTGCTGCGATAACGTAAACCGTGGTCTTGGTTTTGGTGATGGCAAGATTTTCTTGCAACAAAACGATGGCCTTCTGGTTGCTCTAGATGCTAAGACTGGTGCTAAAGTATGGTCAGTTTTGGTGAATGATCCAAAAGTTGGCGCTACTAACACCAATGCTCCTCATGTAATCAAGGATAAAATTCTGACCGGTTGTTCAGGTGCTGAATTCGGCGTTCGTTGCTTTATCGTTGCATACAAGATCAGCGATGGTTCTTTGGCTTGGAAAGCATACAGCACAGGTCCTGATGCTGAAATGTTGATTGGTGACGGCTTCAATAAAGACAATCCTGCATACAGCGCGCTTTCAGTCTATGAAGATGTCGCTGGTGGCAATATAAAAGGCGGTTCTTTCAAGAAGATCCCTACTGACAAACTGAAGATTGGCGAAAAAGAACTGGGTACACGTACCTGGCTCAAAGGCCAAGCAGTTAAAGATGGTTGGCAACACGGTGGTGGCTCTACCTGGGGTTGGTGGCCGTATGATGCTCGTACCAATTTAGTTTACTACGGTACTGGTAACCCTTCAGTCTGGAACCCAGATGTACGTCCTGGCGACAACAAGTGGTCCATGACCGTGTTCGCACGTGATATGGACACTGGTATGGCCAAATGGGGCATGCAAATGACGCCACATGACGAGTGGGATTATGACGGCGTCAACGAAGTTATCCTGTTTGACAAGGGTGGCAAGACCTATGCCTGGCATCATGACCGTAACGGCTTTGCCTATACATGGCAAGCTGGTAACGGTACTTTGGTTGCCGCACAAAAGGTTCATCCATTTGTTAACTGGGCAACTGATGTTGACATGAAGTCCGGCGTGCCTAATAAGCTAGCTTCTGCTTCTACTCACGTAGACCACAATGCCCTGGGTGTTTGCCCAGCTGCATTGGGTACCAAAGACCAACAACCAGCTGCATACTCACCAAAAACTGGTTTAATGTATTCACCACTCAACCACGTTTGTATGACCTACGAGCCAGTTGAGTCTAAATATGTTGCTGGTCAACCATGGGTTGGTGCTACTTTGACTATGTTCCCAGGTCCTGACGGCGTATTGGGCGGTTTTGCTGCTTATGATCCTATGACCAACAAAGCCAAGTGGTACAACAAAGAGAAGTTCTCAGCTTGGGGCGGCGCATTAACTACTGCTTCAAACCTGGTGTTCTACGGTACTCTTGATCGTTGGTTCAAGGCTGTTGACGCTAACTCCGGTAAAGAACTCTACAAGTTCCAAGTGGGTTCTGGTGTTATCGGTAACGCATTCACCTATGGTCACAAGGGTAAACAACACGTTGGCGTACTGTCCGGTATCGGCGGTTGGGCTGGCGTAGCGATGAACCTTGGCTTAACTAATCCAACAGACGCTCTTGGCGCTGCTGGTGGTTATGCAGAACTGGTTAAGTACAACGCTGCTCCTGGCGGCGGTGCACTGACCGTGCTTAGCCTGTAATCAAGTCGAAAGACTTTAGTACAGAACTAACCGTTAGTTAGTGTGTCACATGAACACCCCACTTCGGTGGGGTGTTTTTTATGTAAAAGTTATCCCATTGGCACTAATTGACGACAAGGAGCCGAGTCATGTTAACCAGTCTTAAAAATTTATTATTTGTTCTGGTCGTCAGCGTGATGACTACGATGGCCTACGCTGAAGATGCTATTACAGTGGATCTGAGTAGTGGCCCGCGTGTTGGTGAAGCTCAGCGTGTAGAAGATCCTACAGAATTCAAAGTATGTGCAGATCTGGATAATCTGCCCTACTCGAACTCAAAACTGGAAGGTTTTGAAAATAAAATCGCCGAGGTGATTGCTAAAGACCTCGGCAAAAAGCTTTCGTATCAGTTTTGGTACGATAGAATGGGTTTCTTGCGTAATACACTCAATGCAAATCGCTGTGACGTGATTATGTCTACAACCTCCGATAACGATGCCTTGCGTACTTCCAAGCCTTATTATCGTTCCGGGCATGTATTTGTTTACAAAAAGAGTAGTGGTTATACCATTAAGGATTGGGACTCTCCCGATCTGCATAAAGCAGTGATTGGCATTGTTGGGCAGTCACCAGCAACGCGCCCATTGGCGGATCATGGTTTGATGGGCAATGCACGGCCATACCGCATGCAGCGCGATTTGAATTTACCGCCTAGTTATATGGTGGATGATTTGCTTAAGGGTGAAATTGATGTTGCGATTCTATGGGGCCCTATTGGTGGCTACTACGCCAAACAATCCAAAGAGCCGTTGGTTGTAGTGCCTATCCCTGAATACGAACAAACCAATGTTCATGGCAAAGAGTATTGGAATATTTCCATGGGTGTGCGCAAAAAGGACAAAGAGCGTATGGCGATGATCCAGGGTGCACTTGACCGCAACCAGGACAAAATTCTAAAAATACTGGACGATTACGGCATTCTCCATGTGCCAGTGGTAGCAGGCGATGAAATCGCAAAAACGTATCGTCAGGTTACTGGCCAGGATGTTTCAAAAGAAGCCGAGAAACGCGGTGAGGGAGGGGATTGGTAAAACCGAACAATAATAAAAAATTAGGGGCTGTAGTAAATTAGCATCGCCTCGGCATTCAGCAGTCAACCATGATGATGTTGGTTCGTTATGTGCACTACGGGCAGCACTATATGGCTTGAGAGTGTTTGGGCTAAAGTTTGTTAATAAAGGGAGATAACATGTTTGGTTTAAATGCAAAAACGCCTAGGATCGCAGTTGCTTCCGTAGCAATGTTAGGCTTATTGGTGGCAAGTGGAATGGCCTTGGCTGATGTTAAGTTTGTTACAACACAAGATGGCTCACCCCTGGTTATACCCGCCGATCAATTTGATACGCCAGCCGCCAAGGAATTCCTCGCTACTGGTAAGAATAAATATGTGGGTGATGCAGAAGCGATTAAAAAAGGCAAAAAAATATTTGGCCTGTATTCCTGTACGCAATGCCATGGCCCGGAAGCCGCCGGCCAGGTTGCCACTGGTTTGATTGGCCCGACCTACAAATATCCTAAAACTGCGACCAACAAAGGTATGTTTGAAATCATTTGGCACGGCACTAATGGTGGCATGGGCGGCAAAGGCAAGGGTTTAATGGATCCTACTGACCCGAACAACGGTCTGACTGTGGATGAAACATTGAAGGTGATTGCCTGGATTCGTAGCAAGGGTGGTGTGACTGGTAACGAGTAATTCATGCAATAAAACTGGCTCAAAGAATTTTTGAGGACCATGTTCTTAGAAAATGGTTTAAAAACGGTCATTGTGAGAACAATGGCCGTTTTTTATGCGCATTCAATTTTCTGAAAAGGCGAAGTTTCGGGTAAAATAAAACTGCTTTTATTAAGGGAGAAAAACCCATGCAAAGAATTAAACTAAGTGTCATTTTAGTTATGCTATTCGCAGGTCTTGTCGCCTGCAATAAAGATAGCGGCAGCTCAAGCGCAGATGGATCTGCTACTAATAGCGCTGGTGCTGGCGAGATGATCAAGTTTGTCACCACGCAAGATGGTTCGCCCCTGGTGATAGACGCCGCGTTGTTTGATACGCCAGCCGCTAAAGAATTTCTTGCTACAGGTAAAAATAAATATATAGGTGATGCAGAAGCGATTAAAAAAGGCAAAAAAATATTTGGCCTGTATTCCTGTACGCAATGCCATGGCCCGGAAGCCGCCGGCCAGGTTGCCACTGGTTTGATTGGCCCGACCTACAAATATCCTAAAACTGCGACCAACAAAGGTATGTTTGAAATCATTTGGCACGGCACTAATGGTGGCATGGGCGGCAAAGGCAAGGGTTTAATGGATCCTACTGACCCGAACAACGGTCTGACTGTGGATGAAACATTGAAGGTGATTGCCTGGATTCGTAGCAAGGGCGGTGTGACTGGTAACGAATAATAGTTTTACCCGATAGCCATTGGTATTTTAGGTCTTATGAATTTGAAATTATGACATTAGAAACAGAAGCAAGTGCCAACCCGCACCATGTCGTTATTGTAGGCGGCGGGGCTGGTGGGCTGGAACTTGCCACACGGCTGGGAGATTCATTAGGCCGTAAATGTAAGGCAGCAATTACTTTAATTGACCACACCAGAACCCATGTATGGAAGCCATTGTTACATGAGATTGCAGCGGGTAGCATGGATCCCGATAAGCATGCCCTCGATTACATGGCGCAGGCGCACTGGCATCATTTCTGCTTTCGCTTGGGAAGTATGGATGGCATAGATCGCGCAAAAAAAGAAGTCTATGTAGCACCTTTTTATGATGAAGATGGTGCAGAAATAATCCCTCGTCGCACCTTTCGGTACGATACCTTAATAATTGCCATCGGCAGTACAACCAATGATTTTGGCATAGCAGGCGCAAGTGAATATGCAATTGCGCTGGACACCCAAGATCAGGCTGAACGTTTTCATCGTCGATTGCATAATGCTTTGGTCCGTGCACAGACCCAGGCGTGGCCAGTGTATGCTGGACAGCTGACCGTGGTGATAGTTGGAGCGGGAGCTACAGGTGTTGAGTTGGCAGCTGAGTTGCATAATACAACACGGGAATTGACAGCCTATGGTTTGGACAAAATTGACCCAGATGAGGATATTAAAATAACGCTGATTGAGGCAAGTGACCGTGTCCTGCCGGTGTTGCCGTCAAAACTCTCGCTTGCGGTTGAGAAGGAGTTAAAAAAGCTGCAAGTGAATTTATACACAGGTGAACGTGTGACGGAAGTGACTGAGAAAGGCGTTTTCACGCACAGTGGCCGCTTTATACCATCAGAGCTTGTGGTTTGGGCGGCAGGCATCAAGGCGCCCGATTTTTTGAGCAATTTGGATGGTTTGGAAACGAATCGTATTAACCAGCTGGTAGTTAAGCAGACGCTTCAAACAACGCTGGATCAAAACGTGTTCGCGTTTGGAGATTGTGCAGCATGTCCGTGGCCGGGACATGACGGGAACGTGCCTCCACGTGCACAGTCGGCGCATCAGCAAGCGTCTATGCTGGTCAAGAGTATCAAGCGCAGGATAGCAAGAAAGCCTTTGCCTGAATACACCTATCGTGACTATGGCTCATTGGTAAATCTTGGACGATACTCTACGGTGGGCAGCTTAATGGGCGCTATTACAGGGGGCAACGTGTTTATTGAAGGCATGTTTGCGCGTTTGATGTATCAGTCGCTCTACAAAATGCACTTGATGACCTTGCATGGATTCTGCACAGTATTTTTGCAAACGCTCGCCAGAATTATCACACGGCGCACTGAGGCGAAAGTTAAATTGCACTGATTTATTTGTAAGCAGTCAGCTCTGGTTGCGGTAGAGGCGGTAAATGACGGTCATACAGACACTGACAAAAAGTCCGAACGCAATCACGATAAAATTGATGTGAATATTAGCTTTTATCATCACGAGGTAGACGCCAAGTAGCAGCAATATCGCAATATGTTCATTAAAGTTTTGCACGGCAATTGAATGGCCTGCTCCAATAAGGATATGTCCACGATGCTGCAACAGGGCATTGAGCGGAACAACAAAGAAGCCTGCCAAGGCACCTATAATAAATAACAAGCCACAAGCCAGCCGCCAGTCATGCACGAAAGCTATGGCCATTACCAGCAACCCCATAATGATTCCTGCAGGTAATACCTTGGTAGAATTTTCCAACTTGATATATCGTGCTGCAAAGATGGAGCCGACCGCAATGCCTATCGCCAGCACGGCCATAAGCTGGGTGGCTTTTTCCAGTCCAAAATTGAGTGCGCTCGCTGCCCAGGCAATGACCACCAGACGTAGCGTCGCCCCAGCCCCCCAGAATAATGTAGTTACAGCCAGCGAAACCCGGCCTTGTGGATCACGCCATAACGCCTTAAAAGAATGCCAAAAATCATGAAGGATATAAAGCAAGTTTTTCTTAGCCAGTTTGTGGTCTATGGGTAGTTTAGGAATGTAAATATTGAATCCAGCCGCTGCCATATAAAGTACCGTGATTGCAATCATTGCCATATGAGGATCAATGCTGGCCAATTTCCCCCCAAGTATGGCACCGAAAATGATTGCTAAAATGGTAGTTGCTTCCATCCAGCCATTTGCTTTGACCAGCATATGTGGCGGGAGGTATTCAGTAAGTATCCCGTATTTAGCGGGAGAATAGGCGGCTGCACCGATACCGACAATGCCATAGGCATACAATGGCGGCATCCCTAAGAGCATTGAGATACTGCCGATAAATTTGATTGCATTTGAAATGAACATGACACGGCCTTTAGGCAGCGCATCAGCAAATGAGCCAACGAAAGGCGCAAGGATAATATAGGGAATAACGAAGAATTGTTGCAACAGCGGAGTGTGCCAATCTGGCGCATTCATACCCGCTAGCAATGCAATAGCGGCAAACAGCAACGCATTATCGGCTAGCGCCGACAGGAATTGTGCCAGAAGTATGGTATAAAAACCTAGATTCATCGTTGCTATGATGCCAACCGTAGCTGGCGTATCTCATCCTTTTAATTCTGGTTTTATAGGGGGTTGTTACAAAGCCTCTGCAGCAAAGTCGGCCAGCCGCGAGCGTTCGCCACGCAACAGTGTGACATGGCCATTATGTTGCCAGCCCTTGAAGCGATCGACAACATAGGTCAGGCCAGAACTACCTTCCGTCAGGTATGGCGTATCAATCTGTGCGATATTGCCCAAACAAACCACCTTGGTGCCAGGGCCTGCGCGCGTAATCATGGTTTTCATTTGCTTGGGCGTCAGGTTCTGCGCCTCATCAATGATTAAAAATTTATGCAGGAAAGTACGACCCCGCATAAAGTTGAGCGATTTGACTTTAATCCGGGTGCGGATCAAGTCTTGCGTGGCGGCGCGTCCCCATTCTCCGGCGTCTTCATCTGATTTGTTGAGCACGTCCAGATTATCTTCCAGTGCTCCCATCCAAGGCGTCATTTTTTCTTCTTCAGTACCAGGTAAAAAGCCAATATCTTCGCCTATCGGGACTGTAACACGCGTCATGATAATCTCACTGTAGATTTTTTTATCTAATGTTTGTGTTAATGCTGCGGCCAGTGTCAACAAGGTTTTCCCAGTACCGGCCTGACCTAGCAGGGTGATGAAATCAACTTCCGGATCCAATAGCAGGTTGAGCGCGAAATTCTGTTCACGGTTACGTGCGGTAATACCCCAAATATTGTTCTTGGGCTGCGAGTAATCTTTTACTATTTCCAGTACAGCTGTATTGCCATTTACCTGGCGCACGATAGCATGAAAGGACTGTTCAAATTCATAGTAGACAAATTCATTGATCAACAGACTCTTGCAAACCGGGCCGGTTACACGATAGAACATGCCTCCCGAGTCCTGCCAGGATTCCATTGCTTTGCTGTGCTTTTCCCAGAAATTGACAGGCAATTCTTTCATGCCGGTGTATAACAGGTCGGTGTCTTCCAGCACCTTATCGTTGAAGTAATCTTCAGCCAATACACCGATGGCACGTGCTTTGATGCGGATATTAATGTCTTTGCTGACCAGAATTACCTGGCGGTTTGCCTGTTTTTTCTGCAAATCCCACACCACACCCAATATCATATTGTCTGCCTTACCCCCAGCCAGCATTGGCAGCTCTGTACTAACAGCATCTGTTTGCAGGAACAAGCGACCAGTGGGGTGCTTATTGCCATTAACGGCAAGTGGACAGCCGTGCTCCAAATTAACCAGTTTGTCACCTACAATCTCTTCCAGGCTACGGCTGGCCTGGCGGGCATTGCGCGCAACTTCTGTCATACCTTTTTTATTGTTGTCCAGCTCTTCCAGCGTCACCATAGGCAGGTAAATATCATGCTCTTCAAAACGAAACAGGCTGGATGGGTCGTGCATGAGCACATTGGTATCCAATACAAAAAGCTTGGTTGCAGAGCCGCGTTCTTTAGCCATTGAATGACACTTCCATTTCAAAGAGTCTTAACAAAATTGAGCACTTCGGCAGCATGACCATCGGCCTTAACACTGCGCCATTCTTTTACCAGAACACCTTTGGCATCAATTACAAATGTGCTGCGCTCAATGCCGCGCACCTGCTTGCCATACATGCTTTTCATTTTTATGACATCAAATAAACCGCAGGCCAGTTCATCCTTATCGACCAGCAACTCAAATGGAAAGCTGAATTTGGTTTTGAAGTTCTCATGCGATTTCAAACTATCACGTGAGATGCCGAAAATTTCAGTGTTGGCGGCTTGGAACTCTGCATAAGCATCTCGAAACTGCTGACCCTGAGTGGTGCAACCGGGCGTGGCATCTTTGGGATAAAAATAGAGGACTACAGTTTTTCCGCGATTGTCAGAAAGTTTAAAGATTTTTCCACCGGTAGAGGGAAGCTCGATCTCGGGAACGACTTGATTAAGCATAATTGGGTAGTAGATTCTGCACACTATCATTGTTGTTAAAAAAGCCAGTTAAAGCAAGTCTGGCATACCAAAATTCTGAAATTAAATGTCAATGTGATGGCGTGGCAGTTCCATTTCGATTTGTGTACCGCCTCCTTCGCGCGGATTAAAAGTGATACCGCCAGCCAGGGCATCGCAAACCTTGAAGGCAAATGGAATGCCGAGGCCAGTGCCAAAGCGCTTGGTGGTTGGCCCTGGACTGGCGGCATGGGGGTCGGGGGTAAAGGGCATGCCGGGCCCTCGATCAGCGATCAGCACGCGTACTGCTTGTTTGGTAATTGTCCGCATTTATTTCCAGTTCAGACGAGCTGGGTGCAGCTTCGATAGCGTTTAACAGCAAGTTGTAGAGTACTTGTTCTAATAAGTGCTCGTCCGTGAATATG
>JBCKUK010000036.1:0-13375 GCA_038924905.1 Methylophilaceae bacterium | reverse complement strand
AAATCCCCATGCGGTTTGGTGGCCGTAATGCCGCCAGCCAAAGCCAATGATTTAAACTATTTTTTTAAAAGAATAAATTACGATTAACAAATTTAAAATCTAAAAAGGTAAGAAAATGCAAAAACAATTCAACCTGATCATTGCCATGGGAGCCGTATTGTTATTACTTAGTGGAGCAGCGGTTCAAGCCAGTGAAACAAAAACCATCAGCGAATTAAAAACGCCAGAGTCTGCTATTGCTGCCAAAAATGGCCGCATCTACGTTTCAGAAATCAATGAATTTGGTAAGGATGGCGATGGCCAAATTAGCGTGATTGACAAGGATGGCAAAGTCACGGTGTTTGCCACCGGCATGGACGACCCGAAAGGTTTGGCTATTATCGGCAAGGATTTATATGTGGCCGACAAGACGCGCATATTGAAAGTAACACCAGACGGACAATGGCAGGTCTTTGTTGCTGCCGACGCATTTCCTGCGCCGCCCAAATTCTTAAATGATCTGGAATCCGATCGGCGGGGAAACCTGTATGTAAGTGATAGCGGAGATCTTAAAACAGGCGGTGCAGTTTTTGTTATCAATAAAGCTGGTAAGGTCACCCTGATTGCAGATGCAAGCAAAGACCCAGGCATATTGGCACCCAATGGCCTCCTGATGGATGGCAAAGGCAAATTGCTGGAAATTGATTTTGCATCTGGCATTCTTTACCGTCTGAACATTGCCAGCGGAAAACTGACCAAGCTGGCTGAAGGTTTTGGCGGTGGAGATGGCCTTGTGCGTAGCAAAGACGGCACGTTGTATGTCAGTGACTGGGCCAACGGCAAAGTATTTACGGCTGATAAAAATGGCAAGGTTGAATTGATAAAGGATGGTTTCAAGTCCGCCGCTGATATTGCAATTTCTGCGGATGGCAATTATTTGTTGGTTCTGGACATGAAAGCAGGCGAGCTGGTTTTTTTGCCTATTCATTAGACCTTGGTGTTGTAGTGCCGACAAAAGCCACGGTTTATCGTGGCTTTTGCTTTAATATCTCTGTATGAATTCGAGTTCTTCAGCCCTTCTGGTTATTCAGCCAACAGAATTGCGCCAGGCGGCATTGTTCTGGCTATCTGAGACGGATGCTGCCTATAAGCAAGTAGGGACACGGCTTTTGGCTCAGGCATGGTCGGCCGACGGTATTAGTCTCGATACAGAGGCTGTATTAACCGCAACCAGCCCGATTCCTGGCCAACCAGATAAGCCAGAACTGGTGCCACCACTGCAGGTAAAGCGTCGTGCCATGAATACGGTAGAAGGCCGTGCCATCTTGATCCATGCATTGGCGCATATCGAATTCAATGCCATCAATCTTGCACTGGACGCCATCTGGCGTTTTCCCAATATGCATAGCGATTACTACGCCGATTGGCTACGGGTGGCGGGTGAGGAGGCGTTGCATTTTTCCTTGCTTGCAGAGCATTTAGAAAACCAGGGTTACGCATATGGAGATTTCCCTGCGCATAACAGCCTGTGGGAAATGGTGGAAAAAACACAAGGAGACGTGCTGGCCAGAATGGCTTTGGTGCCGCGCACGATGGAAGCGCGCGGGCTGGATGCTTCACCGCCACTGCGTGCCAAATTGGCACAGGCCGGCGATATGAAGGCAGCAGCGATTCTGGATGTTATTTTGCGCGATGAGATTGGCCATGTGGCTGTTGGCAACCATTGGTACGCTGCCCTGTGCACACAACGCGAACTGGAACCGGTGACGACCTATGCGCGTCTGGCGGCTGAGTATCAGGCACCGGTGCTGCGCGGCCCATTTAATTTTGAAGCCAGACGCGCCGCTGGTTTTAGCGAGCCTGAGCTGGAGGCCTTGTGCTCATGCAAGTGAGGGAAGCTTTACATTTGTGCTGGTTTTTCTGACGACTGACCAGGTGCTGACAGCAAGGTAATGGATTCAATGGTAATGGTTTGCAGCGGCACATCGCCACCGTCAGTCGGCAGACGTGTAATTCTTTGTGCCACATCCATCCCTTTAACCACTTTGCCAAACACCGTATAGCCCCAACCGCGCTCGGATTGGTCGGTGTAGTTTAAAAAATCATTTTTTGCTACGTTGATAAAAAACTGCCTGGTGGCTGAATGTGGGTCGCCAGTGCGCGCCATGGCGACAGTGCTGACATTATTGGTCAAGCCGTTATTGGCTTCGTTTTTAACAGGCGCACGCGTTGGTTTCTCTTTAAAATCCTTATCCATGCCGCCGCCTTGAATCATGAAATTGGAAATAACACGGTGAAAAATGGTGCCCGCATACTGATCTTCTTTAACATATTGCAGAAAATTGGCGACCGTATTTGGCGCCTTATCGGAATTCAGTTCAACAATAATGACACCCTGACTGGTCTTTATTTCAACCGTGGGCTGTGCGTTAGCGTTGAACGAGCTGCAAGCAATAAGATATGCAAAAGTGGCGATGGTAGATTTTAGATACATAGGATTTTCCTTTAAGTTGATAAAGTCAGGCAGCTTTAGCGGCACTGAATAAGTTAACGACACCATCCAGCCCCGAATAATTCAATGCATAAGTGGCCTGCTCACGCACAATAGGCTTGGCGTGGTAGGCAATACTTACGCCACCAGCAGCCATCATTTTAAGGTCATTGGCGCCATCGCCAATGGCGATGACCTGTTCTTCTTTAAGGCCAAGTTTTTTACGCAACTGGATGAGACAATCGGCTTTGCCCTGGGCGTCAACAATGTTGCCCAGCACCTGGCCGGTGAGCTTGCCGTCAATAATTTCAAGCGAGTTTGCTTTTGTGTAGTCAAGGCCTGTCATGGCCTTCACACGATCAGCGAAAAAATTAAAGCCACCAGATACCAGCAAGGTCTTGATGCCCAGCCGTTTGCATGTATCCAATAACTGCTGTGCACCCGGGTTGAGTTGCAAGCGCTCATCAATAACGCGCTGCAGTGCAGATTCGTGTAGTCCGGCAAGCAGTTTCACGCGGCGGCGCAGGCTTTCGGCAAACTCGATCTCACCACGCATCGCACTTGCGGTGATTGCCGCTACTTGCGGTTTTAGATTACACATATCGGCGATTTCATCTATACATTCGATGCCGATGAGCGTGGAATCCATGTCCATGACCACCAAACCGAAGCTCTCCAGGGTTTGCTCATCTGGTACGAAAGCACAATCAATTTGATAACTTGCACAGTATTCAATGACCCCGGCAGGGATATCGCCAGTGACGGGCAGGTAATAGGCGTGGCAGGAAAGAGGGATAAAATTTCCGCCCCCGCATAGCCGGCCTATCTCTTCCATAGTTTGTGGTTGAACCGCCGAACCTTGAATAACGAGACGCATACCGAATTCTTATAAAAAATAAGTTTGGATTATACACGGTCATTATGCTGTCCAACTCTAGCCAGAACTGGCGTATTTTCTGGCATATTGCAGGGTTTTCCGCCAAAATGTGTTTTTACGAAGTTGATGATAAAAAAACATGAATCTGCACGAATTTCAGGCCAAGCAATTATTGCAACACTACGCACTTCCCGTGCCTAAAAATCAGGTAGTAGAATCTGCGCAGGCTGCGCTGGAAGCCACCAGTGCGATTGGTGGCAATGCCTGGGTGGTAAAAGCGCAAATCCATGCTGGTGGCCGCGGTAAAGCAGGCGGCGTAAAAGTCGCGAAGTCTGCAATTGAAGTGCAAACAATCGCTGCCGCGCTGCTAGGAAAAACTCTTGTTACCTCTCAAAACGCCCCGGGCGGCCAGCCGGTGAACAAGGTACTGGTTGAAGAAACCCTGCCTATCGCCCGCGAGCTTTATTTATCGTTGCTGGTAGATCGCACGCTGGAACGCATAGTGGTAGTGGCCTCCGCAGAGGGTGGCATGGGTATCGAAGAAGTTGCCACGACTAGTCCGGAAGAAATATTGCAGGAAGTGTGCGACCCTTTGAATGGCCTGATGGATTACCAGGCGCGCAATCTGGCCTTTGCGCTGAATCTGGCCGGTGAGCAAATTGGTGCTTTCAGCAAACTGGCAAAAGGTTTATATCGCTTGTTCAAGGAAAACGATTTGGCGCTACTGGAAATTAATCCATTGGCAGTTACCGATAGAGGCGCACTGGTAATACTTGATTGCAAGATGAGCGTGGACGACAACGCACTTTATCGGCAAAAAGAATTGCTGGCGCAGCGTGACTTCAGCCAGGACGATGCCAAGGAAGCCGAGGCACAAAATGTGGGACTCAATTACATTGCGCTTAACGGTAATATTGGCTGCATGGTCAACGGTGCCGGGCTCGCCATGGCAACCATGGATCTGATTAAACTGCACGGTGGCGCACCAGCTAACTTTCTGGATGTGGGCGGCGGCGCGACGGCTGAGACTGTGGCTAAAGCCTTCAAGATCATACTTGCTGACGACCAGGTAGCAGCTATTCTAGTGAACATTTTTGGTGGCATTATGCATTGCGACATTATTGCGAGCGGCATTATTGCTGCGGTGAAAGAGGCCGGTATCCAGATTCCGGTGGTTGTCCGACTGGAAGGCACCAATGTTGAATTAGGTAGAAAAATGCTTAGCGAGAGCGGCCTTTCAATAATTTTGGCTGATGGCCTGACTGACGCAGCCAAGCAAGCCGTAGCATCGGTGCAAATCTAACATGGCGATTCTGGTCGATAAAAATACCAAAGTGCTGTGCCAGGGTTTTACCGGCAAACAGGGCACATTCCATTCAGAGCAGGCGATTGCCTACGGCACCCGGATGGTCGGCGGTGTTACGCCCGGCAAGGGCGGGCAGACGCATCTCAATCTGCCGGTGTTCAACACCATGCGCGAAGCAGTGCGTGAGACAGGGGCGAATGCCTCGGTGATTTATGTGCCGCCGCCATTTGCGGCGGATTCGATACTGGAAGCAGCGGATGCCGGGATAGGGCTTATTGTCTGTATTACCGAAGGTATCCCAGTGCTGGATATGCTCAATGTAAAGGCCGCATTAAAAGCCAATGGCAGTAAAATGGTAGGCCCCAATTGCCCAGGTGTGATTACGCCTGATGAATGCAAAATCGGCATTATGCCGGCTAGTATCCATTTGCGCGGCAAGGTGGGAATTGTTTCGCGCTCCGGCACTCTGACTTATGAGGCGGTGCACCAGACTACCGCGTTAAAATTAGGCCAATCTACCTGTGTGGGTATAGGCGGCGACCCGATTAAAGGACTCAATTTTATTGACTGCCTGCAATTATTCGAGGCGGATGATGAAACCGAAGCTATTATTATGGTGGGCGAGATTGGCGGCAGTGATGAAGAGGCTGCGGCAGAGTATATTAAGAATCACCTCACCAAGCCAATTGCGGCTTATATTGCTGGTCAGACAGCGCCCAAGGGCAAACGTATGGGGCACGCTGGCGCGATTATCTCCGGCGGCAGCGGGCTTGCAAAAGACAAAATATGCGCCCTGGAAAATGCAGGTGTGGTGGTTGCCCGCTCGCCAGCAGGCATGGGTGAAGCAGTGCAGCAAGCTATTAAGGCTAAATGATAAGTGACTGGAGCTCAAATGCTACGTAAATTTTTCATGTTATTACTACACACCTTGCTTGGTGCGGCAGCGTTCGGCTGGATTTCAGTCGCGAATGCCAAAGAGGATATACCTTATCTGCTGACGGCTGCAGCCAAAGGTGATGTAGCCACAGTGCGCGCCATGCTCAATAGCGGAACAAATCCCGATACCAGGGATGCCGATGGGCTGACAGCTTTGATGTACGCTGCGCGCAAAGACAAGGCCGATATAGCTTTGGCCTTGCTGGAAAAAGGCGCCGATGTGAATGTTAAGGACAATGGCGGCTGGACAGCTTTAATGTTTGCTGCCAAGAAAAACTATAGGGCAACGGCAAAAGTGCTGCTGGATAGAGGCGCTGACGCCAAAGTGCGCGACGAATCAGGCTGGGGCGCGCTGGGGATGGCAGCTACCTCGGGCTACAGTGAAATGGTCGATTTGCTGATTAAGCACGGTATTGATGCCAACGCCAGGAGCGATGACGGCAAAAGCGTGCTGATGTATGCAGCCAAGGACGGCAATCTGCCAACCATCAAAACCTTGCTGGATAATGGCGCTGATACTGCTGCACGCGATCGTTTTGGTGTGACTGCCTTGATGTATGCAGCACGCGAAGGTAATGCCGATGCAATTGATCTGTTACTCAGCAAAGGTGCCAAAACCGAAGATAAGGACAACTCCAAGTGGACGGCATTGACCTGGGCAGTCAAAAAATCGCAAGTGGTCGCCGCCAGAACGCTGGTTGCAAAAGGTGCAAACGTTAACCATGAAGACTCGGAGGGCACACCTCCGCTGCAAATTGCGGTGAATGATGGCGCGATTGAATTGGTGAAATTGCTGCTGGAGAGCGGAGCCAAGGTTAACACCAAGGATCAGTATGGTTTAACTGCTTTGGTATATGCCTACAAACGCAAGAATCCGGAAATCGTGAAGCTGATCAAAGATGCCGGTGGAAGCTACTAACGACCATGCAGGACCTGATCTAAGGTTCCCTTACTTATGAAACTAGCCATTGCGCAAATTAACTGCACAGTAGGCGATTTGGCTGGTAATAGTGCAAAAATAATCGAATATGCTGAGCGTGCGAAGTCTGCTGGCGCAAGTCTGATAATAACGCCAGAGCTGGCATTGAGTGGCTACCCACCGGAAGATCTACTGCTGCGCAAGGATTTCAACCAGGCCTGCAAAACTGCGCTAGTCGAATTAGCCAGGGCGCTGCCCGCAATCACCACCGTTGTCGGGCATCCGATTGTACACAATGGCGCCTGTTATAACGCAGCTTCAGTGTTGCAAGACGGTGGCATTGCTGCCACCTATCACAAGCACATTCTGCCTAACCACAGCGTTTTTGATGAAGTGCGTTATTTCACTCCTGGTTGCGAACCGCTGGTGTTCAGCCATCAGGGTGTGCAATTTGGCATATTGATTTGTGCTGATGTATGGGAGCCAGGCCCTGCGCTATTGGCTAAACAAGCGGGTGCAGAAGTGCTGCTGGTCCTGAATGCATCTCCTTTTCATATCGATAAACAGCAGACGCGTCATGAAGTTGCCAGGGAGCGCGTTAAAGAAACCGGCCTGTCTATTGTTTACGCCAATATAGTAGGAGGGCAGGATGAACTGGTATTTGATGGCGCTTCTTTCGCGCTCGATAATAAGGGCGCGCTTGCCCAGCAATCAGTGGCTTTTGAAGAAGTGCTCGCGACGGTTGAGCTAAAGGACGCAAATCCAGTGCCCACTAAAATAAACCCCAGCTTTGGCCTGGAAGCTTCGGTTTACAAGGCGCTTTGCCTGGGCTTGCACGACTATGTGCACAAGAATGGTTTTCCGGGCGTTGTGCTGGGCTTATCTGGCGGCGTTGATTCTGCGCTGACGCTGGCCATTGCCGTGGATGCATTGGGTGCCGAGAAAGTACGCGTAGTCATGATGCCTTCCGAGTTTACCTCCAAAATGAGTGTGATTGATGCACGGGAAATGGCGAAAACAATAGGTGTGAAATACAGCGAATTACCTATCATGGCCTTGTATGAGTGCTTCAGCGAGACGCTTGCAGCAGATTTTTCTGACTTGCCTTTTGATGCCACAGAAGAGAATTTACAGGCACGCATCCGTGGCATGCTGCTGATGGCATTGTCCAACAAGTTTGGCAGTATCGTGCTGACTACCGGCAACAAGAGTGAGATGGCAGTGGGCTATGCCACCTTGTATGGTGATATGGCCGGCGGTTTTTCCTTGTTGAAAGACGTGCCTAAAACCCTGGTCTACAAGCTTGCGAATTATCGTAATACGATTTCGCCAGTGATCCCAGAGCGGATTATTTCACGGCCACCCTCGGCTGAGCTGCGCGCCAATCAGGTGGATCAGGATAGCCTGCCGCCTTATGAGATACTGGATGCTATCATGAAAGCTTATGTAGAGCATGATTGCAGCCGTGCCGATATTGTCGCTATGGGTTATAGTGAGCAGGATGTTGCGCGCGTTGTTGACCTGATTGACCGCAATGAATATAAGCGCCGTCAGGCGCCAGTGGGCGTGAGAATCACCCATAGAGGGTTCGGCAAAGATAGACGATACCCAATTACTTCCAAATGGGTGCCCACGAAATTCTCAACTTCGTCGTGAAATAGCGCCTTCAGAAACTGACCATTTATTGTTGTCGGCAGCAACTGACTTGCGGCAAGAATTTTGAGTTTTTAGAACTACCCACGTATGATTTCAGTTATTGAGTTAACGTTGAGCCAACAGAGGGCATTATTAATGAAAAAAATCGAAGCCGTTATTAAACCGTTCAAGCTGGACGAAGTGCGTGAGGCGTTGTCAGAAATCGGCATTACCGGACTTACAGTAACTGAAGTTAAAGGTTTTGGCCGCCAGAAAGGCCATACCGAGCTTTATCGCGGCGCTGAATACGTAGTGGATTTTTTACCCAAGATTAAATTGGAGTTGATAGTCGCAGATAACTTGGTAGAAGCCTCGATGGAAGCCATCATTAGGGCGGCACACACCGGCAAGATAGGCGACGGCAAGATTTTTGTTTCGTCAGTCGAACAGGTGATACGCATCCGAACTGGCGAAACGGGCGAGGAAGCTATTTAATAATATTTACACGCAAGTGCTTTCCCGGTAACAATCCATGCCCATCGTTGGGGGTAGCGTATTTTATTTTCAGGGCTTCATAGATGATCAAGATTAACCAACTGCTACATGCAGGGCTGATTATTTCCGATTTGGACAAATCCCGCGCCTTTTATGAAGACCTGCTGGGACTGACACCAAACCACAATCGTCCTGATTTCGGTTTCCCGGGCGTGTGGTATGACATCGGCATTAATCAGATTCATTTGATGGCCATTCCTGATCCGGATGCCGATTCTATTCGTCCTGAGCACGGCGGCCGTGATTATCATGTTGCGCTGTCCGTGAGTGATCTGGGTGCCGTCAAAACTACGCTGGATCAAGCGGGCGTGACTTATAGTGTGAGCAAATCTGGGCGAAAAGCATTATTTTGCCGAGACCCTGATGGCAACGCGCTCGAGTTCTCCCAGCTTTAAACTCCCCGGCTCTACAAAAGAAAACAGCCTGTCGTGATGACAGGCTGTTTATTCATACTAGCCTGCTTACTTTTTAGGCGTGGGTGCAGCAGTGCTGGAATTATCAACAATCTTGGCTTTGCTACGCAAATCAATCAGCAGCTTTTGTACCTGACGCTGTTGCAGTGATTTTTCCAGGTCGCCTTTAACTTTGTCGTAGGCCGGTGGCTGGGCAGTGCGGATATCATCAAGTTTGATGACGTGCCAGCCATATTGTGTTTGAACCGGCGTTGCGGTAACAGCGCCTTTTTTCAAGGTAGCAGTGGCATCGCTGAAAGGTTTGACCATACCGCCAGGAGCAACCCAGCCCAAATCTCCACCCTTGTCTTTAGTGCCAGGGTCTTTTGACTTTTCTTTGGCGATTTTGCCAAAATCGCCGCCCTTACCCAGCTGCGCAATGATGTCTTTTGCTTCGGTTTCTGTGGCTACCAGGATATGACGCGCACTATATTCCTTGTCGCCTATTTCGGTTTTAAATTTTTCGTAGGCAGCTTTGGTATCAGCGTCGCTGATCGGATTCTTTTTCAGGTAATCCTGCAAAAAAGTATTGACCAAAAGCTCACGGCGACCAAGTTCTTCTCTGGCTACATAATCAGGCTGTTTGTCTATGCTCAGGCGCTGCGCTTCCTGATGAATCAGCTCGCTGGTAACAAGCTTGCCGATGATATCAGCGCGAATATTGGCATCCACGGTTACGCCACGTGCAGCAGCATCCTTGCTGATAAAGTCATAAAGTGATTGCTTAATAGGCTTGCCGTTCACTGTGGCAACACTATCTGCCGCTTGTGCCGGTTGCAGCATGGTGAGTGCGGCTATTGCAATCAGTGAGCTAGTCGTTAGTTTCATTAATAATTCCTTAAAGTGGGGTTGTAAAATAAATTAGAGCTCATCGGTTGCGATGGCCTGAATGCTTAACGCGTGTATTTGCTGACGCATAAGGTCTGCAAGTGCCTGATAAATTAAGCGATGTCGAATTATCTGCGATTTTCCGCAAAATTGCGAGCTTGTGATTTGCACAGTGAAATGTCCGCCACCGCTATTGCCGGCATGACCCGCATGCAAGGCGCTATCATCCTTAATATCCAGTGCAACGGGATCAAGGCTTGCGAGCCGTGCGTGAATTTCATCAATCAAAGTCATTTATAGCGGCAGTGTTTTGCGAAAAGGCCTTACTGAGACATTGGCATAGACGCCGGAGTTCACAAATGGGTCAGCCGCAGCCCAGGCTTGGGCAGCCTCCAGATTGGCAAATTCTGCAATTATCAGGCTGCCGGTGTAGCCAGCTGGGCCCGGGTCGATGCTGTCAATGGCGGGAAATGGGCCCGCCAATAGCAAGCGGCCTTCGTTTTGCAATGCAGTCAGTCGCGCCAAATGCTGAGGACGAGCAGCCATGCGTTTTTCCAAACTGCCTGGTACATCTTCGGCGACAATTGCGTACCACATTATTCAGCGTCCTTCTCGCTTATGTGCTTGCTGAGCAGCAGGCTTTGCGCGACAACAAAAATCAGCATCAACCCAGTAGTGCCGAATAATTTGAAATTCACCCAGGTGTCGGTTGCAAAATTAAAGGCGACATAAAGATTAACGCAGCCCAGCCCGGCGAAGAACCAGACCCAGGCCCAATTAAGTTTATTCCAGATTTTATCTGGCATAGTAATTTGGTTACCCATCAGACTCTTGATCAGATTTCTTTTGAAAAACAGGTTGGAAACGATCAGTATTAGCGTAAATATCCAATAAAGTACTGTGGGCTTCCATTTAATGAAGTTTTCGTTGTGCAGCAGCAGCGTGGCGCCACCAAGCACCGCAATAATTACGCCACTGGCTATCAACATGCCATCTACCTTGCCATGTTTGAATTTTGCATAGGCAATCTGCAGGATAGTCGCGACGATGGCCGTGGCAGTGGCTACGTATATATCAAATAATTTATATGCGGCGAAAAATAGAATGACGGGAAATAGATCGAAAAGAAACTTCATGCGCTGTTCCAGGATGGGTTTAGTGATTAGAAATGAGACCGCAACAAAGTAAATTATACTAAACGTATAAGTAATAAACATATTTTGTTATGATTCGGCTTGTCTCACAAGGCAGCTGTACCACTTCCTTTATGTCACCTCTCATTGATTTACATAGCCATTCCACCATATCGGATGGCCTGCTGACGCCTAGCGAACTGGTAAAGCACGCTACTGCAAAAGGCGTGCAGGTATTGGCGTTGACCGACCATGATGATACGGCAGGCCTGGCTGAAGCAAAGGCTGAGGCCGTCAGACAGGGCATACAGCTGATTTGGGGCGTTGAAATTTCCGTTACCTGGCGTAACCGCACTTTGCATATCGTTGGCCTGAAGATAGACCAGGAATACGCACCGCTGGCCAACGGCCTTGCTGATATTCGTGCAGGCCGCCATCAGCGTGCCGAGGGTATGGCAGCAAGTCTGGACAAATTTGGCATAGAGAACAGCCTGCAAGGCGCTTACACATTTGCTGGACAGAGTATTATCGGCCGCACGCATTTTGCGCGCTTCCTGATGGAAAAAGGTCTGGCCAAAGACATGCGCAGTGTTTTTAAAAATTATCTGGTTAAAGGCAAGCCCGGCTATTTTGAGCATCGCTGGGCAGCTTTGGAAGACGCGCTGGTGTGGATTATTGGCAGCGGTGGGGTAGCGGTGATAGCGCATCCAGGCCGCTATGACCTGGGCCGCACCAATAGGCTGCTGTTACTGGAGGAGTTTCGCAATCTTGGCGGCGCGGCGATTGAAGTGGTAACTGGCAGCCACACGCCCGACCAGTATCAGGAATTTGCCAGGCTGGCAAAACAGTTTGGCCTGCAAGCCTCCATGGGTTCCGATTACCACGGGCCAGGCCTTAGCTATCGGGAGATGGGAAGTTTGCCGGATTTGCCAAGTAATTGCATACCGGTGTGGCAGGATTGGCCTGAGGTAGCTGAAATGGTTTCAGAGTTGCACTAAATGGCACAATACTTCGTCATCCACCCGCAAAGCCCGCAGCCAAGGCTTGTTCATCAATCAGTGGAAATTTTACTTGGCGGCGGCGTGATGGCTTACCCGACCGATTCCAGCTATGCGCTGGGTTGTGCGCTGGGCAACAAGAGTGCGCAAGACCGTATTCGCAAAATTCGCGGCGTAGATGAGAACCACCATTTCACTCTTGTTTGCCGCAATCTGGCTGAGCTATCCACCTATGCGCGGGTGGACGATGGCCAGTTCCGCTTGCTTAAAACCAATACACCAGGCCCCTATACGTTTATTCTGAAAGCCACAAGCGAAGTGCCGCGCCGCTTGCAGCATCCCAAGCGCAGTACACTCGGTTTGCGCGTGCCGCTACATGCTGTCACACAGGCCATTCTGACCGAGCTAAATCAGCCATTGTTGAGTATGACTTTATTGCTGCCAGATGATACTGAACCGCTCAACGAGGCATGGAAAATACGCGAGAAACTGGAACATCAGTTAGACTTGGTGATAGACGCAGGAACCTGCACCGTAGCGCCGACCACGGTGATAGATTTAACCGGGGCAACGCCACAATTGGTACGTTTGGGCGCAGGTGACCCCAAACCTTTTGGGCTGTAATATTGTATGATTAACGCAGGATAACAATGGATCTTTCTAATTTAATACGGACACTATTCGCTCTGGATACGATGCAGCTCATCAGCGTATCAGCGCTGCCGATGATTTTTGCCATCACGGTACACGAAGCTGCCCATGGCTACGTCGCGCGCTATTTTGGCGACATGACAGCCGCCGCCGCAGGACGGATCAGCTTGAATCCTATACGGCATATTGATCCGGTTGGCACGCTGGTTGTTCCCGCCATCACCATGCTGGCAGGCGGCTTCTTTTTTGGTTGGGCAAAACCGGTGCCGGTTGATTTTTCAAGACTGCACAACCCCAAGAGTGATATGTTGTGGGTGGCAGCTGCCGGACCCGGCGCCAACCTTGTTATGGCCTTATTATGGGCGCTGCTGATCAAGCTTACACCCGCACTTCCAGCTTACGCTGCTATGCCTGTGGCCTTAATGGGCGCGGCTGGCATCCTTAGTAATGTGGTTCTGATGGTGCTAAATTTATTGCCCTTGCCGCCGCTGGACGGCGGCCGCATTGCGGTGAGTTTGTTACCTAACCCCTTGGCAGCGCGCTATGCTCGAATTGAACCATACGGGTTCCTTATTCTTATCGTGCTTATTTTTACTCAGGTGTTGGGCGCTATTA
>JBCKUK010000035.1:0-13479 GCA_038924905.1 Methylophilaceae bacterium | reverse complement strand
TGAAGTGCGTTGCTGCCGGCATGAACCCGATGGATCTCAAGCGCGGCATCGACAAGGCGGTTGAAGCTGCCGTGGCTGAACTCAAAGCCATATCCAAGCCATGTACCACCAGCAAGGAAATCGCCCAGGTTGGCTCTATTTCTGCCAACTCCGATGCATCCATCGGTCAGATTATCGCCGATGCCATGGACAAGGTCGGTAAAGAAGGTGTGATTACCGTGGAAGATGGTTCAGGCTTGCAGAATGAGCTGGATATTGTAGAAGGTATGCAATTTGACCGTGGCTACCTGTCACCTTACTTCATCAATAATCCGGATCGTCAGATCGCATTACTGGAGAGTCCTTATATACTGCTTTACGACAAGAAAATTTCCAATATCCGCGATTTACTGCCAGTGCTGGAGCAAGTAGCCAAAGCTGGTCGTCCACTGCTGATTATCGCTGAAGATATTGACGGCGAAGCACTGGCTACCCTGGTGGTGAACAATCTTCGCGGCATCCTCAAGACCTGTGCTGTCAAGGCACCTGGTTTCGGCGACCGTCGTAAAGCCATGCTGGAAGATATTGCTATCCTCACCGGTGGCACTGTGATTGCTGAAGAGCTGGGTCTGAAACTTGAAAATATCAAGCTGGAAGCCATGGGCCAGGCCAAGCGTATTGAAGTGGGTAAAGAAGACACCATTATCATTGACGGCGCTGGTATTGAAGGCAACATCAAGAGCCGTATCGACCAGATCAAGAAACAAGCCGAAGATGCAACCAGCGATTATGACAAGGAAAAATTGCAGGAACGTGCGGCAAAACTGGCTGGCGGCGTAGCGCTGATCAAGGTTGGCGCGACTACCGAAATTGAAATGAAGGAAAAGAAAGCCCGTTTTGAAGATGCATTACATGCGACCCGTGCAGCGGTTGAAGAAGGCATTGTGGCTGGCGGCGGCGTTGCGCTGATTCGTACGCGCGCTGCTATTGCCAAGGTCAAGGGCGATAACCATGACCAGGATGCAGGTGTCAAAATTGTGCTGCGCGCAATTGAAGAACCGTTGCGTCAGATCGTTGCTAACGCTGGGGTTGAGCCATCCGTAGTGGTTAATAATGTTGCTGCCGGTAAAGGCAACTATGGCTTTAATGCAGCCAATGAAACCTATGGTGACCTGGTTGAAATGGGCGTGTTGGACCCGACCAAAGTGACCCGTTATGCACTGCAAAATGCGGCCTCTGTGGCTGGCTTGATGCTGATGACCGAGTGCATGATTGCTGATCAACCTAAAGACGACACTGCTATGGGTGGTGGCGGTGACATGGGTATGGGTGGAATGATGTAATTCCAGTTCAAAGGCCCCTGCAGTGAATGCTGCAGGGGCCTTTTCTTTGTGAAGAAATCTTTTCCGCGTTAGTGTGGGATATTTCCTTATCAGACATAAATCTCCACGTTCCTTGCCTCCACATAAACTCGTCAAAAGCCGTCGTCTTTTCCTAAATAATTTTAATCATAATAACTCTCGTATAGATTAGTAAGCTATTGACTTATATATTATTCTGTCTATACTTATCTGATCATAACTTATTAAATAACTAACATGAGACCTCAGAATCAGATCGCCAGAGAGCGGCTGGACAGTGAGCTCCGACGAAGCGTTCCGGCCTATGCGGCGGAGCTGGCTGCTCGCCTCAACGTCAGCATCCCCACGATCCATAGAATAATTCGGGAACGCGGTGACCAGATAGTGCGACAGGGCTCGACGAAAAGTGCAAGATATGCCTTGCGTCGCGCTCTTCGCGGACAGGCTAGCCCTATTCCGGTGTACTCCGTTGATGATCAGGGACGCGGGCAGGCTTGCGGGTCCCTGGATCTCATCGCCCCTGGCGGCTCTGTGATGAACCTTGACGCCATGGGCTGGCCATGTGATTCCGATCATCATGGCGGCTGGTGGGACGGGCTGCCTTATCCACTGTACGATATGAGACCGCAAGGTTTCCTTGGCAGGAATTTTGCCCGCCAGGCCGTCAAAGACCTTGGTGTAGCGCAAAACCCGGATGAATGGTCAGACGACGACATCGTATATGTGCTAAGCCGGCGTGGAGCCGACACCGTGGGGAACCTGATTATCGGTGACGAAGCTTATGAACTATGGCTTACATCGGTGATAAATCCTCCTACAATCCTGCTTGAATCAGGGCTGGCTGAGCGTTACGCTGAAATGGCGGATATCGCAACGAGTCAAGGAGTGGTCGGTTCCAGTGTAGCAGGTGAGTTTCCGAAATTTACCGCATGCAGAACGTTGCCTGGCGCCGCAACTTCCCACGTAATAGTAAAGTTCTCGGGCGCCGATAATTCCGGTGCCGTGCGGCGTTGGTCGGATTTGCTGGTCTGTGAGCATCTGGCTCTATCCGTGCTGGGGGCGTCTACCGGGCTATCCTCTGCATCCAGCAGAATTCTGATGGGAAAGGGTCGGACCTTCCTGGAGGCAGAACGATTCGACAGACAAGGGGACTGTGGGCGTAGAGCCGTTATAGCACTGGCCAGCCTTGACACGGCCCTGATTGGAAGCGGCAGCGCGCCTTGGCCTGATCTGGCAAAACGACTGGCAGACATGTCCCTGCTATCCGGTGATCTCGTGGATGAGATTCTCATTCTTTGGTGGTATGGCAAACTCATAGCAAACACGGACATGCATCTTGGCAACCTGTCGTTTCAGTTTGAGCCGGTCCAAGGCTATCGCCCAATCCTGAAGCTTGCCCCGGCCTATGACATGCTACCCATGCTCTACGCTCCGCTTTCCGGTGGGGAAGTGCCGATTCGCAAGTTCGAACCGGCCTTGCCCCTTCCAAGAGAGCAGGCCGCATGGAAAGTGGCTTTCTGCGCAGCCCTTAAGTTCTGGCAAATCGCAAGCGATGACGTTCGCATCAGTGAGTCATTTCGACAGACATGTCGTGAAAACCACGATGGGTTAGTCATAGTGGGGGGTCGGCATTTTCTTTGAGCTCCCAAACTAAGGAGCCTCTGATTAAGCTCCCTCCCCATTTAGACCGTATAGGTCTTCACCGCTCCAGTAAGCGCTGAAGCGCAAACTGGAAGCGCGACAGGGGAGGGGTGGGGGTGTGGTGGCACAGCCCAGGTCTGGTACGGGGTTTTTCATACCTTTCATAAAGGGGTTTACCAAACAGAAAACTTGGGCATATACTGGCAGCCACTGACCCGAATCAGGCGCGCAACCATGGAATGTTGTATGGTTGCCGGCCAAAAAAACCCCGATTTTAAAGGGGAATAAAATCGGGGTGAAAATAGCCTCATTAGCATAAGGCTTCCCGCTCAGGAATGAGAAACGGGAGACGAGGTAAGTCGTCAACTGTATGAGTGGTAGCCTGAAAGTTAGTTCCAAATTTGGTCTGAATTAAAGGCATCTTTTTTTAAGATGCCTTTAATTTATCTGCACGTCATCTGCGATAATATCGCCTTGACCAAGCAAGCATCTTCAGATTCAATTCTCTCTGGCCTGAATAACAAGCAACTAGAAGCTGTCACCCTGCCGCACCAATCCGCGCTGATTCTGGCCGGCGCCGGTAGCGGCAAAACACGTGTACTCACCACCCGCATCGCATGGCTTATCAATACCAGCCAGGTTTCACCGCATGGTTTATTGGCGGTCACGTTTACCAATAAGGCCGCCAAGGAAATGCTGACGCGGCTTACCGCCATGCTGCCGATCAACACGCGCGGCATGTGGGTAGGTACTTTTCATGGCCTGTGCAATCGGCTGTTAAGGGCTCATCACCGCGAAGCGCTATTGCCTGCCACATTCCAGATTTTGGACAGCGCCGATCAATTATCCGTCATCAAGCGCCTGATGAAAGCCATGAATGTAGATGACGAAAAATTCCCGCCCAAGCAAGTGCAAGGCTATATCAACGGCTGCAAAGATGAGGGTTTGCGCGCCCATGCGGTGGATGCGCTTGATAGCCACTCGAAACGTATGCGCGAGATTTTTGAGGAATACGACAAGCAATGCCAGCGCAAAGGCGTGGTCGATTTTGCCGAGCTGTTACTGCGCTGCTACGAGCTTCTGCAGCGTGATGCCAATATTCGCCAGCATTACCAGAACCGTTTCAAATATATCCTGGTGGATGAATTTCAGGATACCAACCGCCTGCAATACCTGTGGCTCAAGCTCTTGGCCGGGCAAGACAACTGCATGTTTGCAGTGGGCGATGATGACCAGTCCATTTATGCATTCCGCGGCGCACGGGTCAGCAATATGCTGGACTTTGAAAAAGATTTCGCGATTAAAAGCATCGTCAAACTCGAGCAAAATTACCGTTCGCACAGCAACATTCTGGATGCCGCCAACGCCATCATCACGCACAACCGCAACCGGCTCGGCAAGAACCTGTGGACAGCGGCAGGCAAAGGCGAGCCAGTACGGGTGTATGAAGCTTATAACGATATTGATGAAGCCGGCTTTATTGTTGATGAAGTCAAGCTGCTGCACACCGAGGGTGCCAACCTGGATGAAATCGCCCTGCTCTATCGCTCCAATGCGCAGTCTCGCGTGCTGGAGCACGCTCTGTTTTCGGCCAACATTCCTTATCGCGTATATGGCGGCTTACGTTTTTTTGAGCGTGCGGAAATCAAACACGCGCTGGCGTATTTACGCCTGATCGCTGACCCGGCCAATGACACCGCACTGCTGCGCGTGATTAACTTCCCGGCTCGCGGTATTGGTGCGCGCAGTCTGGAGCAGTTACAGGATTCAGCCCGCTCTCAGGATTGCAGCCTGTGGCAAGCGGCTATTGGAGGACTGAAAACAGAGGACAGAGGACAGAAAAAAGGCATCCCCGCTTTTATCGCACTGATCAAGCAAATGCAGGAGGAATCCACTGGCCTCACGCTACCGGAAATGGTCGAGCTTGCCAGTAATTTATCCGGCCTGCGTCAGCACTACCAGGCCGGGAAAGAAGGTGAAGATCGCATCGCCAATCTGGACGAACTGATCAACGCCGCTGTCGCTTTTGTCAACGAAAATGACCATACCGAAGAAAATGAACGGCGCGGTCTGACCGAATTTCTAAGCTTCGCCAGCCTGGAGGCGGGTGAACATCAGGCTGAAGTTGGCCGTGATGCCTTGCAGCTCATGACAGTTCACGCCGCCAAGGGCCTGGAGTTTAAAGCAGTATTTATCAGCGGCCTGGAAGAAGGCCTGTGCCCACACGAACAAAGCCAGCATGAAGCGAGTGGCCTGGAAGAAGAGCGGCGGTTGATGTACGTGGCTGTCACCCGCGCCCGACAACGTTTGTATCTAAGCTATGCGCAAAGCCGTATGTTACATGGCCAAGTGCGCTATGGTATTCCATCGCGCTTTTTGGATGAGATTCCCGAAGGCTTGCTCAAGCGCCTGAATGCAAGGCCAAATCCTGCAAAATCAACTACTGGCAAGACGAGTTACAGCACCAGCACCATGCGCCTAGGTTCCGGCAGTATGGTTGCCAGTCAAAAGAGTGTTGAAATGCCCTGGAAAATAGGCCAAAACGTCGGCCACAGCAAGTTTGGCAATGGCGTGGTGGTGAGCTATGAAGGCAATGCAGACGACCTGAGAGTGCAAGTCAATTTCAGCAAAGCCGGCCTGAAATGGCTGGCGCTGGAATACGCAAAGCTGGAGACACTCCAGCTAAACTGAAAGCTTAAGCTGGCGCAGTTTCGCTTTCGCTAAAAATGTCTTTATAGCTGGCATAAAGCGCTGCGACCAGCACAGGCAACACAACCAGCAAACCCAGGCCAAACGGTATAATCGCCAGCACCAGCAAACCTGCCCCAATCAAGCTGAATACAAAGCAAGGCAGAAAATTGCGCGTGCAGGCATCAAAACTCAGCTTCATTGCCTCAACAGCCGGAATGTCATGAAATGCGGCCAGTACAGGCGCGAACCAATAAGCCATGATAAGTGGTATCGCAAGCGACATGCCTGTCAAAACCGGCAGTAAAGCACTTGCTCCAAGGCCAGCAGCGGCTGGGTTCCCGCTGGCTAAGGCAGCTACGCTACCGCCACCGAGCATAAAACCCAAAAATATGATGCCTACGATAGTTATTATCCCAACAAGGTAGAGGCCGCCAATAGTAATCAACTGGGTGGTATTTTGTTTGAAGCCGGCAAACAAGTGGTTAATCTCCAACTCCTCGCCATTATCCAGCGCTCTGCATCCGTGCATAAACCCGGCAGCAAAAACCGGCGCCATCAGACTTAATATGAGTGAGCCAACGACAGGAACAAAATTGAGTGCCACAGCAATTACTATGTAAATAATTAATAGCACAATCAACATCGGTGGATTCAGCTTGAAAATTTGATACCCTTCAACTATCCAGTTCCAGCCCCTGCCCGCATCAACTTGACGCACTTCAATCATGTTGCTCCCCTTTAAAATGTTAGTGTCACTACCCGGATTGACTACGATTTACTTTGCTGTTTTATATGCTGCGCCAAAATGCGACGGAAATGGTCAGGGTCTTTCGCATAAGTCAGCTCCCCGTCCTGCGGAAAGTGCTTATCGTAAAGCCGCGACAGCCAAAAACGTAGCGCTGCAATGCGCAACATGCCATGCCAAGCGGCATGCTCGGCCTCCGTCAGCGGGTGCACTGCCTCATACGCACCCAGTAAAGCCTGCAAGCGCGGCTCGTCCAGATTGCCGCTCGCTGTGACGCACCAATCATTCGCGGCAATCGCCACGTCATAAAGCAAGGCATCGTTGCAGGCATAGTAGAAATCAATAATGCCGCTTAAGCTGTCACCGTCAAACAACACATTATCGCGGAACAAATCGGCGTGAATCACGCCTTGTGGTAAATGATCCGTATTGAAGCCAGCCTGGAAAACCAATTCTTTTCCCAGCAGTGCATGATCTTCTTCACTGAGAAAACCGGCAACTTTGACAGCCATCGCTACACGCCACTCTGCGCCGCGCGGATTTTCCATGTGCGCGGGAAATGACAAACCAGCAACATGCATTTCTGCCATCACACGCCCTACTTGCACGCAGTGCATGGCTGAAGGTGCCTCTATATCGCGGCCGCGCAAACAGCTTACCAGTGCAGCAGGCTTGCCGTTTAGCTCACTTAAGCTGCCACCGTCATGCCTGATAACCGGATGCGGGCAAGGAATGTTGTGCTCGGCCAAATACGCCATCAGATCAAGAAAAAACGGCAGCTCATCCGCAGTATTTCTCTCAAATAGTGTCAGCACGTAACGCCCGCTGGATGTTGTCACAAAATAATTGGTATTGGTAATGCCGGTAGCAATACCTTGCAAATCAGACAGCTCACCCAGTGGATAGGCGATCAGCCAGTGGCTCAGCTCTTCAAAAGTGACGGTGGTGAATACTGACATAAAAACTAGGGCGCTATTTTAATTGGCGCGAACAAAATTGAAGGAGGGCTTTTCAGCCCTCCTGACAACTTGTAGAAACCCAACAACATGTAAAAAGTCAGAACCGAAACAGTACCCATTTGGGAATGCTGATCGGTGGGCTGGGTCCATCCAGGCGTGACCAGCCTCCTTCTTGATCCTCTTTCCACAAATAGTAAGGCACGCCATGTGCTGGCGTAATCTTCATCATATAAAGTTCGTTGTTGATGCGATATTCTTCAACCGTTTCCCCGCCTTTTTTTACAATGGTAATCTGTGGCTCATCAGCGGCGTCCAGATCCACACCTGCCGGGGGCGGTGGCGCTTCAGGCAAAGGCTCCAGCTGCGGCGGAACCTCCGCAGCCATAGCCATGAGCGGCAGGGCAAGAACCAGAAATAACAGATGACGAATACGGCGCATAATAACCTCGTGCTTCTAAATGTGGTTTGAATCTACTTGGTTTAAATCCAATAACATGATTCTAGCAAAAAGACGTTGATGCTGGTGTATCTAATTATCAGCCTGATAGCAGAAAAACACTTATAAATAGAATTGAATTTGCTTTTCTGCTGCCGAGGGCTCAAATCCGCGTACTTCATAGTGCTTGAATATGGCAGCAACAACCGCTTTGGGGTCATCAATCACCTGGACTAGATGCATATCCTCCGGCGATACCATGCCTTCAGCAATGAGCGAATTGTGGAACCAATCGAGCAATCCGCGCCAAAATGGCTCATGTACCAGAATAACCGGAATCTTGCGCGTTTTGCCAGTCTGTATCAGGGTTAACGCCTCCATCAACTCATCCAGCGTGCCAAAGCCGCCAGGCAACACAACATAGGCCGAAGCATATTTAACAAGCATCACTTTGCGCATAAAAAAGTGCTGGAAATTATGGCTGACATCCTGAAACTCGTTCTCCTGCTGCTCGTGCGGCAACTCAATATTCAGGCCTATGCTGGGCGATTTTCCGGCAAAAGCGCCTTTGTTAGCCGCCTCCATAATGCCGGGTCCGCCGCCTGAAATCACGCTGAACCCGGCATCCGATAATTGCCTGGCTATATCTTCCGCAAGCTTGTAATGGGGGTGGTTTGGCTCAGTGCGCGCGCTGCCGAATATGGACACGGCTGGCGTGATTTCCTTAAGCCGCTCTGTCGCCGCGACGAATTCTGCCATAATCTCGAAAGCGTGCCAGGATTCATGCGCAGTGTGATGACGACCCAGCACATCAGGATCGGTAATTTTAGGAATTTTCTTTGCAGCAGACATAATTTAGGCGCCCTGAGAATAGAGTAAGGATAGATGGAAGCGAATATGAAAACGTTGTTATTAGTGGATGGCTCATCCTACCTCTATCGCGCCTTTCACGCCATGCCCGACTTGCGCAACCGCAAAAATGAGCCTACCGGCGCGATTTATGGCGTACTCAATATGTTGCGCCGTTTACATAAGGATTACCCGGCCGATTATAGCGCTTGTATTTTTGATGCGAAAGGCAAAACCTTCCGCGACGATATTTACCCGGAGTACAAAGCCAACCGCGCCTCCATGCCGGAAGATCTGGTCAAGCAAATCGCGCCTCTGCACGAAACCATCAAAGCCATGGGCTGGCCGCTATTGATGGAAGAAGGCGTGGAAGCTGACGACGTGATAGGCGCACTGGCCAGACAGGCCGAGCGCGAGGGTATGCGCGTCATTATTTCTACCGGCGATAAAGACATATCCCAATTGGTGAGCGAGCACGTCACCGTCATCAATACCATGCGTGATGCTTTTAGAAAAGTAGATGAAGTGCTCGACATCGCAGGCGTAGAAAATAAATTTGGTATCCCACCCAGCTTGATGGTGGACTATTTAATTTTAATCGGCGACACCTCGGACAACGTCCCCGGCGTAGAAAAAGTTGGCCCCAAAACTGCGGTCAAATGGCTGACGCAATACGGCTCGCTCGACAACATCATTGCCCATGCCGATGAAATTACCGGTGTGGTCGGAGAAAATTTGCGCAAAACCCTGTCATGGCTGCCCACAGCGCGCGAGCTCATCACCATCCGCTGCGATGTTGGCCTGCCGGAAAAGCTCGCGGAGCTTGCACCTCAAGCGCAAGACAAGGCCAGGCTTGCCGAGCTGTTTGAACACTTTGGTTTTAAAAGCTGGCGACGCGAGCTGGATTTGCCGTCTGCACCATCACCAGACGCTACGCGCCACCCTCTCCCACAAGACGAGGGTATGGGAGCCGCAACCTTCCATTCCCGCTCAGGTTCCCCTCTCACCACAGGGGAGGCTGCTAACCGCTCAGGTTCCCCTCTCTCTGTGGGAGAGGGGCTAGGGGAGAGGGCAGAGTCGGCGGAGAGGGAAAGCACTAGCGATCTGTTTGCCAGCGCGGCTATTCAAACCCGCCATTACGAAACCCTATTGACCGATGAAGCGCTGCAAACCTGGCTGGATAAGCTGAACAAGGCCGAGCTCATTTGCTTTGATACCGAGACTACCAGTCTCGACCCCATGCTGGCAAAACTGGTGGGCATGTCGTTTTCCATCAAAGCTAGTGAAGCGGCTTACCTGCCGTTGATGCACGATTATGCTGGCGCGCCGCAGCAGCTTGATTTTGCCGCCACTTTGGCAAAAATCAAGCCTTTGCTGGAAAACCCTGCGCTTAAAAAAGTCGGCCAGAATCTTAAATACGATAAGCACATCCTGGCCAATCACGGCATTGCGCTGGGTGGCATAGCGCACGACACCATGCTGCAATCTTATGTGCTGGAAAGCCATCGCAGCCACGGCATGGATGACCTTGCCATGCGTCATCTGGGGCTTAAAACCATCACTTATGAAGAAGTCGCCGGCAAGGGCGCAAAATCAGTGGGCTTCAGCCAAGTGGCGCTTGAGCAGGCCAGCGAATATGCGGCCGAGGATGCCGATATTACGCTGCAATTGCACGAGGCGCTTTACCCGCAAATCGCCCCCAACACTGGGTTGCAATACGTTTATAACCAAATAGAAATGCCGGTGCTGGATATTTTGTTTGATATTGAACGCACCGGCGTATTGATTGATAGCAAGATGCTGCATGCGCAAAGCCACGAGATCGGCCAAAAGCTCATGGCTCTGGAGCATCAAGCCCATGAGCTTGCCGGGCAGCCATTTAACCTCTCATCGCCCAAGCAGTTGCAGGAAATTCTGTTTGATAAACTCGGCATCAAGCCGCTGAAAAAGACACCATCCGGCGTGCCATCCACCGATGAAGATGTGCTGCAAGAGCTGGCGCTGGACCACGCCCTGCCCAAGGTGCTGCTGGAATACCGCGGCCTGGCCAAGCTCAAATCCACCTACACCGATAAGCTGCCGCGCATGGTCAACCCCACAACTCACCGCGTGCACACCAGCTATAACCAGGCGGTGGCGGTCACCGGCCGCCTGGCGAGCTCAGACCCTAATTTGCAAAACATCCCGGTGCGCTCTACTGAAGGCCGCCGCATCCGCGAGGCCTTTATAGCGCCGCAAGATAGCGTGATTGTATCTGCCGATTATTCACAAATTGAGCTGCGCATCATGGCGCATTTGTCGCAGGATGAAGGCCTGCTCAAAGCCTTTGCCGCGGGCGAAGATATTCACCGTGCCACCGCGGCTGAAATCTTTGGTTGCGAGCGCGAAGCTGTCACCAGCGAACAGCGCCGTTATGCCAAGGTCATCAACTTTGGTTTGATTTACGGCATGTCTGCCTTTGGCCTCGCGCAAAACCTGGGTATTGAGCGCAGCGCGGCTGCCAGCTATATCGAACGCTATTTTGCGCGCTACCCCGGCGTGCGCGATTACATGCAAAACACGCGCGAAGCCGCCAAGCAAAATGGCTACGTAGAAACCTTTTTCGGCAGGCGGCTGTGGGTGCCGGAAATTAACAGCCCCAACGGTATGCGAAGGGCTGGCGCCGAACGCGCTGCCATCAACGCGCCTATGCAAGGCACGGCAGCCGACCTCATCAAGCTCGCCATGATTGCCGTGCATGGCTGGCTGATTGAGCAAAAGCTCCATACAAAAATCATCATGCAAGTGCACGATGAGCTGGTGCTGGAAGTACCGCAGACCGAGCTGGCCCTGATTAAAGAAAACCTGCCGCATCTGATGGGCAATGTGGCCAGGCTGGATGTGCCCTTACTGGTTGAAATGGGTGTGGGGCCAAACTGGGAAACTGCACATTAAACAATACTATTAACAATACGATTTATGGTATTACTACTCGCATCTTAATAAGGACTTTACCATGAGCAAAATCAGCGCAAATGACCTGAAAACCAAGGGCGTTACTGCTATTGAAACAGCCCTGAAAAGCCAGCCAGAGGCGATTGTCTCCATACGCGGCAAAGACCGTTTTGTGGTGATGGAGCTGGCGCATTACCACTACCTGCGAGAATGTGAGCTTGATGCCGCGCTGGCGCAAACCCGCGCCGACCTGGCTGCCGGAAATTTTCATAAAGAGTCTGCCGAGGCGCACCTGGCGCGAATCACAGCCAAAATCAAGGCTAAATAATGCCGTACACGCTCGTTTTCACCACGCACTACGAAAAACAAGCAGCTAAATTTATTAAACGCCGCCCAGAGTTAGCTAATCAATATCTCAAAACGTTGCAACTGCTCGAAACCAATCCGCATCATCCCTCGCTTCGTCTGCATAGCCTTGCGGGCAAGCTTGCAGCGTTACATTCAGTTTCTATCAACCTCTCATACCGCATCACGCTGGAGTTGCTGATTACCGAGCAAGAAATTATCCTGGTAAATATTGGTGGCCATGAAACAGTCTATTGATGTCTTGAATGAGCCTAAACCATAGCCGAAATGCCACACACCTGAACTATAATTAGGTTAGTTGGAATCAAGAGAGTTTTTATATTAGGATGAGACCTTTGCACGAACCCCCCATACGAACCCCCCATATTAATACAAAAAGCATAAAATATCGTATCACTTAACCACTGACGAGCACCTAAAGATCATGGCTTGGAAAAACATCAAATAAAGCAGCTTTGCAGACGCCCTATTGATAGAACATCGTGCGCTGACCGAGCTAGATGGCATCCTCACCCTAATTAACTGGACATCATTAGAAAAGCATCTTGCCGATTTACACACTAGTCGCAAAGGAGAGCGTGCCTATCCACCTTTAATGATGTTCAAAGCCTTGCTACTACAAAGCTGGTACAACCTGAGTGATCCACAGTTAGAGCAGCAACTCGCACGTGACTTATTATTTCGTCGCTTTGTCGGGATTAGTTTAGATGCACCTATCCCACCGCTGCAGTTTATGGCGCTTTCGCCAAAAGATCAGTGAAGACGGACGATTAGACTACCTGCTAGACAGACTCAACACAGAGCTTGCTACGTCTAGCCTCATCATTAAGACAGGGCAAATCAGCATCATTGATGCCAGCGTGATTCAGGCTAAACACAACCGTCCTAACAAAGGCGTTGATGGCGCATCAACACAAGATACAGAGGCTGGCTACAACGTCAAACAAAGTAGTGATGGCAAACAGAAGACCACTGACGGCTACACAGCCCATCTCAATGTAGAAGAGGATGGTTTTATAGGGAAAGTCATCACCACCGCTGGCAACGTGCATGATTCACAATGCTTTGTGCCATTGATGACAGGCAGCGAACAGGCGGTGTATGCCGATAGTGCTTATGCGAGTGCGAAGCACGATGCGTTACTTGCAGAACGCCACATTAAGAATGGCATTCTCAAGCGCGCTTACCGTAACACGCCATTGACTGGAGCAGATAAGCGGCACAATCAGTTATTGAGTGGCATTCGCTGTACCGTAGAACGTGTGTTTGGGGTATTAAAGCAACACTACGGCATGGGGCAAGCTAGATACCGGGGTAGGCAACGTAATCATGCGCGACTGATCCTCATGAGCATGGCATACAACCTGAAGCGAGGATTGGCGATTCAACAATCGTGCCTGGCGTGAGAAAAGCCACGTGTGCAAAGAGAAAAGTGTAACAATCCAGCGCAATATCAGCCAATTAACAGGTGATATTGATATTAACCATAGATGAAAGGCCCAAAGTACGAAATTAAGC
>JBCKUK010000034.1:0-13723 GCA_038924905.1 Methylophilaceae bacterium | reverse complement strand
GCACCAATACTTCATCGCCTAGCGCCAGCTCTTCTGGTACTGTCCAGGCTTCTTTTACCAATGTGATGGTATCGGCGTTGCGCGGCAAACCATAAAAATCGGCGCCATAAAAACTGGCAAAAGCTTCCAATTTATCCAATGCATTGACTTCCTCAAATGCCTCGGCATAGAGTTCAATGCCTGCGTGTGCTGTATAAATGCCGGCACAACCGCAGGCAGATTCCTTGGCTGATTTGGCATGTGGCGCACTATCGGTGCCGAGGAAAAATTTAGGGTTGCCGGACTTTGCAGCAGCCAGCAGCACCTGTCTGTGCTCTTCGCGCTTTAACACCGGCAGGCAGTAATGGTGCGGCCTGATGCCGCCAGCAAACATGGCGTTGCGATTCATCAATAAGTGATGCACAGTAATGGTGGCAGCAACATTGGCGGGCGCAGCGCTGACAAACTGGGCTGCATCGCGCGTGGTGATGTGTTCAAACACCACTTTTAGCGCTGGGAAGCGTTTGAGTAAAGGCACCATGTGGCGGTCGATAAAAACTTTTTCGCGGTCAAATACATCGACATTCGCATCCGTTACCTCGGCGTGCACCTGCAACGGCAGGCCATGTTTCTCCATCGCCTCGAGCGCTTTGTCGCATTTGGTAATATCGGTCACACCAGCGTCAGAATTAGTCGTGGCGCCTGCCGGATAAAGCTTGATACCGTGAATAATGCCGCTGGCTTTTGCCATGGCGATTTCTTCGCCAGTGGTGTTATCGGTGAGATATAGCGTCATCAACGGCTTAAATTGCATGCTCGCTGGCACAGCTTGCAAAATACGGTCACGATAGGCTTGTGCCAAGGCTGTTGTGGTCACCGGTGGCTTGAGGTTAGGCATGACAATGGCGCGGCCAAAACGGCGTGCGGTGTCCGGCAATACCGCTTTCAGTGCTGCACCGTCACGCAGATGCAGATGCCAATCGTCGGGGCGGGTAATGGTCAGGGTTTTCATGATTTCTGTAATTGTAGTGCGAATTCGTAAAGTGCGTTTTTCTTGGTGCCACTAATTTCTGTGGCTAATTTTACCGCTTGTTTGAGGGGGATTTCAGACAATAGTAATTTCAGCACACGTTTTGCGTCCTCACTCACCGGCTCTTCCGCTATATCTGACGCGGTTTCTACCAATATTACAAATTCACCACGCTGCTGATCAGGGTCGTTTTGCAGCCAATCTTCCGCCTCAGCCAATTGGCAACGGTGTATGGTCTCAAATGTTTTGGTCAGCTCACGCGCAATGGTAATGCGGCGATCAGCGCCTAAAACGACTGCCATATCCTTTACGGATGCCACAATCCGATGCGGCGCTTCGTAAAATACCAGTGTGGTTGTTTGTGCTTTTAAAGCTTCCAGCGCTTTTCTGCGCTGTGCGCCGCTGGCTGGCAAAAAACCAACGAAAGTAAATCCCGGCGCAACAATACCCGCGACTGAGAGTGCAGCAATCACCGCACTGGCGCCTGGAATCGGCACAACGCTGATACCCGCTTCGCGCAGCACGTCTACCACAATTGCGCCCGGGTCGCTGATGCCTGGTGTGCCTGCATCCGTTACCAAAGCAATATTTTCACCAGCCTGCAGCCTTGCTAACAGGGCCAGCGCAGCCTTATGTTCATTGTGCTCATGCACCACGATGAGTTTTTTCTGGATGCCAAAATGCGTTAGCAAACCCGCGGTATGCCGCGTATCTTCAGCTGCAATGGCATCCACACTTTTGAGAATTTCCAGTGCGCGCAGGGTAATATCCTGCAGATTTCCAATCGGCGTGGCTACCACATATAATGTGCCGCTATGGTTCAACGTCTGATCGCCTTTCTTTTATTGCAATGGTTATTTACAGCAGGGCTTGCGCTCGCCGAACCCGCCTCTAACGCTACAACAAGCAAGCCTGCTGTCCAACCGTCTAGTGCCACCAGAAAAAGTCCTGAAGCCTCGTTCCTGGGTGGCTTAAGCTGCCTCAAGCAATCAGATATCGTCTGTGCGCAGCTCGCATTAAACGGCATCCCCAGCCTATCGCCTTATGCCAAACTATTTGCTGGCAATATCGCTGCGGCCACTGGTGACTTTGATACCACCTTCCGTTTACTGTTGCCGCTGCAAGCAGTAACCGGGTTATTACCGCAAGCGAATGCCAGTTTACACGCAAGCCTGGCGCTAGCCTATGACAACCAGCCAGATGTGCTACGTGCGTTGGAGCAGCGTACGCTGGCCGAAAAATATTTATCTGATGCTGCTGATATAGAGTCAAATCAACAACGTATCTGGCAATCACTCTCCAGTTTAGCCAAAGAGCAGCTGATTGACATGCGCGGCGAAAGTTTGGACACCGCCATTCAAGGCTGGATAGATCTTGCGTTGGCAGTGCAAAATAAGCAAAGCATCAGCGATTGGCGTAAAGTCTATCCCGACCATCTGGCATCCATAGCGCTGACCGATCGTCTGATAGCACAGGTAAGCGATGATAGTAAACCTGTGGTAGCGCCTAAAGGGCTGCAAGGACCGATTGCGCTATTGTTGCCATTTCAGGATGAAGCTTTTTACCCGACTGCCGATGCTATCTGGCGTGGATTTGTAGCTGCACAAACCGAAGCGGGTAATAGCGCCGAGGTCAAAATTTACGCCACTCGCGGCGATAAAAACACAGTCGCTGCAACCTACCAGCAAGCTATTGAGGATGGCGCGCGCTATGTGATTGGCCCGCTAACTCGTGATGAAACCACCGATCTGGCAGCAACTCAATTAAAAGTGCCGACACTCATGCTAAATCAACCTGACATCGCAAATGCAGCAAATAATCTTTATACATTCGGATTGTCTATTGACACCGAAGCCGCACAAATCGCCAAAACTGCACGCGCTTATGGCATGCAAACCGCGCTAATTATTACCAGCAAAAATCCACTCTCTGCTCATATGACAAAAGCCTTTGGCGATGCCTGGATTAACCAGGGCGGGCAAATTATTTCGCAAATCAGTATTGATGAAAATACCGTACTCACCGACGCTAAGGCACAAGCATCTGCGCAACCGGCTGATATGATTCTAATTGCCGGAAATGCTGAGGAGGCGCGTGCTGTAAAACCTTATCTTGATGCAGCCACACCCACTTTTGGTTTTTCGCACCTCTACGCCGGCATCAATCATGAGCCGTTGGATGCAACACTTATCGCCGTGCGCTTCACGGATTTGCCATGGTTGCTCAATAATGACAACACAACGTTTGCGCCCTACAAAACCGCTGCGGCAGATTTACCGCAAGGGGAGATGCAGCGCTGGTTTGCGCTTGGTGTGGATGCTTATCAAGTATTGTTGGCGCTAACACGGCAACCCCGCCAATCCGCCACCATTCACGGCTTGACTGGGAAAATTCGCATTGATGAACAAGGTGAAATATCGCGCGAACTGGCACTGGGGAGGTTTGGCGCTGATGGTGTGGTGCTGGAAAAAGCGCCGTGAATAATCTGGGTGCAGATGCCGAACAGGTTGCTGCCATCTATTTGCAACAACAGGGCTTGGTCTTAATCGCGAGTAATTACACTTGCCGCTCTGGTGAGATAGACTTGATTATGCGCGATGGCAAAACATTGGTGTTTGTAGAAGTGCGTATGCGTAGCAATACCGACTTCGGTGGTGCAGGCATGAGCATTACTTTGTCCAAACAAAAGAAGCTTACCCGCACAGCAGAGCATTACCTGCAGCAGCACGGCAACAGCGCTTGCCGCTTTGATGTGGTGCTGATGGAAAGACCCAGCTTAGAATCTATCGAATGGGTAAGGAATGCTTTTGATGCTTGAGGATTTAAGTGATTTAGTTGAACTTCCTGGGGAGAGGGATATTCTTATCGGGTGTTTCATGACAATCCCTTATCGCATTCAGAAGGTACATATCCTTACTTTGCGTTGCCTGTACAATGCCATTCATTGTTTTTTATTAGGAGTAAATAAATGTTTTCAATCAATCAATTATCAGCTGCCCAACTAATTTTCTCTGTCGCACTGTGCGCACAATTAGCCGCTTGTGCTCCCGTTGTTGTTGTTGGCGCAGCCGCCGGCGGAGCTATGGTGGTAGATCGCCGTACTTCCGGCATCTTTATTGAAGATCAGGGCATAGAACTAAAGGCTGAAAAAGCAATTATCGAACAAATAGGTGAAAATACACACGCCAATATCACCAGCTACAATCTTAACGTGCTAATAACCGGCGAGGTGACAGATGAAGCCACCAAAGGCAAGGCTGAGGCGATTGTTAAAAATATTGAACACGTAAAGAGTATAACCAACGAGCTGGTAATTGCGGATAAAAGCTCGTTCGGCACACGCAGTAACGACACTTACATCACCTCCAAAGTTAAAACCAACATGGTGACCGAAAACCGTTTTCAGGCGAACTATGTCAAAGTGGTCACTGAGAGCTCAGTGGTTTATCTGATGGGCTTGGTAACCCATAAAGAAGCGGATGATGCCGTTGATATTGCGCGCAATGTTGACGGTGTAGAAAAAGTGGTGAAGGTATTTGAATATTTAGATTAAGTGCTTGATGGCGTCAGCGGACTATTTTTCTGACGCTATTTTGCTGCAATCAGTTTTTCGATATCGGCTTTTCTGATCAGGCCACGCCTGCTTTTTACCAGCTTGCCATGCGGGTTATAAATATAAGTCGTCGGCAATACATCGGCCGAGCCTATCTGCGCGATTACATTTTCATTGCCAAGCACAATAGGGTAAGACATCAACATATCGTCCACAAAAGCACTGACTTCCACGGCGCTTTTATATTCAAACACTACACCAATGACCATTACATCCTTATCTTTGCGCTGGTCAAACAGATTAACTAAATCCGGTATCTCTTCCAGGCAGGGCGGACACCATGTCGCCCAGAAATTCACGATTACCCATTTACCTTTGTAATCTGCTAATTGATGCTGATTGCCTACCGTGTCTTTGAGTGAAAAGCCCTGACCGGCAGCTGCCTCGGCTACAGGAACAGCCAGTAGCATCAGCAAACAAACAAAATAACGCCACATCATTTTAGTGTCTCTATCGCCAAAAATGGCTCAAGTTTAGCACTTCTGTATACCCATTGGATGCTTAACTCAAGCTAGCCCGTGACAAACCTCTCAATAATATTTAACATGGCTATTCGAAAATGGGAAATGTGCAATGGCATTAAGCTTAGAACTTCCTGTGCTGGAAGACAAACCTCTTAATAATCGCTGAAACGCGCTCGCAAAAAATCACGCAATTCATCAACGGTCTGCCGCTGCACAAGCCGCTGGAGGCTGCGACTTTACTGCTGGATGAAATGGAAATCCTTAATCGGCAGAAAGTGGCTGCCGACGCCAGAGTAAAAGCACTGGAAATCTACCGCACTACCATTGTCGGCGTTACAGAAAATCTTGCTCCGGAATATTGCAATGCGCCTTTGCCATTGCCTGTATCGGCAAAAAATCATGCTGACGCTGTTGAATTGCTGTGACGTGAGCTGGGTTATGGCTATAAATTAGCGCTGATTGATAGCCAGACCAAACTATTCGGTCTTGCCAGAAAGGCCGCTGCACATATCGTGCAGCGCGCCATGGAGACTCTGGGTCAGATGGCGATGGTGAGCTACCAAACCTATTTTACGGTGGCAGGCAGCATATGGAGCGATCTGCACCAGCTCTATTTCTTTGCTGTGCAGCAGGGTCTGCATGAAATTGAATTAGGCCCCGATAGCAGCCATCCTGGCACAATCTCGATCAACCACACCTACAAGCAAGCCTTGCTGATGTCACTGACCATTTAATTATGGGACTAAACAAGTAGCAGACTACATCGCACGCTTTGCCCACCACACTCAATTGCAGGGTATAGCGCCGCTAGGGAACACGGCAGGCATTTTCCTGGTAAGCCTGGATACAGATAAGCCGCCTATCCCTTATAGCAAAAACCGCGAGCAAACAGATGGGAGCAGCGATATTCTTTTAATCACCATGGGCTTTGCTCGCTTGGTGCATCAGCACATCCAGATGTTGCAGGCGGGCAAACCAGCAAAGAATAGTGGCCTGCCTGATAATGCCGGTGACCTGCGCTATCTGGATATGCTGGTTTATCTGATTAAGCACTGGGGGGCTTCACCTCAACGAATTTATAATCGATCGCGCAAAAATGATGGCGTAGAGCTTGGCATAGGCGTTGCTGCCGCCCACTATTTTGTCAATAGCGAAAACCACTATACCGCACCAAGTACAGCGTCCGACGTCACTGAAATATCAACACATACATTTGGAAAATCCACCGCCAGCCAGAAAAAATTCAGCCTGTCGCGCTGGCAAGCCCTTAATATCAGCGCGGGTGGTATGGCCTTGCGTAAATTCCCAGATGCGGAGGGCAACGTACGCGTAGGCGATCTGCTTAGTGTGAAAAATAGCGGTGAATCGCATTGGTCTGTTGGAGTATTGCGCTGGATCAGCAATAGTGAGCAACAATACCTTGCGTATCGGTACGCAGCTCATAGCGCCAGAAGCCAAAGCAGCGGGTGCGCGGGGGCGCCCAATCAAATGCAGTTTGAGCCTGTGTTGCTATTGCCAGAGCTGCCTGCAATCAAACAAGCTGGCTCCGTTGTCAGCGCGTGTGACATGTATAGCCCTGCGCGGGTACGGGAACTGGACGAGCATGGTAAATTTCGCGTATCATGCTGACATGGCTGGTTGAGCGCACGAATAGCTTTGAGCGTTTTCAATTTAGCTACTTGTGATTCCAACCGACTACTCAGCAATCTGACAATTTACCTTTACATGAAAGCTTCACTAAAACCAAATTTTTCGCTAGGATAGCGGTACAGTACTTATCACGCTGCCAAATCCAGCAATCATTTCACACAAGGGTTACCCATGAGCGAGCATGTAATTCATACAAGCGATGACGCTTTTGAGCAAGACGTCCTACAGTCCCAGCTACCTGTCCTGGTAGATTACTGGGCTGAGTGGTGCGGCCCCTGCAAGATGATTGCACCCATTTTGGACGATCTATCTAAAGACTATGCTGGCCGCCTTAAAATTGCCAAACTTAATATTGATGATAACCAGCATACACCACCAAAATATGGCATTCGTGGCATCCCGACCCTCATGTTATTTAAAAATGGTAACGTTGAGGCTACCAAGGTCGGCGCACTTTCCAAATCACAATTAACCGCATTTATTGACAGCAATATTTAATAACGCTACGCTAGTGCCCAATTCCCCAGTTTCCCACAGCAGTATTAATTTCATTGCGGCGCCCTTTACCATAGGAATCCAGCGCAAATCTCCAAGCAGTTCCCATTCCCCAAGTAGTTTCGATTTTCAGTGAGCCCCCTAATATGCATTTATCCGATCTTAAACACCTGCCAGTAACCGAACTCGTTGACATGGCTATCGCCAATGGAATAGAGGATTCCAGCCGCATCCGCAAACAGGATTTAATCTTTGCCCTGCTCAAAAATACGGCCAAAAAAGGCGACAGTATTTTTGGCGATGGCACGCTGGAAGTATTGCAGGACGGCTTCGGATTCTTGCGCTCACCAGATAGCTCCTACCTGGCTGGACCAGATGACATTTATGTTTCACCCTCACAGATTCGGCGCTTCAACCTGCACACCGGCGATACCATTCAAGGCGAAATTCGTACCCCAAAAGAAGGAGAACGCTACTTTGCCCTGGTAAAAGTGGATAGCGTTAATGGGGAGCCGCCAGAAAATACCAAAAACAAGATTCTGTTTGAAAATTTAACACCGCTATTCCCGACTGTGCCACTCGTGCTGGAGCGCGATATTCGCGGCGAAGAAAACATTACTGGCCGCGTCATTGATATGATTGCGCCTATCGGCAAAGGCCAGCGCGGACTGCTGGTTGCCAGCCCAAAAAGCGGCAAGACGGTGATGATGCAACACATTGCGCACGCGATTACTGCCAATCACCCAGATGTCATCTTGATTGTGTTACTCATAGACGAGCGCCCGGAAGAAGTCACAGAAATGACGCGCTCGGTGAATGGCGAAGTGGTCGCATCCACTTTCGACGAGCCAGCCACGCGCCATGTACAGGTCGCTGAAATGGTGCTGGAAAAAGCCAAGCGCCTGGTTGAACACAAAAAAGATGTGGTAATTCTGCTGGATTCGATCACACGTCTGGCCCGCGCCTACAACACCGTGGTGCCAGCCTCCGGCAAGGTACTTACCGGCGGCGTTGATGCCAATGCCCTGCAACGTCCCAAACGTTTCTTTGGCGCAGCGCGCAATATTGAAGAATGTGGCTCACTGACTATTATCGCCACAGCGCTGATTGATACGGGCTCGCGTATGGACGATGTAATTTACGAAGAATTCAAAGGCACCGGCAACATGGAAATCCATCTTGACCGCCGCATGGCTGAGAAGCGTCAATATCCGGCAATTAACGTGAATAAATCTGGTACGCGTCGTGAAGAGCTTCTGATTGACAAGGATATTCTGCAAAAAATCTGGGTATTACGTAAGTTGTTGTATCCAATGGACGACCTCGAAGCCATGGAATTCCTTCTGGATAAAATCAAGGCCACTAAAAACAATGCCGACTTCTTTGACTCAATGAGGCGCGGTTAACACTTGTCGCGGCGGGTGGTTGATTAATTCTCTAAATTAACAGATAATTGCCGCCTTTCCGTGGCAGCTTTTTGGACCGCATTTAAAAGAGACATCAGCATGAAAACCGATATTCATCCGAATTACCCTGAAATTACTGTAACTTGCAGCTGCGGCAGCAAGTTCAAGACCCGCTCCACAGCTGGCAAAGACTTCAATGTTGAAGTTTGCTCACTGTGCCATCCGTTTTATACTGGCAAGCAAAAGATTTTGGATACTGCTGGTCGGGTTGAGAAGTTCCGCCAAAAATACAGCATGTAATTTGTTTGAAATGTTCTTTGCAAAGGGCAGCCTCGGCGGCCTTTTTTATTGAGCCGTATCTTTTTCTTTGATAAAACTACTATCAACGCACAATGGCCGCTAAAATAATTAATTCGAGGTTAATTAGTTACTCGTCTGAGAAACTCATTACACACTGAAACTCATCACAAACGGATCTCGTCACACATGGCATTTGAACTGGAGCATGACTGGCAGGCAAACCTGGCGACACCGCGTGCTCGTATCGGTGAGAGCGTAAAAACGAGTTTGCTGATTGTACTTTGCATAGTCTGGGTTTGTTTAGGGCTGATTGGCCACGGGCCATGGAAGCCGGATGAATCACAAACCATCAGCATTGTGAAATCAATGCTGGGTGGTGGCAGCCTGATAGTGCCCGTGGCTGCTGGCCAATCCACAATAGAAAACCCGCCGCTCTACTATTTGAGTGCAGCTGCCATGGCCAAGCTGTTTTCACCCCTACTGCCTATGCATGACGGTGCACGGCTAGCCAGCGGCATCTGGATGGCGATGACTTTGCTGATAGTGGGCATGATAGGCCGTGAATTTTGGGGTTTAGGTGTCGGGCGTCAAACTACGTTTATTTTTATAGGCTCGCTCGGTCTTGTGCTAACCGCGCATCTGCTCATGCCTCAAGTTGCCGCACTCTCTGGTTTGGCTATGGGCTTATACGCGCTAGCCTTGGCAAAAAGACGGCCATTTCGGGCCAGTGCATTATTAGGTAGCGGGGTTGGCATTAGCTTCCTGGCGACCGGCCTGGTAGGCCCGGCAATTATTGTGGCCACTTCACTTTTGCTGCCTGCCATTTTCGCCGCCTGGCGTACTAAAAGTTACGCCATTGTTTGTGGCTTGGGCGCACTATTTGCTGCCCCGTGGCTGGTTATCTGGCCAATATTATGTTGGCAGGCTGCGCCTGAATTATTTGGTCACTGGTGGCAAATGAACGTCTCGGCATTTGGCGCTAGCCACTACTTTTATTTCCTGAGAACTTTAGGCTGGTTTGCTTTACCGGCACTTCCTTTAGCCATCTGGGGCTTATGGCGTTACCGAGTTTATCTTTTGCAAAAACCTAAATTTCAATTATTAATTTGTTTTTTTGTTGTGAGTTTAGTGCTTATTGGATTTGGCAAAGATTATGGCGAAACGGACGCACTGCCATTATTGTTGCCACTCGCGGCGCTCGCCGGCGGCAGTGTTGAGACTCTCAAACGTGGCGCTGCGGGCTTACTCAACTGGTTTGCTCTGATGCTGTTTGGCACGCTAGGCTTTCTCATTTGGCTGGGCTGGTTTGCCATGATGACAGGCTGGCCAGTAAAACTTGCCAAACGTATGCAAATATTATCAGGCACGACGGACGACCATTTCAGCTGGATAGCTTTTGTCCTCGCGATAGCAGTTACCACCATTTGGCTGCTGGTTATCAACAACGCCAAACACTCCAACCGCGCCGCAGTCACCGACTGGGCGGTGGGCATCACCATGGCCTGGAGCTTATTGATGACTTTGTGGTTACCCTGGATTGATTCAGCCAAAAGCTATCAAGGTGTAATGACCAGCTTAGAAGCGGCGCTGCCCAAAAAATATGCCTGCGTGGGTAGCCGCAACCTGGGCGCTTCGCAGACCGCATTGCTGTATTACTACACGGATATTCGCGCGCAGCCATTTGAAGCTACAGAGCATTTAAATTGCGATTTATATTTGATTCAAGATGAGCGTGGAGAGAAGAAAATCATGCCAGGTAAGCACTGGAAGTTAATTTGGAAAGGTAAACGCGTAGCTGAACGACGAGAGAGTTTCCGGCTTTTTCGACACGTCAACTAATCAATAGCGCTGCGTTTTCCAAACGCAAATTCACCACGCTCTCTAACGCCATCAGTTCAGGGTCATGCGTTGCAATCACCACGCAATGATTGTCATCACACATCTGTTTGATAAGCCTGGCTACCTGTCCACGTGCCTCTTCATCCAGATTGGCCGTGGGTTCATCCAGCAGCAGCACGTTGGGATTCAATACGCGCGCTCTTGCCAAAGCCACGCGCTGCTTTTCGCCGCCCGAGAGCTTATGCGGGGGGATATGCGCGAGATGATGAACGCCAGCCCATGCCATGGCCTCGTCCACCATGCTGATTTTCTTATGCTTTGAAAGGTCTTTGGCCTTAATCCCGTAAGCCACATTAGCTGCCACGCTGCTGCTAAAAAGATAGGGCTGCTGATGCGCATACAACACTGTTGGTGCCAGTTTTTGGCAAATCTCTGTCGCTGCAATGGTAATGCCGTCAAAAATAAAATGATTAATTTCTGCTGGCTCCAAACCCGCCAGTATTCGTAATAATGTTGTTTTTCCTGCGCCGTTACTGCCTGTTAGTAAGTAACTATGCCCACGTTCCAATTTCAACTCAGCTACATCAAGAATGAGTCGCTCACCAAAAGACTTACGTAAACCGCGCACTTCCAACAAGCTCATCGCAACTCTCCACGGCCCTGTAGCAAAGCCATGCCAGCGTTAATCACCAGTGCGATGACAATTAGTACTATGCCTAGGGCAATGCCCTGCACAAACTCACCTTTGCTGGTTTCCAGCGCGATGGACGTCGTGATATTGCGCGTTAAGCCTGCAATATTGCCGCCTACCATCATGGCGCAACCAATCTCTGAAATCACCCGCCCAAAGCCGGTTACCATTGCCGCCATGACGGCAAAACGTACTTCCAGCAACATGGTCATTGCTGTGCGAAATTGACTGGCGCCCAAAGTACGCGCGGTTTCAGCTACGCGGCTATCCACCGCCTGCACAGCCGAGAGTGTCATTGCTGCAAGAATGGGAAATGCCAGAATGCCCTGGCCAATAATCATGGCTTTTTGCGTAAATAACAAATGCATTTCACCAAAAGGTCCTTGGCGCGAGAGCAGGATGTAGAGAATCAAACCGATAACAACCGTAGGGAAAGCAAGCAGAGTTTGCACCAGGATAATCAGCAAACGGCGACCCGGAAAACTATAATTTGCCAGCACGAAACCCAATAAGATCGCGGGTGGTGAAGCCATTACCAAAGCCCAGAAACATACATTGATAGAGATAAAAATTGTACCCCATAGCACTTTATCTCCTGTGAATAAGAGATGTAGCGCAGCCAGGGTAGATTCAAATATCTCCATTTAGGCACAAGTATAACCAGAAAGCGGACAGGATATTTACTTGGCGGATGGAATAAATAGCTGCTCGCCTTCTACCTTGAATGAGGCAATTTCTTGCTGCCCTTCTTTTGAAGTTATCCAATTGATTAAAGCTGTAGCGCCTTTGTAATTCACATCAGGATATTTTTTCGGGTTCACCGCAATAATGCCATACGGGTTAAACATGGGTGGATTGCCTTCCACCAGAATGGGCAATCCGATTCTTTCTCGATAGACAATATAAGTGCCACGGTCTGTCATGGTATAAGCGCGCATCTCGCCCGACATTGCCAATACCTCGCCCATGCCCTGCCCGGCAGAGAAATACCAGCGCGATTGATTAATCTCTTCCGGCTTGATATCGGCGGCTTTCCAATAGCTTTTTTCCATGATGTGCGTGCCAGATTCATCACCGCGCGAGACAAATTTTGATTTGCTCATGGCGATTTTTTTCATGGCACTGATGACGTCTTTCTCGCCCCTGATTTTTGCCGGATCGTTATTCGGTCCAATCAATATGAAATCGTTGTACATCACGTCGCGGCGGTCAACGCCGTGGCCGGCAGCCATAAACGCATCCTCTGCTTCTCTTGCATGAACCAACACCACATCCACATTGCCATCTTCACTTAATTTAAGCGCCTTACCAGTACCCACCGAAATTACGCGTACTTTGCAGATACAGGTCTTCTCAAACTTGGGCAGTAAATAGCCCAGCAAACCAGAGTTCTCAGTGCTGGTTGTGGTGGCAAGGCGAACAATATTTTTGTCTGCCGCTGTAACCGGAAGCGACACCATGGCCATGATCGCAATGGCCAGCCATAGCTGCACTATACGTTTCATACTATCTACACATTTCATGTCATTTGCCTTTTATGGATTAGAAATCATATTGAGCGCGTAGTACCAGAGCCTCTTCGTCGTCGCCCAATTTACCGTTAACACGAATGGGAGTGTCAAACTCGGTATGCACATAGTTCAGCACCAGGCGCGCGTTAGGATTGAATATCCACTTTGCTCCGGCCGTCCACGCATCTGCCTCACTAGTAAAAGCAGTGGTGGCAGTTGCCGTCGGCAACATGGTGTCGAAATCGGATGCATCAAACCTGCCATAGCGCAGGCCTAACTCAATAGCGCCCCATCCATCTTTATCATCGAAGTTGTGTTTAGGCCTGATGCGGCCAAATACGCCACTCTTATAAGAGTCGACATAAGACTCACCTGTGATTAACCAGTTAAGATCGACATACCAGGCTTTGATGTCGTTATCAAAAGTCGCAGCGCCTTTCCTGCCTTCGAAATTTGCATTTATATATTCCGCCTGAAACTTGACTGGCCCATATGCAAGCGCTGTCTCCACCCCTAATCTGCTGCGATCTGTGGTGGAATTAACTCCTAGTCCAGTTGCGCTAAAAAATTTAACGCCACTTCCTTCCGTGACTTGGCTAACCTCACTACCAGCTGCTGTAGAAAACCCGATACTACCGTTGCTTGCAGATACCCCGACATGAATAACAGCATCTTTGATATCCGCCAAGGTGGCGAAATTGGCGTTGAGCCTTCCCCCGATATCTTTGCCATCCCTTACATCATC
>JBCKUK010000033.1:0-14903 GCA_038924905.1 Methylophilaceae bacterium | reverse complement strand
CATTCTTGCGTCTAAGGCACCGATTGCCCAACACGGATAAATGCGCGCTCACCATCCAGCACGCTGACAAACTCACTGCCACGACGGCTGCTATTGCTTTGCCTGCTATCAACACCCACTTTTACCCCATCAGCAGCGCCGTGCGGTATCTGAACTTCAACATTTCCCGAGCTTGCGCTAACACTGGCGTCGAGTCGGTCACGCTGGCTCTGTCTGACATCATCATGGCTAACCGTAATACGCACATTTTTACGTGCTGCATCCAGCGTTGCAATCACTTGCTCAATAGCCTGCATACGCTCCTGTATTGCGCGAACCATCAGATGGTTATCCACACCGCATTGGCACTACCACCCTCACCTACCATGGGCTGTATCGTAGGCAGCAAGTCCTGTGCAAAGCGGTGTTGCAGCGTGATTATCTTGAATTCAGTTTCTGCCCAGGCAATATTGGCAGCCAAAAATAAAAATCCCACAAGCAGCAATTTACGCATGATAAGCAAACCTCTATAGTCCGGATGCAGTAGCAGAAACCTTTGTGCTGGTTGCTTCCAGCAACTGCTCAAAGCGCTCCAACAGGGGCTTTGTGCCCACTTCATCGTCCAGCATATACCTGAATCTGGCTTGATTGATATGAAAACGATGCAAATAATGCGCCTTATCCGCCAACACAAAGGCGTCTTGCGCTACGCGTGCACTATCGTCTGTGAGATAAATATCAATGGCGTAACTATAGGTTCTCAGCAAATCCTGCAGACGCGGACAGCAATCGTTAAAAAACCCTGCTTCATGCAACACTATGGTCAACCGGTTTTGCCCGCCACCAGCCAGAAAATTTTGCAAAGCCTCAAAACATTTCAGGCTGCGGTAACCGCCTCGCGATAAATCAGGGTCAAATATCAAAAGTTCTCTCTTGGCCTTGGTAATCAGCAGCTCAGTAGCAGCCTCATAGAGGCGCTCGCCCAGCGTTATGGTATCCGGTTTAAGCGCTTCGGCCATTAATCGGCTTCCTGATGCTGGGAAAACTGTAAATATCCGTCCTGATACCACCGATAAAGCACATGGGCCAATTCTAAGCTTGCGAGGTTTTTATCGCAAAACTTCGGGGCCGCGAGCTGCCGCTGATCGGCCAATGATTTTAACGTTTCCGCATACTCGGATGACATTTCAAATTGCTCTCCATTGATGAAGAAATACACATCGTGAAACAGTGTCTGGCTCTTTAAATCCAGGGCTATACCATTGGTTTTTAGACGCTTGCAAAAATCATTCAGGCTCATTTTTGCTGGCGCATCGAACACAATGCCATCTTTAGGCTCGGACAAATAGCTGCCGAGAAAATTCGCGACATCCGCTTTGTCCCATTTTATTTTGTTCAGCATATTTGCCACGCGCCCAACCATCTGCTTGCTGATTTTTGCCGGATGTTTCTGCAGCTTTAAATCAGGGTCGGCATACAAGCCTTGCAGGTTCAGGTTTTCTTCCAGATAGACCAAAAATTGTGCAGCCAGCTCCTGCGCGGAAGGCGCGCGAAAACCAATGGAATAGGTCATGCACTCGCCCACCGCAACCCCCCAATGCGCAATCTTTGGTGGCAAATAAAGCATGTCGCCCGGCGCCAATAAATATTCCTGCTCGGCTTTAAAATTCTTGAGTATGCGCAGCGGCGCGCCTTCTATCAGCGTTAAATCAGCCTGTTCGCTAATGCGCCAAAGTCGTTTACCCTGGCCTTGCAGCAGGAATACACCGTAAGAGTCGAAGTGCGGCCCGACGCCACCACCATCCGGCGCATAACTCACCATCAGGTCGTCCAGACGTGCATGCGGGATAAAATTGAATTGCTGCAGCAAGGTTGCGGCTTCCGGCAAATGATGATTAACGCCCTGCACCAGCAAGGTCCAATCTCTTTTCGGTAGCTTGGCAAAGCGCGTTTCGTCAAAAGGGCCATGCTCAGCCTGCCACTTGCCCTGTCGATTGATTACCAGACGCGATTGCACCTGCTCTTCGCAAGCCAAACCGGCCAACTCGTCGGCACTCAGCAAACCCATGAAATCGAGACTGGCACCTCGAATCAGCAGCGGCTTTTTCTGCCAGTACTCGCTGAGAAACTGATGTGGCGTAATGCCGCCCAGCAAATTTTTTTGCTGCGTATTTTTACGTATTTTTTTCATAGTGGCATCATAGCGTATTGCTGAAATGGGTTAGAATCCAATCATGTTAATTCACCATAAAGCGCCTACCTGATTGAATATGTTGCAGCTAAACGCCACTGCCCCGGATTTTTCCCTGCCCGATGCCGATATGGAGTTGTTCAAGCTCTCCAAGCTGCGCGGCAACACGGTCGTACTTTATTTTTACCCAAAAGATGACACTCCAGGCTGCACCATGGAGGCCATCGAATTTAGCAATCTGGAAGATGAATTCGTCAAATACAACACGCTGATATTGGGGGTAAGTAAAGACGACTGTATCAGCCACGCTGACTTCCGCGACAAGCATGGCTTGACCGTCAATCTGCTCGCCGATGTTGATGGCAGGGTCTGCGAGAAATATGGCGTATGGCAGGAAAAAGAAAAAGACGGCCTACGCAAAATGGGCATTGTGCGCTCAACCTTTGTGATTGATGCCGCAGGCGTTCTGCGCCATATCCAATATGGTGTGGTAGCCAAAGGCCATGCGGCCGAAGTACTGAATCTGGTCAAAAACCTCGCCTGACGTACTTTCTCCCCCACACCCCCTTAATCTCTTTAGACTGGATCTCTAAAAATGCAAATCGCCATGCATACCGTTGTTACCATCACCTATGAGCTCCGTAACAGCGCTGGCGATATCCTGGAAGTCAGCGCAGACCCGGTAAGCTATCTGCATGGCGGCTACGACAACATATTCCCACGGGTGGAAGAAGAACTGCATGGCAAATCAGTTGGTGATACCGTCGAAATCACCCTGGAACCAGCAGATGCCTTTGGCGAATACGACGAAACCCTGGTGCAAATGGAGCCGGTAGCGGCTTTTCCGGCGCAGGATCTTAAGGTCGGCATGCAATTTGAAGGCGAAGACGAAACGGGTGAGGTGATTCTCTACACCATCACCGATATCGGGGATGGCAAAGTAATGGTGGATGGCAACCATCCCTGGGCCGGGCAGCGCGTACTGTTCAGGGCTACCATTACTGCGATACGTAGCGCCATAAAAGAAGAAGAAGATCATGGGCATGTGCATGGCGCAGGTGGGCATCACCACCACTAGCTTTACGCTGCATCAAGGCGAATATGGCGTTGTCGCGCCTCGCCGTACACCCTGCACTGCCTTCGGCTCTCCGCCTTATCTTCACCTTGATGCAACATAAAATAATCGCTTGGGCTAGCTGCCGTGCCTGCCCTGCTATTTCTTGTCCGGGGATTTAAGAGCGTCCGTCAAATGTGGTGCCAGTGTTTGTAATAATTGACTGAATATTTTGGGGTTGCCGGCAACGATATTGCCGGTTTCAATCCAGCTTTCGTTACCTTCAAAATCCCCCACGATGCCGCCTGCCTCCTGTATCAGCAAACCGCCTGCGGCAATGTCCCATTTGGATAATCCAATCTCCCAAAAGCCGTCGTACCAGCCTGCTGCCACGTAGGCCAGATCAAGCGCGGCTGAGCCGGGACGGCGCAGGCCAGCAGTCTTTTTAATCATGTCCTTAAACATCACAAGGTAGGTGTCGAGATGCTGAAAATCGCGGAACGGCAGGCCAGTGCCTATGATGGATTCCTGCAGCTTGACACGGCTACTCACACGGATGCGTTTGTCATTTAAAAATGCGCCACGGCCACGCGTGGCAGTAAATAAATCGTTGCGGTTAGGGTCGTAAATCACCGCCTGGGTGAGTATGCCCTGCTGCTGCAAGGCGATAGAAACAGCATATTGCGGGAAACCATGCAGAAAATTGGTAGTGCCATCGAGCGGGTCAATAATCCAGATGTTTTCTGCCTCCACGTTCGACTTTCCACTCTCTTCACCCAGAAAGCCGTGGTCTGGATAGGCACCCTGCAAGGTCTCGATAATGGTGCGTTCGGCGGCATGATCCACCTCGGTCACAAAATCGTTAAAGCTTTTGCTGTGCACTTTGAGTGCACCCACATCAGATGAAGCGCGGGTGATAATACCACCGGCGCGACGTGCGGCCTTCACCGCGACAGAGAGCATTGGATGCATATTGTTTTTTCTGATTTAAGATTGTCTGTACTATAGGGACCGGGATAAACCACGCGACCCCTAGTCGCTGTGTTTTAAAGAACTGTTAAAATGTTATTTTACTTGTTATCGCCATGACTTCCAAACTCCATCTTCTTGCCAATGTGCGCATTGTGCTTTGCCAGACCAGCCACCCAGGCAATATTGGCGCGGCTGCCAGGGCGATGAAAACCATGGGCTTGAGCCAGTTATATCTGGTCGCTCCGAGGATATTCCCCGACAAGGAGGCTGACGCCATGGCTTGCGGTGCAGTTGATATTCTGCAAGCTGCCCATGTTTGCAAATCTCTGGAAGAGGCACTTATAGGCTGTGCGGTCGCTATTGGACTGACCGCCCGAAGACGACAGCTTTCGCATGAGTTGCTTACAGCGCGAGAAGCTGCCGCCCAGGTTGCTGAAATAGCCGGCACGGAAAAAGTAGCGCTGGTACTTGGCACTGAGATGAGTGGACTTTCTAATGCCGAGCTGGATTTATGCCAGCAGTTATCGATGATTCCGACTGACCCGGAATTCTCCTCACTCAATCTGGCAGCTGCTGTACAAGTAATGAGCTATGAAGTACGCATGGCCTTGCTGGACGGTACCATAAAGAGCGCGGACGCTGCCACATTGCTGGCGGCCAATGAAGATGTGGAAGGCTTTTACCAGCATATGGAAGAAACACTTATCAAAATCGGCTTTCTCAACGCTACCGCCCCCGGCCGCCTGATGCAACGCATACGCCGAATATACGCCCGAGCCCGGTTGGAAAAAGAAGAGGTAAATATTTTACGTGGCATACTTAAGCACACGCAGCACCCCAGGCCTCGAGATGGAGAACCTCAAGAAAAAAATTAAGAGCCTGCATCAAGGTTAATTGAGAGGGTCTGCTCAGGGCTTCCTTGGTGCAGGTTTTGGCTTGACTATGGGAATGTCCGACTGCAAAACCTGATAAAACACTTCATCGTGCTTCACCATACCCAGTTCGCTGCGAGCGCGCTCCTCAATCGCCGCATAGCCTTGCTTGAGGTCGCGCACTTCGGCATCAACCGCATCGTTACGGGTCTTTAACGCAGTATTGGCTGCTTTTTGCTCGGTAATCTGCCGGTTTAAATCCCACACGCGCAACCAACTGCCCTTACCCAGCCACAGCGGGTATTGTAGCAAAGCAATTAATATAACAAAAATCAGGGTTAGAACTCGCACCTTGGGAAATTACCACCTAAGCAACAAGTTGATAAAATGCATCCCTGCCCGCATATCTCGTCGCATCGCCCAGCTCTTCTTCAATGCGCAGTAGCTGGTTATATTTGGCAATGCGCTCGGAACGTGACAGCGACCCAGTCTTGATTTGCAAGGCATTGGTGGCGACTGCTATATCAGCAATGGTTGTATCTTCAGTTTCTCCCGAGCGATGCGAAATCACCGAGGTATAGCCGGCGCGCTTGGCAGTCTCGATGGTGCTGAATGTTTCAGTCAGCGTACCAATCTGGTTGACCTTGATCAGCACGGAATTAGCGATGCCGCGCTTGATGCCCTCTTGCAGAATTTTGGCATTGGTGACAAACACATCATCACCCACCAGCTGCACGCTGTCGCCCAGACGATGCGTAAGCACCTCCCAACCATCCCAGTCGTGCTCACTCATGCCATCTTCAATACTGATAATGGGGTACTTGTCACACCAGGTAGCCAGGTAGTCGGTCAATTGCGCAGAAGTCAGTTGCAGGCCTTCAGAGGCGAGATGATACATGCCATCCTTGTAAAACTCGGAGCTGGCACAATCCAGACCTATCAGCACATCACTCCCCGGCTCGTAACCGGCAGCCGAGATAGCTTCCATAATATATTGAATGGCGGATTCATTCGACGGCAAGTTGGGCGCAAAGCCGCCCTCATCGCCTACTGTGGTTGCCAGACCTTTTTTGTGCAGTATTTTATGCAAGGCATGAAACACCTCGGCACCGCAGCGCAAAGCCTCACGGAAGCTCGGGCGACCAGCCGGGATAATCATGAATTCCTGCATATCCACACTGTTATCGGCGTGGGCACCGCCGTTGATAATATTCATCATCGGCGTTGGCAATTGCATCCGCCCTGAACCGCCCAGATAACGATAAAGCGGCAAGCCACATTCTTCAGCAGCAGCGCGCGCGCAAGCCATAGAAACGGCTAGAATCGCATTGGCGCCAAGTCTGGCCTTGTTATCAGTACCATCCAGATCAATCAGCGCATGATCGATAAAACTTTGTTCTTCAGCATCCAGGCCAATAATCGCTTCGCAGATTTCGGTATTCACGTTCTCCACCGCCTGCAGCACGCCCTTGCCCAGATAGCGCGTTTTATCGCCATCACGCAGCTCAACTGCCTCCTTGCTTCCGGTAGATGCACCAGAAGGCACGGCGGCACGGCCAATGATGCCGGATTCCAGCAGTACATCGGCTTCTACCGTGGGGTTGCCACGTGAATCAAGAATTTCGCGGGCGATGATGTCTACGATTGCGCTCATGATATTTTCCTTAAATTTAAATCTTAAAAACTAAACTAGCCACAGAGGACACAGAGCTCACAGAGAAAATCTAACTAAAAAAAGAAACAAACACTGTAATAAAAATTACCTAGCCTGAATATTGACGCAATTACCGATTATTTTTATTTAGGTTTTGCAGTTCTCTGTGAACTCTGTGTCCTCTGTGGCTTAAAGTTCTTGTTCTATAAACCCGTGCCGCTTCGCAACACTGTCAATCTCTATCAGAGCCTCCAACAATGCTTTCATTTTACCTAATGGCCAGGCATTGGGACCATCGGATAAGGCTTTGGTTGGGTCAGGATGCGTTTCCATAAAAATACCGGCGATGCCGCTAGCCACGGCTGCACGTGCCAATACCGGTACATGCTCGCGTTGGCCGCCGCTCTTGTCGCCCTGACCGCCCGGTTGCTGCACCGTGTGCGTGGCGTCAAACACCACCGGGCAATTGGTTTCACGCATAATCGCCAGGCTGCGCATATCTGAAACCAGCGTGTTATAACCAAATGATACGCCACGCTCACACACCATAATGTTATCCAAGCCGCCGTTAGCTTCTCTAGCTTTTTGCACCACTTGCTTCATATCACCAGGCGCCAAAAACTGGCCTTTCTTGATATTCACCGGCTTGCCGCAAGTCGCTACCGCGCTAATAAAATCCGTCTGGCGGCACAAGAATGCGGGCGTTTGCAGCACATCCACTACTGCTGCCACTTCGGCTACCTGCTCTGCGGTATGCACATCAGTCAATACCGGCACGCCAATCTGGCGTTTCACTTCATCCAGAATACGTAAGCCTTCTGCTATACCAAAACCGCGGAAGGTTTTGTTGGAGCTGCGGTTGGCTTTGTCGTAGGAAGATTTGTAGATGAACGGGATACCCACTGCGGCGCATATTTCCTTAAGCTGACCGGCGGTATCCAGCGCCATTTGCTCCGATTCAATCACGCAGGGACCGGCAATCAGGAATAAAGGGTGTGTTAATCCGGCTTCAAAACCACAGAGCTTCACTTTTTCCCCTTCGCGCTAATTTTATGCCGTTCCAAAGCAGCAGTAATAAAGGCTGTAAATAGTGGGTGCCCGGTACGTGGATTGGAAGTAAATTCCGGGTGGAACTGGCAGGCAACAAACCAGGGGTGCATTTCCTGCGGCAACTCGATTATCTCGCACAGGTTTTCAGTGGGTGTGCGCGCAGCAATAATCAAACCTGCCGCCTTCAATTGTTCCACATAATGATTGTTCACTTCAAAACGGTGACGATGACGTTCATTGACTTCCTTGCCGTAGATTTTTGCGGCTAAAGTACCAGCTACCATGGGGCAACGCTGCGCGCCCAGACGCATGGTGCCGCCCAGATCAGAGTTTTCGTCGCGCTTTTCCAGTTTGCCATCGGCGGTTTGCCATTCGGTTATGAGGCCGATGACCGGATGCGGGGTGTCAGGATTGAATTCGGTGCTGTTTGCATCTTTCAGTTTGGCAGCGTTACGTGCAAATTCAATCACCGCCAGCTGCATTCCCAGGCAAATCCCCAGGTAAGGAATCTTGTTCTTTCTGGCATAGCCAATCGCCGCAATCTTGCCCTCGGTACCGCGCTTACCAAAACCGCCTGGCACCAGAATCGCGTCCATTTTTTCCAGCGCTGCCGTACCGTTCTTTTCTATGCCTTCCGAATCGATGTAATGAATACGCACCTTGGACTGGGTGTGGATACCGGCGTGTATCATCGCCTCGGTCAACGATTTATAGGATTCAGTCAGGTCAACATACTTGCCAACAAAAGCGACATTGACTTCATGCTGCGGCTGTTCCAGCGCCTTTACAATTTTGTCCCAACTCGATAAATCGGCCGCACGGGCAAGAATATCGAGCTTATGGCAAACGATTTCATCAATAATCTGGTCATGCAGCAATCCGGGGATCTTGTAGATGGAGTCGGCATCCACTGCTGAAATAACAGCCTCTGGCGACACATTGGTAAACAGTGCAATCTTCTTCTTTTCTTCTTCCGGAATGCTGCGGTCGGCACGACATAACAGGATATCCGGCTGAATACCGATCTCACGCAGCTCTTTCACCGAATGCTGGGTTGGCTTGGTTTTCAGCTCACCGGCAGTGGGAATCCACGGCACCAATGTCAGGTGAATATAACAGGCATTACTGCGGCCTTCTTCTATGCCCATCTGGCGAATGGCCTCCAGGAACGGCAAGGATTCAATATCGCCCACCGTACCGCCAACCTCAACAATAGCAACGTCGCTGCCCTCGGCGCCGCGTTTTATATGGGTTTTGATTTCGTCGGTAATATGCGGAATCACCTGCACGGTTTTGCCCAGGTATTCGCCGCGGCGCTCTTTTTTGATGACAGATTCATAAATCTGACCGGTGGTAAAGTTGTTGCGTTTACCCATACGGGTGCTGATAAAACGCTCGTAATGGCCGAGATCAAGATCAGTTTCTGCGCCGTCATCGGTCACAAACACTTCACCGTGCTGGAATGGGCTCATGGTGCCGGGGTCAACGTTAATATAGGGGTCAAGCTTGAGCATGGTCACTTTGATGCCACGCGATTCGAGAATGGCGCCCAGACTGGCGGCCGCAATGCCTTTACCTAGAGAGGAGACTACCCCGCCGGTAACGAAAACATATTTAGTCATTGATCGTTCTTTTAAGCATTACAGACGGGGATTCATTTTACTGGAAATAGCTGTTTTCCACAATGTAAGCTATGCTAAAAAGCCGCGCAAAAATCAGGATTTCAGGTTGACTTTCCCCATCTTCCATAACTCTTGAAGCGCTCAAATACTTCGGCCATCTCCTGCTCGGTCAGCAGGTAAGGTTCACCCAACTGCAAGGCACGCCAATATTGTTCGCACAGCGTCTCGACCTCAACTGTCATATCCAGGGCGTGATCCAGATCCTGCCCGAGCGCAATCATGCCATGATTCGCCAGCAGGCAAGCTTTGCGGTCTTGTAGTGCCTGCAGTGCATTGTCAGACAAGGCTTGCGAGCCGAATAGTGCATACGGCGCGCAGCGGATACTGGGGCCGCCCACCAGCGCGATTATGTAGTGAAACGGCGGGATGTCCTTGCGCATGCATGCCAGCGTGGTAGCAAACATGGAATGGGTATGCACCACCGCGCCAACCTCGGGCCTTACCTGCAAAATGTCGCGATGAAAGCGCCACTCGCTAGAAGGCTCGCGCTCACCCTGGCTTTTGCCATCAAAGTCCATCCACACCATGTCATGGGGCGTCATTTCTTCAGTTTTTACGCCCGATGGCGTTATCAGAAAACCGTCGTCGGAACGCACACAGACATTACCCGCAGTGCCTTGATTGAGACCTAGCTCAGACAGCTTGCGGACGGTCGCTAGTAGTTGTTCACGCACTGTCGTCATATCAAAATCCTTTTTAGCCACAGAGGACACAGAGCTCACAGATAGCTACAAAACCTCAATAAAAAATGATCAGCAATTGCGTCAATATTCAAACTAGAGAATTCTTAAATTATAGCGTTTGTTTTTGCTTAGATTTTCTCTGTGTACTCTGTGTCCTCTGTGGCTGATTATGTTTTTTCAAAAATAGCTAGTAATTGGCCGGGCGCACATACGCCGCGTTCGGTGATAATCCCGGTCACCAGCCGTGCCGGCGTTACGTCGAATGCCGGGCTGGCTGCCTTGCTGCCTGCTGGCAATATATTCACGGTGGCGAGTTCGCCAGTAGCCAAGCGGCCAGTAACAAGGGCTACCTCATCAGCGCTGCGCTCTTCTATCGGTATCTCATGCAAGCCGTCAGTCATTGCCCAGTCTATCGTGGTTGACGGTAGCGCAGCATAAAACGGCACCTGGTTATCAAACGCAGCCAGTGCCTTCAAGTAAGTGCCTATCTTATTGCCTACGTCACCCGTTCTGGTTACACGGTCGGCCCCAACCAGCACCATGTCTACTTTGCTGTGCTGCATCAAATGTCCGCCAGCATTATCGGTAATCACGGTGTGCGGCACCCCGTGCTGGCCAAGCTCCCAGGCGGTGAGGCTGGCGCCCTGGTTGCGCGGGCGCGTCTCGTCCACCCACACATGCACGGCCAAGCCTGCGTCGTGCGCAGCATAAATGGGCGCAAGCGCGGTACCCCAATCGACGGTCGCCAGCCAACCCGCATTGCAGTGAGTCAGGATGTTAAGGATCTGCCCTCCCGTCGCCTTAATTGATATTAAGCTTTGGATTAGCTTCAAACCATGCTGCCCGATGGCTTGATTCAGGACCACTTCTTCCTCACAAATTGCGGTAGCCTCAGCCCAGGCTGCACTCAGGCGCGCTGGTGCTGCAAGCGGTTGCAAACGTGCCAGCATGCGCTCAACTGCCCAGCGCAAATTCACCGCGGTAGGACGGCTGGCAAGCAGCTCTTTACTGGCCTGCAGCATATGTGCATCGCCAGCATCCCTTTGCAGTGCCAGAGCCATGCCATATGCCGCAGCGACACCAATCAGCGGTGCGCCACGTACTTGCATGGTTTTAATCGCGGTCACCATTGCTTCCAGCGAACTGATGCACTTCACCTCAAACGCGTGCGGCAACAAAGTCTGGTCGATAATCTCGACGATAGCATTTTTGGCATCGGATTCCGCACCAAATGTGTGCCAAATCGTCCTAAAATTTTTACCATTTATTTTCATAAGGTCTTGCTATTTTTTTACTTTTCAAAACTCCGGTTTTTACCATCCACAATTACTGTGGATAACTTTGTGAATATCTGTGACTTCAAAATGTAACTATTGAATTTGAAACGATTTTTTAAATTTGCTCAAATTTTAATCTGTTATTTTTACCATATAAATCAATTAGTTATTATATGTCATTGGATTTGTATGGTTTTTTCAATCAAGTTAATGTGGCACATGAGTAGGTGTGTATAAGTCAGCTAATTTTGGCAGTACATTGAGGGCATTCTGTGTTGTAATTTCAGCCACTTGCGTGAGTTTTAGCCCTCTTAAATCTGCTAAAACTTGTGCTATTTTTGGCAGCTGTTCCGGGCTATTTCTGCCCTGGGATCCCAACCACTCAGGCGGTATATCCGGCGCATCAGTTTCCAGCACAATCGCCTCCAGTGGCAATGTAGCAGCTAATTCACGAATTTTTAAAGCGCGCGGGTAGGTCATGGTGCCGCCAAACCCCAATTTGAATCCCAGCTTGATAAACTCTGCGGCCTGCTGACTGCTGCCGTTAAAAGCGTGGGCGATGCCGCCTTTCACTTTAATCCGCCGCAAATATTTGAGTATGTCATCAATCGCGCGGCGTACATGCAGAATCACTGGCAAATCAAACTGGCGGGCGAGCTTTAACTGCTCGACAAAATAATATTCCTGCCGCTCACGGTTATACCCTTCAACAAAAAAATCCAGGCCTATCTCGCCAACAGCAACCGGCTGTTTTTCTGCCAGCAAATCGGCCAGCTGGGTCAAGTCCTCCGGCTGTGCGTTTTCCACATACAGCGGATGGATGCCGAGCGCCATCGCACAATGTGTATGCTGCTTGGCAAGCTTGCATACAGCGGCGAAATTCGCCCGCTCAACCGCTGGTATAACAATCACCGAAACGCCACCCTGTAATGCAGCAAGTGCTGCGACATCACGGTCTGCATCAAACTCACTTGCATCCAGATGGCAATGGGTGTCGATCAGCATATTTAACTCTTTGGCTTTGCACGAATACGAATATCACCGCCAAATTGCCGTAGCTCGATAATCGCAAGTTCGCTACGCTGGCTCATTTCTGTTAACGCTGGCATGGCGAACATGCCCTTAGCTTCGCTACCCATCAGTACAGGCGCGTAGTACAGCAGAAATTCATCGATTAAATTTTGCTCCAACAAGACGCCATTAAATCCCTGGCCTGCTTCTACCAGGACTTCGTTAATCTCACGTCTGGCCAGCTCTGTCATCAGGCTACTCAAGCAAACACGGCCATCGCTATCAGGCAGCATCAGCAATTCTATGCCTGCCTTCTGCAATAACTTCGCTCTATTGTCTGGGTCTGTCGCATAGACAACTAGCGCGTTGCCGCCTTGCAATATTTTTGCGTCCGGCGAAATGCGTAGTCGGCTATCCGCTACCACGCGTAACGGCTGCCGACCAATATTGAGTTCACGTACCGTCATCTGCGGGTCATCCGCCAACACCGTGCAAACGCCGGTCATGATGGCGCAGGAACGCGCACGCCAGTGCTGCACATCCTGCCTCGCCGCTTCGCTGGTGATCCACTTACTCTCGCCATTATTGAGCGCAGTACGGCCATCCAGACTGGCAGCAATCTTGGTGCGCACAAATGGGCGGCTGCGCGTCATGCGTGAGATAAAACCGGGATTAAGTTCGCGTGCCTGGGCTTCCATCAATCCGGTATGCACTTCTATGCCTTGCGCCTCCAGTTGTGCAATACCGCTACCAGCGACCTGGGGGTTAGGGTCTTGCATCGCCACCACTACACGCTTCGCTTCCGAACTTATTAAGGCATCGCTGCAAGGCGGCGTGCGCCCATGATGGCTGCAAGGCTCTAGCGTCACGTATATAGTTGCGCCTTCTGCTTTTGCACCCACTTGACGTAAAGCCAACACTTCAGCGTGCGGTTCGCCTGCCTTGAGATGCGTACCCTCACCTATTACTACGCCGTCTTTCACAATCACGCAACCGACGCGCGGGTTTGGCATCGTGGTGTAAAGCCCATGCTCCGCCAGACGCAGGGCCTGTGTCATATAGGTGTGATCAGCGGCGGTAAAATTAGCCATAACTTATGAGACTTCTATCAATTCAACGTTTTCAAAATCTTTATAAAATTATACGCAACCGTCATTCCCGCGTAGGCGGGAATCCAGGCAAGGTTGAATATAAAGCATTTAACTTATCGCCGCTTACATTGTCATTGAACTGGATTCCCGCCTACGCGGGAATGACGAGTCCTGATGATTTTGTCAAATTCTGTCATGTAGCATGAATGACGAGAATGCCTTTATGCTTAAGATGTTTAGACTATTTAAGGTCTTTTAAGGCATCGCGGAAATCGTCTGCATCCTGAAAGCTGCGATACACCGAGGCAAAACGGATATAGGCCACCTTATCCAGCTTGCGCAGTTCACTCATCACCAGCTCACCAATCTGGCGCGAGGCGACTTCGCGCTCACCCAGAATAAGTAATTTACTGCGAATATGGTGCAGCGCTTCTTCAATCAGCTCGGCAGATACCGGTCGCTTGTGCAGTGCACGGCGAAATCCTTCACGCAATTTTTCTTCGGAAAACTCATCGCGATTGCCATTGCCCTTGATCACTTGCGGCAAATGTAAATCGGCAGTTTCATACGTGGTAAAGCGCTTATCGCACACCCCACAACGGCGGCGGCGGCGAATGCTGTCGCCTTCTTCATTGACGCGGGAGTCAATGACCTGGGTGTCATCGGCAGCACAGAAAGGGCATTTCATGTAAATACCTCTATGAATTCATTTTTTGGACGAATTGCTGCGTTACGCGGTGCTCGCCCCCTCGCCGTACAACCCAGTACTGCCTCGGGTTCTGCGCTCCGTGCGCCTTGCACTTTATCCCAAAACTCTGAATTTATAGCGGCATTCGTCATTTTTCAATTAAAGCTGAGTTAAAAATCAGGCGAGCGATGTCAGGTTGTGGGCGCACGGAGCACAGAAACCGGAATGTACACGTTAGTACATGAGGATTTCGAGCACCGCGCAACCCCAAGATGACAAGCGTAGACATTTTTAGCCAGCTTTAACCATAAACCGGGAAGCGGCTAGTGAGTGCATGTACCTTGTCTTTGGTCGCCGCAATCACCGCCTCATCCGTCGGGTTGTCCAGCACGTCGGCAATCAGATTCGCCACCTGCTTTACCTCTGCTTCCTTGAAGCCGCGCGTGGTAATCGCCGGTGAGCCTATACGTATGCCGGAAGTCACAAATGGACTTTCCGGATCATTCGGGATGGCGTTTTTATTCACCGTAATATGCGCCTGCCCCAACACAGCGTCCGCCGCCTTTCCGGTTAAGCCTTTCGGCCGCAAATCGACCATGAACATATGCGATTCAGTGCGGCCGGAAATAATCCTCAGCCCGCGCTCAGTCAGAGCCTCGGCTAAAGCAACAGCGTTTTTGAGCACCTGTTGCTGATAGG
>JBCKUK010000032.1:0-15109 GCA_038924905.1 Methylophilaceae bacterium | reverse complement strand
TGAGCACGCACGATGACTGCGTCTTCAGAATCTACATGCTTATTGTTAACCAATACACCACCGGTATCGCCGCCAATAACATCATTAAAATCAGTCTTAACATAGTTGAGCATAAAGCGCATATTTGAGTTAGGTAAAAATTTAACCCCTGCCGTGTATGCCTTCGCTTCAGCGAAACCTTTTGCTTTGGTAGTAATTGCAGCATCCGTACCGCCTGTAACACCTTGACCAACGCCAATGGCATTGTAATCCGATGCATCAAATTCGCTATAACGCAAACCGATTTCCCAAGCGCCGCCGCTGAAAGTAGTGGGGTTAAAATCGTTTTTAGGTTTAATGCCACCAAACGCGCCATTCTTGTAAATATCCGCATAGGTTTCACCGGTGATAGCCCACAAAGCTTCTGCATACCAGTTTTTAGTATCCAGATTATAACTGCGTGTGTTTGTTGAGAAATCGTTACTCAGCTTCATCCATTCCGTTTGGAATTTAAATTGGTTGTAGGCAACCACGCCTTCCAAACCAACACGGCTACGATCTATAGATTCAAATGTGGGGTTAGCTAACACTGGCGCCGTATAGAAAGTTGCGCCACGTGCTTCTGTACGGCCATTGCCGCCAACTGTGCCTTGTGGCAAATCACCTTGAGAGTAAGACACACCAGCGTGCAACACCATTTCTTTATTGCCCATCATTTCAGCAAAGTTGGCAGTTACACGGCCAATAACATCTTTACCATCTTCACTAATATCACTTTCGGCATTTTTACCTGCGCCGTTGGATGCAGCCAGCGCATAGGTCACTCCGGTAAGTGGTGAGCCATGCACCATCACACCAATTTCTTTGGCTGGTGCCAATTGATTAACAAATGAACGTTCCATAAAATCAATATTATTGGAACTGGTGAGTTCTTCCAGATTCATCGGCATTTTGAATAAACCAAAACGAAATTGCACCGGTTTCCACCAAGCGACATCCAAATAGGCAACATCCCAGGTAGTACTAGTGACGGAGGTATTGGTGCCAGTTGCTATATCAGCCGAGAGTTCCGCTTCATAAAATTCTTTGTATTTGGCTTTGAAGCCGATACGCGCACGACGAATATCAAACGTATCGGTCACACTATTAGTATTGGCGATTGGATTCCCAGTAGGTATGGTTGGATTATCTTCATTGTCGTTATAATCAAACCAGCGGTAATCTGCATGTACACGGCCGGTAAGTGCCATGCTAAAGTCACCATTACCGCTTTCAAAAACGATACCATCTTTAAACTTTGCAGAAACTGCGGTTTTCTTTTTCTCCTCAGCTGCTTCCTTTTCGCCGCTACGACCCTTCATCAAAAGCGCGCCTTCCTCTTCGGTAAGCACCACTTTGGCTATCAAGGCATTAACGATGTCATCCGTAGTATCAGCCATGGCGCTTGCGCCAAAACCCATCAGTAGGGCACCTGTCACCGCAGCGACCACGCTGCGTAGTTTCATGCTTTTCATTTAATCACTCCCAGTTAAAAATTGATTTGTTGAGTTTCAACACGGGAGTGATTTTGAGTCAGTAATGTGACAAATACATGACGATTTTGTAATTAGCAGGTAGTCAGTTGTATAAAAACAACAAGGGCGAGAGTCAAACTCTCGCCCCCTGTAATCAAGCCCTGCTAAAGCTTAAGCTTCAGGCCGCATGTGAGGGAATAGGATCACATCGCGAATACTGGCAGAATCGGTAAGCAGCATCACCAAACGGTCTATGCCGATGCCGCAACCACCTGTCGGTGGCATGCCATATTCAAGCGCACGAATAAAATCAGCATCGTAATACATGGCTTCGTCATCACCCGCTTCTTTCGCCGCCACTTGCGCCTGAAAACGCGCAGCTTGGTCTTCGGCATCATTCAGCTCAGAGAAGCCATTGGCAATTTCGCGACCTGCTACAAATAGCTCGAAACGTTCGGTTATCTCCGGATGAGTATCCGAGGCGCGTGCCAGCGGAGAGACTTCCACCGGGTAATCAATAATGTAGGTTGGCTCCCACAATTGTACTTCGGCCGTTTCTTCAAACAAACTCAACTGCAGCGAGCCCAAGCCTGCATGGCCAAAGGGTTTGCTGCCCAATTTAAGTAACTCAGCACGTAAAAAGGCACTGTCATTTAATTGGGTAAGTGAATATTGCGGGGCGTATTTTTGTATGGCGCCCGTAATTGTCAGGCGCTGAAATGGCTTGCCAAAATCCAGCTCACGGCCCTGGTATTGCAGTGTTGCGGTACCGCGTGCGGCGATAGTCACCTGGCGAATACAGCTTTCGGTGAAGTCCATCAACCACTCATAATCAGTATAGGCAGCGTAGAACTCCATCATGGTGAATTCCGGGTTATGTCGCACACTCAAGCCTTCGTTGCGAAAGCTGCGATTTATTTCAAACACGCGGTCAAACCCACCCACTATCAAACGCTTCAAATAAAGCTCAGGCGCAATACGTAGAACCATCTGCATATCCAGCGCATTGTGGTGAGTAACGAATGGTTTTGCCGATGCGCCGCCCGGGATAGGATGCAGCATGGGCGTTTCAACTTCCAGGAATTCATAACTCACCATGAAGCTGCGCATCGCCGCAACGATTTTGCTGCGCGCAATAAAAGTCTGCTTGGTTTCTTCAGAAACAATCAAATCCACATAGCGCTGACGATACTTTATTTCCTGGTCAGCCAGGCCGTGGAATTTCTCGGGTAGCGGGCGCAGCGATTTGGTCAGCAAGCGCAGTTTGCTTACCTTGATTGAAAGCTCACCAGTCCTGGTTTTAAACAGCAAACCTTCAGCAGCGATAATATCGCCCAAATCCCAATGCTTGAAGGCATCGTAAACTTCTTCGCTGACATTATCCCTGGTAACAAATAACTGAATGCGCCCACTGGCATCTTGCACCGTAGCGAAGCTGGCCTTGCCCATCACGCGCTTTAGCATCATGCGGCCGGCAATGCTTGCCATTACCGACGCGGCTTCAAACGCCTCGTTTTCCTTTTCACCATGCGCCACCGTTAAATCACTTGCACGATGCTGCGGCTTAAAATCATTAGGAAAAGCCACACCCTGAGCGCGAATGAGTTTCAGCTTCTCGCGACGCTCAGCGATGACATGGTTCTCGTCCTGCTGCTGATTGTTCTTTTCCATACTTAAACCCTTAAATCTTTAACCACAGAGAGCACGGAGGACACAGAGAAAATCTTAGAGTACAAATCTGCGAACACCATGCTTCAATAGTTTTGTGTTGAAATTGATTAGCAAACCCAGTTTGCAACCAGCAAGCTTCATGTAAGTCATTAATTGAGCATCGTGGATTGGCAGCAAATTTTCAACTGCCTTGATCTCCACGATGACCATTTCATTCACCAACAAGTCCAGCCGATACCCACAATCAAGCGCAACCTCACGGTAATTGAGCGGCATCGCCTTTTGCCTTTCGATAACATGCCCACTTTGTTGGAGCTCATAGGCCAAACAAGTTTCGTAAGCCGTTTCCAGCAATCCCGGACCCAGTTGTTTGTGAACCGCGATTGCACATCCGATAATTCCCTCGGAAAGCTCCCTATGAACCAATTCTCCGTGTTCTCTGTGCTCTCCGTGGTTCAAGCTTTTAAATCCCCTGCTTCAAACTTTCAGATATAAATGGATCAAGGTCGCCATCCAGCACACCTTGGGTATTGCCAATTTCGACATTGGTACGCAAATCCTTGATGCGCGATTGGTCCAGCACGTAGCTCCTGATTTGGTGTCCCCAGCCTATGTCGGTCTTGGAATCTTCAATCGCCTGTTTTTCTTCGTTACGTTTTCGCAGCTCCAGCGCGTATAACTGCGCTTTTAGCATGGCCATGGCTTCGGCCTTGTTGCGATGCTGCGAACGGTCATTCTGACACTGCACTACGGTGTTGGTCGGCAAGTGGGTAATGCGTACTGCGGAATCTGTCTTATTAATATGCTGACCACCTGCACCGCTGGCACGGTAAGTATCAATGCGCAAATCAGCCGGGTTGATGTCCACCTCGATCAAATCATCCACTTCCGGAAACACCGACACGCTGGCAAATGAAGTATGACGGCGGTTACCCGAATCAAAGGGCGATTTTCGCACCAAGCGATGCACCCCACTTTCGCTACGCAGATAGCCATAAGCATAATCGCCGGAGACTTTCAGCGACGCGCTTTTAATACCGGCTACATCGCCAGCCGACTCCTCCAGCACTTCTACTTTGAAGCCACGGCGCTCGCAATAACGCAAATACATACGCAGTAGCATAGCCGCCCAATCTTGCGCCTCGGTGCCGCCGCTGCCAGACTGAATATCCACGAAGCAGTTATTAGGATCCATAGCGTTAGCAAACATGCGACGAAACTCCATCGCCGCCACTATGGCTTCAAGCTTTTCGCTGTCGGCCTTTACCCCTAATATAGTGTCATCGTCATTCTCTTCGCGCGCCATGTCAAACAGCTCGCGGCAGTCTGCCAGACCATTCTCCACATCAGTTAATGACTTAACCACAAACTCCAGTTCGCGTCGCTCCTTGCCTAACTTTTTCGAACGCTCGTTATCGTTCCAGATTGCCGGGTCTTCCAATAACTGGCTGACTTCTTGCAGCCGCTGCTGCTTGGCTTCAAAGTCAAAGATACCCCCGTAACGCATTGTTTCTCTGAGACAAATCAGTTAAGAGATGACTGATAAGATTAAGTTGTTCTGCTTCCATAATGGCGTATGCCTGACTCTATAATTCGCTAAAATAGCTGTGGCAATTATACATCAAAGCCTACTGTGCTTTAGCCAGGAAACCGGCTTTGGCAAGCTATAAAATTTATGTCGCGAAGTTTTTTGTAGCCAGCTAAACTCTCGCATAACAAAAAATTACCGCTGTACTTCGGACTGAAATCTGTACGGCGTGAGTCCCAAAAAAACAGAACTAAAATTCTCAGGGAGAAAACAACATGGCGGATAGCAAACTTCCTCTCTGAATTGAGTTAAAACGTATTTTTGTCACAAAATTGTAACATTCATTGTTTAAAGTTCGGTTGATGTTACAAGCAAGAAAATACTTATTAACCGATGGAGGTTGTATGCAATCCAAGTTTGTCAGAACTCACCTTGTAAAGAATTTAAGCGTAATTGCATTCATTGCAACTGCGTTCTCCGCTCCAAATGTTATGGCAGCTGAAAAAATCGTCAAAATTGATGGTTCCAGCACGTTGTATCCAATTACTGAAGCTGTTGCCGAAGAGTTTCAAAAAGCAACTAAAACCAAGGTAACCGTGGGTCTTTCCGGCACTGGCGGCGGTTTTAAAAAATTCTGCCGCGGTGAGACTGACATCGCCGAAGCTTCACGCCCTATCCTGAAAAAAGAAATGGACGCCTGTAAAGAAGCGGGTATCCAGTATATCGAGCTAGCTGTTGCATATGACGCGCTGACCGTAGTGATCAACCAAAAAAACGATTTCATCAAGAGCTTAACGGTGGATGAGCTGAAGAAGATGTGGGAACCAGCCGCGCAAGGCAAAATCAAAACCTGGAAGCAAGTGAACGCTACCTGGCCTGACAAGCCGCTCAAGCTGTTTGGCCCTGGCGCTGATTCAGGTACTTTTGATTACTTTACCGAAGCTATCGTAGGTAAGGCAAAATCAAGTCGTGGCGATTTTACTGCGTCTGAGGATGACAATGTTCTTGTCCAGGGTGTTGCCAGTGACATGGGCGGGCTGGGTTACTTTGGTTATGCCTACTTTGAAGCAAACCAGGGCAAACTAAAAGCCGTGCCGATTATTGCCAAAGTCGGCGCAGCAGCCGTTTCACCTTCCCCTGAAGCAGTTAAAGATGGTACTTATCAGCCCCTTTCGCGCCCGCTGTTTATTTACGTGAATGCAACGGCAGCGGCGTTCAAGCCGGAAGTTAAAGCATTTATGGATTTTTATCTGGCAAACGCGCCGGTGCTGGTTAAGGAAGTTAAATATATTCCTCTGCCCGCGAATGAATACGCCGCGGTTACTGCTCACTGGAAATCACTGAAGCCAGGAACCGGCTTTGGTGGCACGCCTGAAGTTGGCGTCAAGATCGAAGAATTGATTAAACGCATTAAGTAATTCCCTGCAAAACTGGAGCTGCAATTATTAGCTCCAGTTTTGTCGTTTCTGGTTGCGCTTCACCCCTTTCAATTCCGCTACAATGCACAGACCAAGTTAACAAAATATGGCTACTCAAGTGCTAGAAAATTTACCGGCTCTGAAACCTGTAGAACTTACCATCAGTTCCCGCTTTGCAAAAAATGTCAGGCGGAATTTTTTTGAGCGCGTTATCGAGTTTATTTTACTGCTTGCTGCGCTATCTGCAGTAGCAACTACCGTAGCAATTGTCTGGGTTTTGCTTTACGAATCCCTGGGTTTCTTCAGGCATGTCTCCCTTATCGACTTCTTTACAGATACGCAGTGGACACCGTTATTTGAAGACGCCCATTACGGCATCATGCCGCTGGTTTCCGGCACCCTGACCACCTCAGCGATTGCGCTGATGGTCGCTGTCCCGGTGGGCACGGTAAGCGCAATTTATCTCTCGGAATTCGCCTCGCACAAAACGCGTGAGATCGTTAAGCCGATACTTGAGTTGCTGGTTGGCGTACCTACCGTGGTATTTGGTTATTTTGCCTTGCTTTTCGTTACACCCATGCTGCAAAAGATTTTTCCTGAATTGCCCGGATTCAATATGCTTGGCCCAGGCATTGTGATGGGCATAATGATTATTCCTTATATCAGCTCGATTGCAGAAGATGCCATGCGCGCAGTGCCTATGAACATGCGCGAAGGCTCTTATGCCATGGGCGCTACACGCTTTCAAACCGCCATTCGTGTAGTCACACCAGCGGCAATATCCGGCATTATCGCCGCTTATACCCTGGGTATCTCACGCGCTGTGGGCGAAACGATGGTGGTAGCACTGGCCGCAGGGCAACAACCTAACCTGACGTTTAACCCGATGGAAAGCGCCGCTACTATTACTGCTTATATTGTGCAAGTAGCGATGGGTGATTTGCCGCATGGCAGCATCGGCTATCAAAGTATTTTTGCCGCAGGCCTGGTGCTGATGACGATGACACTTTTCTTCAATGTGCTCGGCCATATGGCCCGTAAAAAATTCCGTCAGGCCTACTGATATGACAACCCACGCCCCCATCACCAACTCAGGCAATGCAATTAGCCAGTCTGCTGTGCTGGAAAATCTTGCTGAAGTACGGGTGATGATACGCCGCCGTAAGCGCAACGATTACCTGTTCTCTGTTATCGGCCTGCTGGCACTGATGGTTGGGCTAATCACCTTACTGACGCTGTTTATCAATCTGGTGATGGATGGCTATCCACGCTTTAACCTGGAATTTCTCGGCAATTATCCCTCACGCCGTGCGGCACATGCGGGCTTACTCTCTGCCTGGGTGGGCTCAATACTGGTGATGCTTGTCACCTTTGTATCCGCCGTGCCGATGGGCGTGGCTGCCGGTATTTATCTCGAAGAATATGCAAAGAAAAATTGGCTGGCTGACCTGATTGAAATTAATGTTTCCAACCTGGCGGGCGTACCTTCCATTGTGTATGGCTTGTTAGCGCTTGGCCTGTTTGGTTATATTCTGGATTTAGGCCAAAGCATACTGACAGCCGGGCTAACTCTGGGGCTCTTGATTTTGCCCATTGTCATTGTTTCCACGCGCGAAGCCATACGCGCCATTCCAGTGGCCATTCGCGAAGCGGCTTATGCCGTAGGCGCCACCAAATGGCAAGTGGTATCCCAGCATGTGCTGCACTATTCATTTGGCGGCATTTTAACCGGCGTGATTATCGGCATGGCGCGCGCCTTGGGCGAAACCGCACCGCTCATTACCATAGGCGCGCTCACTTTTATTGCCTTTCTTCCACCGTCGCCTGTGACAACCACCCCGCCGTTTCTCAATTTTGAGTGGCTTAGCTCCGGCTTTACCGTGATGCCCATTCAAATGTTTAACTGGCTCTCGCGTCCAGATCACGCTTTTCACATCAATGCTGCCGCGACGGGTGCAATTATCATCGTGGTAACATTGTTAATGAATGGCACTGCAATCTGGCTGCGCTACAAGATGCGCAAGAAAATCAAATGGTAGCTAATATCAGGAAGTCAATCTAATGGACACAACAGCCCCGGTCAAAGCCGAATCGCGCAACCTCAGCTTTTTTTATGCTAATGGCAACAAAGCACTCAAGAATGTGAGTATGCCACTGTATGAAAACAAAATTACCGCGCTGATTGGCCCATCCGGCTGCGGCAAATCCACGTTCCTGCGCTGCTTTAACCGTATGCATGATCTCTACCCGGGCAATAGCTACGAAGGCCAAATTGTCATGCATCCGGACAACACAAATATCCTGGCCAGCGGCGTTGACCCTATTGAAGTGCGTATGCGTATCAGCATGGTATTCCAGAAACCCAATCCTTTTCCTAAGTCCATTTATGAGAACGTCGCTTACGGTCTGCGTGTTCGCGGCGAAAAAAACAAGCGCATCATGGACGACAAAGTAGAAGAAGCATTGAAAGGCGCAGCGTTATGGGATGAAGCAAAGGACCGCCTGCATGATTTGGCTTTTAACCTTTCTGGCGGCCAGCAGCAGCGCCTTTGCATTGCGCGCGCATTGGCAACTGACCCTGAAATTATGCTGTTCGATGAACCGACCTCCGCGCTGGATCCAATCGCCACAGCCCATATTGAAGAATTAATGTCTGAACTACGCAAGAAATTAACGATATTGGTGGTCACTCACAACATGCAACAGGCCGCGCGCGTATCCGACTACACCGCCTATATGTATCTGGGTGAACTGATGGAACATGGCAACACCAACTCCATATTCACCAACCCCAGCCGTAAAGAAACAGAAGATTACATTACCGGTAAATTTGGTTAGGGTTTACTCTGGCAAGTGGTAATGCTGCTCGCGGTACAGCCAGGCTGGTAGCATCACATGGGCTAGCGCCCGCTGCTCTTGCTCTTTAGCGTCATTCGGCGGCTCTGCAACAGCCAATTCCTTGCGCTTCATATCATAAATTCCATGTGCTGGTGCCTTATCAGGCCGCAATACCACAACCTGGTTTCCCTCCATCCAGGCATAGTGCTGCTCAAACTGCATCATGGCGCGGCCCGGCAGGCCTTCCGGTTCGGCGCTCAGATCGCGCCCTATCATCGGGTGTTTGGCGTTAATCCCCATCAATGAAAGCAGCGTGGTGGGTAAATCAATCTGGCTGGCAACGGTTTTAATGCTGCGCTGTCCGATATCGGCACCCAAAATCAGTCCGGGAATATGAAAATTCTTGATCGGCACCAGACTGCCGCCCCGCACGCGGATATCATGGTCAGCCACAATCAGGAAGATGGTGTCTTTCCAATATTTGCTGGCGCGCGCCTTCTCGAAGAACTGGCCAACCGCGTAATCCGCATATTTGACCGCATTGTTCTCGGTCGCTTTTTCCTTATCATATAAAGTGATGCGTCCGTCGGGGAATTCAAATGGTGAATGGTTGGATGAACTCAACACCAGGGTAAAGAAAGGTTTGCCGCTGGCGTGGTGGGCGCTCAACTGTTCATGCGTCCTGTTTAGAAGGTCTTCGTCGGATACCCCCCAACTGGCTTTGAATTCAGGCGAGATGAAGTCATGTTCATCAATCACGGATTTAAAACCATTGCCCATGAAGAACCCGCGCATATTGTCAAAATGCGATTCACCGCCATAGATGAATTCGGTAGAATAGCCGCGCTGGTCGAGCAGACTGGCGAGCGTAAAGAAATTTTTCTGTGCCAATGACAGCTTGACCACAGCCTGCGCCGGTGTAGGTGCATAGCCGGACACCACGGCCTCGATGCCGCGTACCGAACGCGTGCCGGTGGCATAGAGTTGCTCAAACCACCAGCCCTGGCTTTTGAGCTTTTCCAGCTCCGGTGTCACAGGAACGCCGCCCAGTGATTCGACAAAAGTAGCGCCCATACTCTCTTCCAGAATAATGACGAGATTAAGGCTACGCTCCCGCTTGCGCGTGGCTATCTGTTCGATCAGTGTTGGAATCTCGGATGAACCCAGTAGCGGCCGCTTATCCTGCAATATTTTGCGTGTGGCCTGCAGTTGCAGCATGATGGCTTCCGGTGTCATCTTGCCGTAGATTTCACTCGAATTACTTTCATGCTTCAAATCATAGATGGCATAAAAAACCGAGTAGGTTGAACTCAGCACTAGCGTATTGACCATGCTGTCGTTGGTGAGTGCAAACAGCGCCGGGTTGGCAGGTCGGTGGCCGGTGGTGGACCTGACTGCAAAAACCACCGCCAGAACGACAAATGGCCAGGCCAGCCAGAACCAGAGGCTGGGCAGCTGGTTCACCTGATCCAGCCAGGGACGCATGAATTTAGCCATCACCCACAGGGTAAGCGCAAGGGCGCCCAAGCCGACAAACACGTGGATACGGAAGCCGCCCCACAGCATCGGGATGACTTCACTCGGATACTTCAGGTATTCAACAAACAGGCGGTTCGGCCTGGTGTCGTATTCGGTAATGAATCCGGGCGTGGCCGCTTCCATAAAAACTATCAGGGTAATCGCCAGAATAACCCAGACAAAAATGAAATATTTCCATTGCGACCAGGCATTAAACACCATAAACAATGGCGCAATCAGCAGCGGCAATATCACGATCAGCCCGAGCAGGATGATATCTGCCCGCACACCCTGAACCAGCATATTGGCCCACATGCCGGTTGCTGCCACGCGATTGGATTGCCACAGCATCAAGCCAATGCGTGACAAGAACAGAATGGGCAAACCTATCAGGAACAAGCCGACCAAAGGTGCATAGTGGCCGAACAATGCGAGCGAGCCCCAGAACCTCTGCACACAAGTACCAAGCATTAGTAATCCTTAATTATTCTGACGTGCGCTATTTTAACGGAATTGAGACGCTCTCTTGCGCTGTTTTCACAGTCAATTCGCGTCGCAGCGCTTTATGTGATTTACCATGCGCACCCGCCTTGCGAAAGCGTGCGGCAACCACCAGGCGATTTCTCGGCTTGGCAACTACGCTGGATTTTTTAGTCTTTTTGCCCATAGTGCCCAGTTTACGCATATGGCAGGCAATAAAAAAGCTGGGGCGTATTCAGCTATTTACCAAAACAAACTTGATATTAGTTTTGGGCGTTGCCAATCACCTGCTGATAAAACCCTGCCATACGTTCCGCCTGGATACGCGCAGTCCAGCGCTGCGAGGCGTAGTTTCTTGCGGCTTCGCCCAATGCCACACGCTTATCTGTATCAGCCAGCAAGCTCAGGGCCTTATCGGCAAATGTTACTTCATCTTCCGGCGCAATCATTGCGCCCTCGCCTTCTATCAATATCGATTTGGTGCCCAGCTCGGCAATGGCCACCACCGGTACGCCTTGCGCCATGGCTTCTATCAGCACCAAACCCTGAGTTTCAGACTTGGATGAAAACACAAAGACATCAGCCGCCTTGTAGCAGCCATTAAGCTCGGTGTTACGATCAAGGTAGCCGATAAAGCGGATGTTGTCCTGCAACCCCAGACTCTTACTTAGTTCATGCAGGCTGGCTTCTGCTGGGCCTTCGCCGGCAACTACCAGCAGGACATCAGGTTGTTTTTTGCGCAGTTCATTTACCATGCGCAGCAGAAAATCGATATTTTTCTCAAAAGCCACACGCCCCACATAAAGCAACATCGGGCGTCTTGGCGCAATGCCATATTTGGCACGAAAAGCAGCGCCATCAGCTGGCGCAAAGCTGTGCGCCTGCAAACCGGTAGGGATTACCTGCGCATCTGTTTTCACACCGTATTGACGCAATACATCCAGCATCGGTTGCGATGGCGCAACAATAGCATCCACCGCATTGCATTGGCGGCATGATAAACGTCGTGCAAAGCCACGCGAGAACGACTTAGGCAGCTAGGGTAAATAATGATGCATGTAATCTTCAAAGAAGGTGTGGTAGCTTTCTACACAAGGCACCCCCAGTAAACGCGCGAACTTGAGGCCTAGGTAATGTGCAACAAATGGCGTGTGGATATGCACAAGGTCATAATGCTCGCTGCGTAACTCCTTCAGCCTCTCCAGTGCCCGGCCATAGCGCATCAATTTGTCTTCGGGGTCAAAGTAGATGCTGCGAGCAGGGATGCGCTTGATCCAGCTTTCATCATCGGTTGCAATGCCGTAATCCGGTGCGATGAGGTGCACCCCATGCCCCATGGCTTGCAGTTCGCCGACAAAGGTGCGAATGGAAGTAGATACGCCATTCACGCGGGGGAAATAAACATCGGAGACAAATAGAATTTTCACGCGTTTCTTCTTGGGCATTAAGGATGGCTGTTATTAAAAATGAAACAAGGACTAAGCTTCCCTAGCCAAAAATCAGCAAGCCCCAAACTACGGCGAGGTTAATCAGGCTGAGTAAAACTGCTGCACTGCCGATGTCTTTCGCGCGTTTGGCCAGCATGTGCTTTTCCAACGAAGTATGGTCCACCGTCGCTTCTATCGCGGAATTCACCAGCTCTACAATCACTACCAAAAATATACTGGCTAACATCATGGCGAGTTCTATGACGCCACCCGCCAGATAAAAAGCGAGAAGCGTCAATATAATGGCCAGCCATACCTCGGTGCGAAAAGCGTCTTCATGCTGATAGGCCGCCTTGAAACCATCCATCGAGTAACCAAATGCGTTAATCAAACGGCACAGGCCGGTTTTACCTTTATAGGGGCTTTCCATGATGTCCTGAGAGAAAAAATATTGTCAGGGCAGAAGTATAGCAAAACCAGCGGGGTTAGCGCCTCTAATGCAGGGGAGTTACAGCAGAAAAGACAGTGCGGCGATCAAGCCGCCAATCAGTGCGCCAGCCAGCACATCGCTGGGGTAATGCAAGCCCAATATCACACGCGACATGCCTACCAGAACGGTGAAAGGCACCAGCAGACAAGCCAGCATGGGTAGTACACCAGCGCAACCGAACAGAATGCCACCGCATGCAAAGTATGGCCAGATGGGAAGCTGAAGCGGTCAAGTGGAATACCCGTCAGCCAGATATCCTGATGCACTTCATAAGGCCGCGGACGTGAGGCCTTACCTTTGAGCCACTTGTAGATCAGCGTGCCGCTCAAACCCAGCCAGTGCCATGTGCAAAGTTGGCAGCGCGCCAGCCTGACCCTGGCTCAATAAGATGCCTATCATCACCGCATACCAGAATATGCCGTCACCCAAACGGCTAATCAGGCGGAAAAATAAGCGTGTCAGGCGGTTTCGGCTGGCTCGGTTGACGCGTATGCACAGCGCGCTATCCAGCGCATGCATCCAGTGCAGGCACAAACCTATTTTATGCGGCATAGCATTCGTTAGGTATAGGGCTTTTCATGCGCGCAAGGATTGCACACGAATGTGAAGATAAAATGACAACTTTACGGAAATATTCCGGTTTTTAATGTTGCTGCTATAGAATCAACAGACGGGATGGAATGATGCCAACTGTTAGCGTAAAAAAGCTCGATGACTCGACATTTGAAGTGACGGTAAGCGATAGAAGCTCAACCACGCACGTCGTCACCGTGCAGCCGCAATATGCTCAAAAACTAACCGGCGGGCGGGTTTCAGTCGATCTGCTGGTCAGCCGTTCTTTCGACTTTTTGCTTGAGCGCGAATCGAATACCAGTATCCTGCGCAGTTTCGACCTTGCGGTGATTGCCCGCTATTTCCCCGAGTACGAAGACAAGATTCAGAAAATGCTAGGGTAAACAAGGGTAAAAATCATGTCTAGATTAATTTAGGGGCTATAGTAGATTAGCATAAATGTTATGCTAATTAAATGAATCTAAGTCATTGTAAGTTATTAAGAAAGAAGCAGTTAAAGCTGCTCGAATATTTTGTATTAGAAGTAACGGCACGATCAGCTGCAGGTTTACTTGAAATACAGCCTAATAGTGCTGCTTTGTTTTACCGTAAACTACGTGAGATTATTGGCTATCATGTGGAGCAAGAAGCGCATGAAATATTCGATGGTGCAGTCGAGTTAGATTGAGAGTTACTTTGGGTGGTGCCCGCAAAGGAAAGCGTGGTCGCGGCGCTGCTGGTAAAGTTGCTGTGTTTGGTCTCTTAAAGCGCGGTGGTAAGGTTTATACTAAGGCCGTCATCAACACCAAGTCAGAAACATTAATGCCGCTTATTACAAGGAAGATAACACCAGATAGCGTGGTTTATACAGATTGCTATCGAAGTTATAACGCATTAGATGTGAGTGATTTTTATCATGAGAGAATTAACCACTCAAAGCTATTTGCAAATGGCAAGAATCACATTAATGGCATTGAGAACTTCTGGAATCAAGCCAAACGTGTGTTAAGAAAATACAATGGAATTCCTAATAGAGTCGTTCCCATTATTCCTCAAGGAATGTGAATTCAGATTTAATTACGGAACACCTAAACAACAACTGTTAATATTGAAGGAGTGGGCTGGGATTTAGTGCTAATCTACTACAGCCCCTTAATTTATAGTATACCTTCGGGTTTGGGTGCAATTGCTACTTAGTTTTTTCGAGGAAGCCTTGAAGCATGGTTCTTCGACAAGGTTATCCATATGGTAAATCTTCCTCCGTGGGCTGACCTTATTGAATATGGACCGCCAGTTGCATTTACAATCCTTACTTTGTGGCTTCTCCTCAGCAAGAGGAAAGAGAAAACTGTAGAAACAGCGCCCAAGCCCACTTCAAACACAGAAAGTAAATTTGTTCCAATCCATAAGGCTGTAGAGTATGTCGCGGAGCGCATCGGGGATACGGATGATGGGAAATGTTACCCAAGCACATTAACTGCTTTGCGACAAAAAGCGGCTGACGGAAGTTTGCAATTACGCGGACGCAAACAACTAAATCTCGATAGGGAAACTCGTTTTAGCGATGTTCATACAGACATCCCTAAAGAGTATTGGGGAAATTCAGTAATAGGCGCTATGGCTACCAGTAACGCCTATCAAGATCATGATACACACACCAATCCAGAGACTACCTACTCATGGGGTCAAAAAGG
>JBCKUK010000031.1:0-15137 GCA_038924905.1 Methylophilaceae bacterium | reverse complement strand
TTGCTGATTGACCCGATTCTATCGTCTGGCCGCGGAGATGACCTATCCAGCGACGAAATGCAGGCGGCGATGATTGATTTGCTATTCCCGCAGGCCACCCTGATTACACCCAATAGCCTGGAAGCACGTCGCTTCGCTTTTTTTGATGACGAAAACGAAGATGTAGAAAATGCCACGCTGGATGAAAGCGCGCAGCGCCTGCTCGGCATGGGCTGTGAATTTGTGCTGATTACCGGCACGCATGAGCGCTCAGCTGAAGTTGTCAATACGCTTTATGGTGAAAATGGATTGATTAAAGCCTACAACTGGGAGCGCCTGCCGGGCAGCTATCATGGCTCGGGCTGCACACTCACCTCGGCTATCGCCGCCTGTCTGGCGCATGGCCTGACCATAGAAGAAGCGGTTGCCGAGGGGCAGGAATATACCTGGCAATCACTGCAAAATGCATTCCGCCCTGGCATGGGGCAATATATTCCAGACCGCATGTTCTGGGCGCGTGACGAAGAAGATGAGAGCAACAAAGACTAGTCGTTCTGTGATCAAAGGGCTTTACGCCATTACGTCGGATATTGAGGATACCGAAATGTTGTGTCAGGTGGTGGAAGCAAGCCTGCTTGGCGGCGCGTCCATCATTCAATACCGCAACAAATTGGTTGATGCTGATTTGCGTACTGAACAAGCTGCTGCTTTATTAAAAATATGCCGCAAACATCATATTCCGCTGGTTATCAATGATTACCTGGATTTGTGTTTGCATCTGGATGCCGATGGTGTTCACCTTGGCGAGAGTGATGGCAATTTATCTTCAGCGCGGCAACAGCTAGGTGCGGAAAAAATATTGGGCGCCTCCTGCCACAATCGCTATGAACTTGCCCAATCCGCAGCCTTGAGCGGGGCAGATTATGTGGCTTTTGGTGCCTGTTTCAATTCCACAACTAAACCCGCCGCTGTCAATGCGCCATTAGAGCTCATCAGCCGCGTAGCCAAAGAACTTAAGCTTCCGATAGTAGCGATAGGCGGCATAACATTGGATAATGCCGTTTTAGCAATCAAGGCTGGGGCCAGCAGTATCGCAGTAATTGGTGCTTTATTTTCAGCAGAGGATATTCGACTGACTGCTCAACAATTTTCTAATCTTTTTAATCAAACTAATTAACCAAACTGACCACCATGACCTCACGCAATCAACAGTTGTTTGAAAAATCCCAGCGCCTCATCCCCGGCGGTGTTAATTCCCCGGTGCGTGCCTTTGGCTCTGTAGGCGGAACACCGCCGTTCTTTAAACGCGGGCTGGGCTCCAAGCTGTGGGATGAGGACGACAAACAATACATTGATTATGTAGGTTCCTGGGGACCAATGATTGTGGGGCACGCGCACCCCGAAGTAGTAGCCGCCGTGCAGAAGACTGCGGCAAATGGCCTGTCTTTTGGCGCACCGACTGCCTTGGAGCTGGAAATGGCAGAGTTGCTGACCAAACTGGTGCCTTCTATGGAGCAGGTGCGACTGGTTAGTTCCGGCACCGAAGCCACCATGAGCGCAATCCGCTTGGCGCGCGGCTTCACCGGACGATCAAAATTCGTGAAATTTGAAGGCTGCTACCACGGCCATGCCGATGCCCTGCTGGTAAAGGCAGGGTCCGGCCTGCTTACTTTTGGTCAACCCAGTTCGGCAGGCGTACCGCCTGAGGTAGTGGCGCATACCTTGGCCCTCGCCTATAACGATAGTATCGCGGTTGAAGCCCTTTTTAAGGAAATGGGTAATGAAATTGCCTGTGTCATTGTCGAGCCAGTGGCCGGCAACATGAACCTGATTGTGCCGGATAAAGATTTTTTAGAAACTCTGCGCGCGCAGTGCACCAAATTTGGAGCGGTATTGATTTTTGATGAAGTGATGACCGGCTTCCGTGTCGCTCTGGGTGGCGCACAAGCCCGCTACAATGTTAAACCTGACCTGACCACTTTAGGTAAAGTCATTGGCGGCGGTTTGCCAGTTGGTGCCTTTGGCGGGCGCAAAGATATCATGGCCTGTTTAGCGCCGCTGGGCCCGGTATATCAGGCGGGCACGCTGTCAGGCAATCCTGTTGCGGTTGCTGCGGGGTTGGCCACGCTCGAGCTGATTCTAAGCCCGGATTTTTACAACAAGCTTGAAGCCACGACCAAACAATTTGTAGACGGTTTGAGTAAAGCCGCCAAAGAGCAAGGTGTTACATTCAGCGCGCAAAACGTAGGCGGCATGTTTGGTTTGTATTTCCGCGAAACGCCCCCCACCAGCTACGCGGAGGTAATGGAGTGTGATAAACAGGCTTTTAACCGATTCTTCCACGCCATGCTGGATGAAGGCGTTTACCTTGCGCCTTCGGCGTTTGAGGCTGGCTTTGTCTCTGCCGCGCACAGCGAGGATGATATCAAAGCTACCGTGAATGCAGCGATAAGCGCGTTTAAAAAAATGGCTTGAGCAATTGCAGTTAAAGTCAGTGTATAACTTGTGTTTCGGTAAGCTGCTGAACCTCACCTGGTGTTGATACCAGCCTGTCAAGTTTCAAACTGGCTTTCATCAACATATTAGCCATGCGCTGCACCACATCAGGACACAAACGCAAAGTTACGGCGCCAATTTCCAGCTCCACCACATTGCAATCTTTGCAGTAAATCAAGCGCAATCCCATAGAATCTGCTAACACAATTTTCTCACATGTATTTTCGGGCACTGCTTGAGTCATGGATAGCTTCCTTGTAGCAAGTATTGGGGACAATAATCTATTATAAATAATAATCATTCTCATTTAAGAAGTCAAATGCCTCAATTTATACCTTATTTTAATACTCACCTAAGTGAGCAAACCAGCGTGAATCGTGGTCTACATGATTGAACTTGAGGCTAATTAACGGTAGTATTGAAGGTTCCGCTAAATGTTTTATGAACTAAAGAATATGTCAGTAACACGCGCACCGATAAAACAAGGTTTATATAATCCAGCCAACGAGCAGGACGCATGCGGCGTTGGTTTTATTGCGCACATCAAGGGCCACAAAAGCCATGACATCGTGCAGCAGGGCTTGCGGTTGCTGGCCAACCTGACCCATCGCGGCGCCACCGGCTATGACCCGAAATTGGGTGATGGCGCCGGTATTTTAATTCAAATGCCCGATGCCTTCATGCGCAAAGAAGCCGCTAAACTAAATATCGCGCTGCCGGCAGCGGGCGAATATGCTTGCGGCACGGTGTTTTTACCGCAAACAAAAGATGGTCGCGATGCTTGTATAGCCATCATTAGCCGCATTATTCACGAAGAAGCGCAAAGTCTATTAGGCTGGCGCGACCTGCCTCGCGATAACAGCAACATTGCCAATGCAGCCAGGGATGTCGAGCCAGTGATGCGCCAGGTATTCATTGCGCGCGGCAAAAATGTCACCGATCAAAATGCCTTTGAGCGTAAATTATTCGTGATCCGCAAGCGCATCGAGCACGCTGTTCGCGCACTCAAATTAGACGATAACAGTCAGTTTTATATCCCCTCACTCTCCAGCCGCACTATCGTTTACAAAGGTATGTTGCTGGCGAATGAAGTTGGTGTTTACTACCGCGATTTAGCCGATGAAACCGTGGTTTCAGCGTTGGCGCTGGTGCACCAGCGTTTTTCCACCAACACTTTCCCGGCTTGGGATCTAGCGCATCCTTTCCGCATGATTGCGCACAATGGTGAAATCAATACCCTGCAAGGTAACGTCAATTGGATGGCAGCGCGCCATGAAGCCATGCGCTCTGCACTGATTGGTGAAGATTTGGAAAAACTGTGGCCGCTGATTGTTGATGGTCAATCCGATTCCGCCGCGTTTGATAATACACTGGAGCTGCTCGTCGCTGGCGGCTATTCGCTACCACACGCCATGATGATGCTGATTCCTGAAGCCTGGGGTGCGAAAGATAGCTTCGGCAACCCACTGATGGATGAAGAGCGGCGCGCTTTCTACGAATATCATGCCGCATTGATGGAGCCATGGGATGGCCCGGCCGCGGTTGCCTTTACCGATGGCCGTATGATTGGGGCCACCCTGGACCGCAATGGCCTGCGGCCTGCGCGCTATTTAGTGACAGATGATGACTTTGTCGTGATGGCTTCTGAGATGGGTGTACTGACATTCCCGCAGGAAAAAATCATCAAGAAATGGCGCTTGCAGCCAGGCAAAATGCTGCTGATTGATATGGAACAAGGCCGCATTATTGATGATGCGGAGGTGAAGCAAGCGCTTGCGCAAGCCAAGCCGTATAAAGATTGGATAGAAAAATCTCGCTACTTCCTGGGGGATTTGCCCAAAGTGGATGCCAGACTGGAATTAAGTGCCGACTTGCTCGATCTGCAACAAGCGTTTGGTTACACCCAGGAAGACCTTCGGTTTGTGTTGCAACCCATGATTACGGCGGGCGAAGAAGGCGTCGGTGCTATGGGCAATGACAGCGCATTGCCGGTGCTCTCTGACAGGCCGAAGTTACTCTATACCTACTTCAAGCAGTTATTCGCACAAGTGACCAACCCACCGATCGACCCGATCCGTGAAGAATTGGTAATGTCACTGGTGACATTCATTGGCCCTAAACCAAACCTGCTCGGCATTGATGAAGTCAACCCGCCAACCCGCCTGGAAGCCAGCCAGCCTGTGCTGACGCTGGATGAGCTGGAACAGCTAAAAGCGATTGATACCCTTACACAAGGCCGCTACCGCTCGCTTACGCTGGATATTACCTATCCGGCCAACGCAGGTAAGGAAGGCATGGCTGACACCATCGAAGCCCTACGCAAAGCAGCGAAGCAGGCAGTGGATGACGGCTTTAATCTGCTCATTTTGTCTGACCGCGCTGTCGGTGCAAGCCGTTTGGCTATACCTGCCTTGTTAGCCTGCGCAGCCACCCACCAATTTTTGGTGCGGGCGGGTTTGCGCACCAATACTGGCCTGGTAATCGACACTGGCTCCGCACGTGAAGTGCACCACTTCGCATTGCTGGCCGCTTATGGCGCCGAAGCCGTTTGCCCGTGGCTGGCGTTTGAAACCATTAACAGCATGGCGGGCAACGGCGCAGAAGATGCTCATAAGAAATTCGTCAAGGCTATCGGCAAGGGCTTGTATAAAGTCATGTCCAAAATGGGCATTTCCACCTATCAATCGTACTGTGGCGGGCAGACTTTTGAAGCGGTTGGCCTGAACAGCCCTCTTGTCGATGAATATTTCACCGGCACCGCTACCAATATTGAGGGTATCGGCCTCATTGAAGTCGCTGAAGAAAACCTGCGTTTGCATAACAGCGCGTTTGGCGAAGACCCGGTATTGGCAACCGCGCTGGATGCGGGTGGCGAGTATGCTTTCCGTGTGCGTGGCGAAGAACACATGTGGACGCCAGATTCTATTGCCAAACTGCAACACGCCACACGCACCGGCGAAACCAGCACTTACAAAGAATACGCCAAACTCATCAACGACCAGAGCAAGCGTCATATGACCTTGCGCGGCTTGTTCGAAATCAAACCGGCCGGCAAAGCAGTGTCGCTGGATGAAGTAGAATCTGCCAAAGAAATCGTTAAACGCTTTTCGACCGGCGCCATGTCGCTTGGCTCTATCTCTACCGAGGCCCACGCTACACTGGCCATCGCCATGAACCGCATCGGCGGCAAATCCAATACCGGCGAAGGCGGCGAAGACCCTAAACGTTTTATTACTGTCGCCAAAGACACCACCATGGCCGCCGTAATTGGGGAAGGTTTGATTGAACGCAACATTCCGCTCAAGGCGGGCGATTCCATGCGCTCAAAAATCAAGCAGGTTGCCTCTGGTCGTTTTGGTGTCACCGCTGAATATCTGGCCAGCGCAGACCAGATCCAGATCAAGATGGCGCAGGGTGCCAAGCCAGGCGAAGGCGGTCAGCTACCCGGCCACAAGGTAAGCCCGTATATCGCCAGATTGCGTTTCTCATTGCCCGGGGTTGGTTTGATTTCACCGCCACCGCACCACGATATTTATTCGATTGAAGATCTGGCTCAGCTGATTCATGATCTTAAAAATGCCAATCCAAAGGCATCCATCTCAACCAAGCTGGTGTCTGAAACCGGCGTTGGCACCGTGGCAGCGGGTGTGACCAAGGCCAAATCTGACCACATTGTGATCGCCGGCCATGATGGCGGCACCGGCGCCTCACCCATATCTTCCATCAAACATGCGGGTACGCCATGGGAACTCGGGCTTTCCGAAACGCAGCAGACCCTGGTGCTTAACCGTCTGCGTGGCCGTGTGCGAGTACAGGTGGATGGCCAAATGAAAACAGGCCGCGACGTGCTGATTGGCGCGCTACTGGGTGCCGATGAATTCGGTTTTGCCACTGCGCCGCTGGTAGTGGAAGGCTGCATCATGATGCGCAAATGCCACCTCAACACTTGTCCGGTCGGCGTCGCCACGCAAGACCCGGTGCTGCGTAAACGCTTCACCGGCCAGCCCGAACACGTGGTGAATTACTTCTTCTTCGTAGCAGAAGAAGTACGCGAATTGATGGCCAGCATCGGCATCCGCAAATTTGACGATTTGATTGGCCGTGCCGATTTGCTCGATATGCAAGCAGGCATTGAGCACTGGAAAGCCCGTGGTCTTGATTTTAGCAAGATTTTCTACTTGCCTAAGGTGGATAGCACCGTCTCGCGTCACAACAACGAAGCGCAGTCGCATGGGCTTGAGCGCGCACTGGATAACAAATTGATTGAACAGGCCAAACCGGCTCTGGAAAAAGGCGAGAAGGTGGTGATTGAATCGCCCATTAGCAACACCAACCGTACCGTTGGCACCATGCTGTCTAACCAGGTGGCGGTTCGTTACGGCCACGATGGCCTGCCGGACGACACCATTACCGTAAAACTGAGCGGCACTGCCGGCCAAAGCTTTGCCGCATTCCTGGCGCATGGCATTACCTTTGAGCTTACCGGCGAAGGCAACGACTACGTAGGCAAGGGCTTGTGTGGCGGGCGCATCGTCATCAAGCCGCCAGCAGCATTTCGCGGCAAGCCTGAAGAAAATATTATTGTCGGCAATACCGTCATGTATGGCGCCACCGCTGGCGAGAGCTACTTCCGCGGTGTAGCGGGCGAGCGCTTCTGTGTGCGTAACTCCGGCGCCAGCGCAGTAGTCGAAGGCGTGGGCGACCATGGCTGCGAATACATGACTGGCGGCGCCGTGGTAGTGCTGGGCCAAACTGGCCGCAACTTTGCAGCCGGTATGTCTGGCGGCATAGCTTATGTGTACGATGAAGATGGCATGTTCGCCAAACGCTGCAACCTCAACATGGTTAGTCTGGAAAAAATAGTGTCTGCTGACAAAGTTGTCCACTTGGTCGGTGAGCATAACGGCCAGCCTGATGAAACCGCTTTGCTGGACTTGCTGAACAAGCATGCAGATTACACGGGCAGTGCACGCGCCAGAGCCATGCTCAATGACTGGAACAGCTATCGTGGGAAATTTGTCAAAGTGATGCCACACGAATATAAACGCGTACTCACCGAGCGCGTTGTTGCTGCACAGAAGCAAGCAGCTTAATCCGCGACAAAATAAGAAAGAAGCTGCTTAAGTATGGGCAAGATTACAGGATTCATGGAATATCAGCGTCTGGCGGAAGCCAACGTGCCGGTCGCTAAGCGCGTTAAAAACTATAAAGAGTTTGTGTTGCACCTGACGGACGACCAAGCCAAGACGCAGGGCGCACGCTGTATGGATTGCGGCACCCCGTTTTGCATTACTGGCTGCCCGGTAAACAATATCATTCCGGATTGGAATGATCTGGTTTACCAGCAGGACTGGCAGCAGGCAATAGACGTATTACATTCCACCAACAATTTTCCGGAATTCACCGGCCGCATCTGCCCGGCGCCGTGCGAAGCTGCGTGTGTGCTCAACATTAATGCCGACCCCGTCGGCATTAAATCTATCGAGCATGCCATTATCGATAAGGCTTGGGAGAACGGATGGGTCATCCCCGAGCCGCCCACCCACAAAACCGGTAAAAAGGTTGTTGTTGTCGGTTCCGGCCCTGCCGGTCTGGCCGCCGCACAACAGCTGGCGCGTGTTGGCCATACTGTGATCGTGCTGGAAAAGCAGGATCGCATCGGTGGCCTGTTGCGCTATGGCATCCCCGATTTCAAGATGGAAAAAAGCCATATTGACCGCCGTATGGCGCAGATGGAAGCCGAGGGTGTGGAATTCCGCGTTAATCAAAACGTGGGCGAGAACGTCAAAGCTGAAGATTTGTTAAAAGAATATGATGCGGTGATTCTGACAGGTGGAGCCGAGCATCCGTGCGATTTGCCGGTTAAAGGCCGCGAACTGGATGGCGTAATGTTTGCCATGGATTTCCTCACCCCGCAAAATAAAGTGGTCGCTGGCGACAAGGTTGAAAACCAGATCATGGCAACAAACAAGCATGTGGTAATCATTGGCGGTGGCGATACCGGCTCTGATTGTGTAGGCACATCCAACCGCCATGGCGCTGCATCTATCACGCAATTTGAATTGATGCCGCAACCGCCGGAACATGAAAACAAGCTATTAACCTGGCCAAACTGGCCACTCAAGATGCGCACTTCCGGTTCGCATGAAGAAGGCGTGGAACGCGACTGGTCAATTACCACCAAAGAATTGATTGGCGAAAACGGCAAGGTCAAAGCGCTCAAAGGCGCGCATATAGAGTGGAAGGACGGCAAAATGATTGACGTGCCGGGCACAGAATTCACCATCCCCGCCGATTTAATACTGCTGGCCATGGGTTTTGTCAGCCCCGTACAAAAGGTGCTGGATGTATTTGGCATTGAAAAAGATGGGCGCGGCAATGCAAAAGCCACGACCGATGGTGAAGGCTGTTATGTCACCAGCAATGCCAAGGTTTTTGCCGCGGGTGATATGCGCCGTGGCCAGTCGCTGGTGGTCTGGGCGATACGCGAAGGCCGCCAGTGTGCCCGCGCGGTGGATGAATTTTTGATGGGTTTATCTACGCTTCCCCGTTGATCCTGTTGCGCTATTTCTTAACTTCACCTAATTTCGTTTCAAAATAAAATTTGAACGAGGCGTCCGAACGCAGACAGTACAATGTGTACGACAAGTGAGGGCAACAAAGTGCAAGTTTGATTTTGGAATGAAATAAATGGCACCTCTAGAGAACGATACTTTTTTGTGCGCGCTTATGCGCCAACCTACCGACTACACTCCAGTCTGGATGATGCGTCAGGCGGGGCGTTACCTGCCGGAATATTGTGAAACACGTAAGCGAGCCGGCAGTTTTTTAGGTCTGGCCAAAAATCCTGATTACGCGACAGAAGTGACTTTGCAGCCATTGGCGCGCTTTCCGCTCGATGCGGCTATTTTATTTTCAGATATTTTGACTGTGCCCGATGCCATGGGTCTGGGCCTGTATTTTGAGGATGGCGAAGGGCCCAAATTCGAGCGCCCGCTGCGCGAAGAATGGGAAATTCGTGATCTGACTGCACCTGACCCAGTCGAGCATTTAGGCTATGTGCTGGATGCGGTAAGCCAGATTCGTAAAGCTCTCAATGGCAGCGTGCCACTGATTGGCTTCTCGGGCAGTCCATGGACACTGGCTTGCTACATGGTAGAAGGCAAGGGCGGCACCGATTTCCTCAACATCAAGAAAATGGCTTATGAGCGCCAGGATTTGCTGCACCACATTCTGGAAACCAACGCACAAGCCGTAATTCTTTACCTCAACGCACAAATTGAAGCTGGCGCGCAAGCGGTAATGATTTTTGATTCATGGGGCTGCGCCTTATCCCATGCGGCTTACCGTGAATTTTCTTTGCAATACATGCAAAAAATCGTGGCAGGTCTCACCCGCGAACGTGAAGGCCGCGCTGTGCCATGCACTGTTTTCACCAAAGGCGGCGGCTTGTGGCTGGAAAGTATCGCCAATATCGGCGCTGACTGCGTGGGCCTGGACTGGACAATTGACATAGGCGAAGCCAGGAAAAGAGTGGGTGATAAAGTCTCGCTGCAAGGCAACCTGGACCCGGCGATTTTGCTGTCAAATCCAACAGTCATTGAGCGCGAAGTCGGCAATGTCCTGCAAAGCTACGGTCATGGCAATGGTCACGTGTTTAATCTGGGTCACGGCATTACCCAGTTCACCCCACCGGAAAACGCGGCTTGTATGATTGATTCGGTTCATTCACTTAGCCGCCAGTACCACTTATAACTTTATAAAATCACCACAGGCCAAGTTTCAGTGGAGACTAACCTTTCAGGCTATGTCGGAGCTAAAATGCTGGCGCGATGATCGATGCCGTGCATCGCCTAAGCCGTCAATACCATCTCTAATTTCATCAAGAAGATAAAGCTGCCGGATTAAACGCATCTACAAAAAATTATTGACTAAATGTATTTAATGCATCTACAATTATCCAAATGAAGCGACAGCTAGATTGGCACGAAGCCAAACGCCTAGCGAATCTTGCAAAGCATGGTCTTGATTTTGCAGATGCCAATATTGTGCTGGATTCGCACTACCGGCTGGATGTTCCGGTGACACGCAATAGTGAAGCACGAACCCTGTCGTTTTCATACGTCCTGAACCGGCTGGCAGTGGTGACAGTGGTGCATGTTGACCCAGAAAGCGCAGTACGCATTATCAGCTTTCGACCTGCGAGCGAACTTGAAACGGAGGCATATTATGAGTGGCTTGCCCAAGAAGATGAGTGAACGTGAAAAGATTCTTAAAGCGATGGAGGCCCCCCCTGCTGGTGGTTACTACGTCTGGGATGGTGTGGATGAAAACGAACGCCCCGCCACCAAAGAAGAATTAGCGACCGCAATCAAGCGGCGCGGGCGGCCTATGGGCTCTGGTACTAAAGAACAGGTTGCCATTCGCTTTGATCGAGAGGTGATTGCGGCATTTCGCGCATCAGGCGCTGGCTGGCAAACTCGTATGAACGATGCTCTAAAAGACTGGCTTAAAAATCATTCCTCAGTTTAGGCTGGAAAGTGATGGGCATGAGCTATCCAACCCCGAAGTAATAGCACGCGAAGTCGGCAATGTCCTGGTGAAAGATGGTTTTGATGTGATGGTGTACTGCTCGGATGACCCCATTATCGCCAAGCAGCTGGAACAGATTGGTTGTTGCGCAGTGATGCCACTGGCCTCATTGATAGGCTCCGGCATGGGCATACTTAACCCTTGGAATTTGCAGATTATTATCGAAAATGCCCAGGTGCCGGTGCTGGTTGATGCTGGCGTAGGCACGGCTTCTGATGCGGCGATTGCTATGGAATTAGGCTGCGACGGCGTGCTGATGAATACTGCAATAGCCGCGGCGCGCGACCCGATTTTGATGGCCAGCGCCATGAAAAGAGCAATAGAAGCCGGTCGTGACGCCTATCTGGCTGGCCGCATGCCGAAAAAGCTCTATTCTGCCGCGCCCAGCTCACCCACCACCGGCATGATTTCGTAAAGATATTTACTATGACAACGGATAAACGCTATGAATTTTCGGTGGCTGTAGAAACTGCCTACATAGCGGAGCAATCGGACGTCGAGCAAAATCGCTACGTATTTTCTTACACCATCACCATCACCAATACAGGCAGCATGTCCGCACAGCTTATCAGCCGCCATTGGGTTATTACCGATGCAACCGGCAGCATTCAGGAAGTGCGCGGCCTCGGTGTGGTGGGGGTGCAGCCGCTGCTCAAGCCAGGTGAGCATTTTCAGTACACCAGCGGCTCGGTGCTTAATACGCCGGTTGGTACTATGCATGGCGGCTATCAGATAACGGCAGAAGACGGCACCCAATTTGATGCGGCCATAGCGCCATTTACACTCACTATGCCGCGCGTGCTGCATTAGACCCCGGCATCCTTGCAAAATGTTACGCGCCATCATGATTCGTTTTAGCCCACTGTTGCTTGCGCTAGTATTGGTTGCTTGTGCTGGTCAGAAAGCTAAGCCGGAACCGGCCAAGCAACCAGGCCCGCCAGCCGGGCAGGCGCCGATACAAATTCCATTAGATACGACCAAGCCTGGGGAGACAATCAAAGCACCCGAGGCCGTTAATTATTATGATCTATTGCGCGTAGCAAGTTGGGATGATATGGATGGTTTTACCCAGGATGACCTTACAAAATCCTGGGGCGCGTGGTTGCAAAGTTGCAGCACGCTTAAAAATAAGCAGCCCTGGCAAGCAGCGTGTGAAGCCGCCAGCGCGTTGAATAATCCGAATAATGAGACTATACAAGGTTACTTCAAGCAGCATTTCATGCCTTATCGCGCTACCAATGCTGACGCCACTGATAGCGGCCTGATTACCGGTTATTACCAACCCTTGCTGAAGGGTAGCCGTAGCCAGACCAGCGTCTATCGCTATCCCTTGTACAGCAAACCGGATGATTTAATCACTGTGGAGCTGGGCAGCCTTTACCCCGAGCTGGCAAATAAGCGCGTGCGCGGCAGGCTTACGGAAAATAAGGTCGTGCCTTATTACAATCGCAGCGAAATAGATACCGAGCAATCTCCACTGCGTGGCAAAGAGCTGATTTGGGTAGACGACATCATTGACCTGTTCTTTTTACAGATTCAGGGTTCAGGTATTGTGCAGCTGGAAAATGGCGAGCAAGTAGCTGTTGGCTATGCTGATCAAAACGGGCAGGCCTATCAATCCATCGGCCGCGTGCTGATTGACCGCGGCGAACTTACTATTGATAAGGCTTCGATGCAGGGCATCAAGGATTGGGCACGCAAAAATCTGGACAAGCTACACGATCTGCTCAATAGCAACCCCAGCTATGTATTTTTCCGCGAATTGCCGGTTGGCCTCTCAGGTCCGCTAGGCGCGCTTGGTGTGCCTCTTGCCGCAGAGCGAAGTGTAGCGATAGACCCGCTTTATGTGCCGCTGGGTGCGCCAATATTTCTCTCTACCACCTATCCCAATACCAGCAAGCCATTGCAGCGCCTGATGCTGGCGCAAGACACTGGCGGTGCAATTAAAGGCGGCGTGCGCGCAGATTTTTTCTGGGGTGCGGGGTTGGAGGCGGGTCGTCAGGCAGGTGCGATGAAGCAGCAAGGTAAAATGTGGGTGTTATTGCCAAAGGCATGGCCGATCAATACCAAATAAAATCATGCCAAGTAAAAATGAGAGCCGAGGCTCCCATTTTTATGTACGGCAAAAACTAAAACTTAGCGATTGCGCTATACGATGTATACAATCTTAACGATTGCAAACATACATTGTTACTTCAAAACCGAAACGCATTTCGGTAGCTGCTGGTTTGGTCCACATAATAATTTCCTTAAGTTAATTTTAAGTCCGATCTGCTTTTGCCCAAAGACAATTGCACAACGTGAAATGAACTCTACACACAGTCAAAAAAATTGCTTTGCCTAAAGTCATGAAATGCAGCTAGTGATTTTCATTAGATTATTTGGTGCTGGAAAATATCCGCAGGTATGCCAATAGTGAAATGGATACCAGAACCAGCGCCCCTACCCCTATGGTTGATGTGATTACCGATGCGCCGCCTTTGGCAAGTAGCGTGTAGAAGCCGACCATGAGCAACATGCAAAAATTTTCAAAGAAATTTTGTATGGCGATGGCGTGGCCAGAGCCCACAGTTTCACGCCCGCGCTCTTGCAATAACGCGTTTAGCGGCACTACATAAAAGCCTCCACAAGCGCCTACCAGGATGAGCATGAATATCGCAAGATAGAGATTACCCACAAACGCGAATGCCATAATCAGTGCGCCAATCAAAATGCCGGCAGGCAAGGCGCGGTTGATAGTCCTTAAGCTCACAAATTTAGCTGCACCAAATGCACCAAGCGCGATGCCGATGGCGACCGCGCCGCTTAAATTGGCTGCCGTGCTGAGGTCTGTGATATGCAGCGCAATTGGTACCCAGGCCACCAGTAGAAAGCGCAGCGTGCTGCCAGTGCCCCAAAATACACTGGTACCGATGAGTGAAAAACGCGCATCTGGGTTGTTAAATAGTGCGCGCAGCGCGTGTATAAAATCTTTCACCAATATCCTGGGGGCAAAGTGCTTCAGTGGGTGAGCAGGAGCCAAGCACGGTATAAGTAAATTGGTAGCTGACGCCAGCAAATAACAGATGGCGATGGCGGTCAGTGCGCCTGACACAGAATAATCAGCCAGCAAAAACCGCCCAGCACCGCGCCCAGAAGAATGGCGACTATGGTCGAACCTTCCATCATGCTATTGGCTTTGATGAGTTTATCTGCGCTGACAAGCTCACTCAAAATACCGTATTTGGCGGGAGAATAAGCCGCTGCGCCTATGCCTACCATGCCGTAAGCCAGTAAAGGATGCAGTCCTGATAACATGCCCGCTGCGCCTAAAAATTTAAGGCCATTGGCCACCAGCATTACCCGTCCTTTTGGCCAGGTATCAGCAAAGGGACCTACAAAGGGGGCTAATAAAATAAGGCTCTGTTGAATTTCAAGTGGGTTGAGTGCTGACATGTGGATTGAGTTTCGAGAAGTCGAGTCTGCCTGCGAGCAGGAAGATCACGGTACGAATCGTGGAGAGCCTGCCGTAGCCACGCGCCTTGCGCTTGGCGGCTTGGAACAGTCCGTTGAAGGCTTCGAGGAAGCCGTTGGTCTGGCGCGTTTGCGCCCAGGCAATGATCCCTTCCAGATGGTTGCGGATCATGCGGGCGACTTCCTTCATAGGTTCGACCTTGGAACGCATGACATTGGTACACCACTGTGCAAGCATGGCGCGCACCACGTTAATCTGCTTTCGTCCGAGGATTTCCCTCAGATTCTCCCGATATACCCAAGCACGCGCCGTGCGTTTGGTAGTGAGCTGGACCAGCAAGCTGTCCATCTCAGCACGGCTGTCAGCATTCAGGCTGTCGTAGCGCCTGAGCAGCTTCCAGCGCATCCCCTTGAGGGCCGGATCAGTCTTCTGTTCGATACGGCGGGTTTTATCCACCGCAGTAGAGGCGTGGGCAATGACGTGGAACTTGTCGAAGGTGATGCGGGCATGGGGCAGGCTCTGGCTCACCCCCTTGATGAAGGCGGGCGACATGTCAATGCTGACCGATTTGATCGCGGCGGGATCGCCACCGTGGGCTTTGAGGTCGACAGCCAGC
>JBCKUK010000030.1:0-15559 GCA_038924905.1 Methylophilaceae bacterium | reverse complement strand
GTGGCAGATTTAGCTGAAGCCTACAGCTTTGGCGAACTGCGCGTGTCACATGAACAAAACCTGATCCTGGCAGATGTTGCGCTGAGCGATATATTTGCCGTATGGGAAAAAGCCCGTGCGCACGGTCTCGCAACGCCAAACATTGGCTTGTTAACCGATATGATTTGCTGCCCTGGTGGCGACTTCTGTTCGCTGGCAAACGCCAAGAGCATCCCTATTGCACAGGCCATTCAGGAGCAATTCGATAATCTGGATTATCTGCACGACATTGGCGAGCTGGAACTCAATATCTCAGGCTGCATGAATGGTTGCGGCCATCATAGTGTCGGCCACATTGGCATTCTGGGCGTGGATAAAGATGGCTCGGAATGGTATCAAGTCAGCATCGGTGGCAAGCAAGGCAATGACGCCAGTCTGGGCGGGGTAATTGGTCCCTCGTTTGCAGCGGAAGAAATGCCAGGCGTGGTACAACGGCTGATTGATGTTTATGTGGCTGAGCGCACTCCTGAAGAGCGATTTATTGATACCGTGCGCCGTTTAGGTATCACGCCGTTCAAAGAGCATGTTTACGCAGAAAAAGAAGTCAGTCATGTCTAACCTGATTAAAGACGGCGCTATTGCGCAAGATGACTGGCAAACCGTAGTGCTGCCAGCCTCCAATGAGGTTGAGCGCAAGCAGGCCGGCAAGGTCGTGCTGTTCAAGCTCACCGGCGAAGCCAGCATAACGCCTGAACAAATAGCCGAGACTGTCATTCCCGCCAGCGGCAAAGTTTTAGTGCCGCTCGCAGTATGGCTGGCGCGTAAAGATGCGCTATTGGAGCGCCTGAATGCTGGCGAACTGGGCATTTGGCTGCATACCCACGAAACCCTGGATGCACTGATAGCAAGTGTAGATGACCTCAATCAATTCCCCATCCTTGCCATATTTGTTGAGCGCGCTGCCGATGGCCGAATTTTCTCCCTGGGCACCCTGCTACGCACGCGTCACAGCTTTAACAACGAGCTGCGCGCCTTTGGTGACGTGTTGCGCGACCAGCTATTTTTCTTGAAGCGCTCGGGCTTTACCAGTTACTTAATCCGCGCAGACCGCTCCGCTGAAGATGCGTTGAAAAGCCTCAAAGACTTTACCGAGCCTTATCAAGGCGCAGTAGATAACCCTATGCCCGTATTCAAACGCTACAACCGAGGTAGCGCATGAGTTTTGGTGTGACCATGATGCGCCCGGCCATGAATAACCCAGCTACCAAGCCTGAGCTTACGGATACGCTCAAGGCCAGCGTTGCCGCTAAAAGCGCAGAGGCTCTGGCTTTACTTAAAGGTGCCATTGCCGAGTTCGGCAATACCCATGAGATTACCTTTGCCAACAGCTTTGGTGCAGAAGACATGGTGCTAACTGACATTATCCTGTGCGCGCAATTACCCATCGAGATTTTTTCGCTGGATACCGGACGCCTGCCGATTGAAACCTACGATTTAATGGCCCAGGTTGAACGCACCTACAATACAAAACTGAAAGTCTATTTCCCGCGGGCCGAGACGGTTGAAAGCTACGTTCAGACCAACGGTATCAATGCCTTCTACGAATCTGTAGACCTGCGCAAAGCCTGCTGCCACATGCGTAAGGTGGAGCCATTGGGCCGTGCGCTTAAAGGTAAGCAAGCCTGGGTTACCGGTATGCGCGCTGCGCAAGGCGCCACACGTCGCAGCCTGCCTGTACGTGAATTTGATGCCGGCAATAAACTGGAGAAATTCAACCCATTGAGTGATTGGAGCGAGGCCGAAGTGTGGGCCTATATTCGCCTGCATGAAGTGCCATACAACGCGCTGCATGACCAGTTTTATCCGAGCATAGGCTGTGCACCTTGCACCCGCGCTGTCGCAGTGGGTGAGGATGTACGTGCCGGCCGTTGGTGGTGGGAGGACCCGCAAAACAAGGAATGTGGCATACACGAAAAGAAATAATAAGCCGTCATTCCGGGCTTGATTCGGGATCCAGCAAAAGAAAATAGATTCCGGCTTTCGCCGGAATGACGAAACAAGATTGAGACTTTTAGAAACATGACTACTTTGACCAAACAACCTTTATCCCATCTTGACTGGCTTGAATCCGAAGCCATCTACATCCTGCGCGAAGTCGCCGGGCAATGCAGCAATCCGGTGCTGCTGTTTTCCGGCGGCAAGGATTCACTGTGCCTTTTGCGCCTCGCAGAGAAAGCCTTCCGCCCCGGCCGCTTCCCGTTCCCGTTGATGCATATTGATACCGGCCACAACTATCAGGAAGTGATTGATTTTCGTGATCAGCGCGCTGCCGAACTTGGTGAGCGCCTGATTGTGCGCTCGGTGGAAGACTCCATGAAGCGCGGCAGCGTGGTATTAAAAACGCCGGATGAGCCGCGCAACAAGCACCAATCCGTAACGCTACTGGAAGCCATCGAAGAATTTGGCTTTGATTGCTGTATTGGCGGCGCACGGCGTGATGAAGAAAAAGCGCGCGCCAAAGAGCGCATCATGAGCTTCCGCGATGAGTTCGGCCAGTGGGATCCAAAAAACCAGCGGCCAGAGCTGTGGAATCTCTACAACGCCCGCACCCACAAGGGCGAGAACATTCGCGCCTTCCCCATCTCCAATTGGACCGAGATGGACGTCTGGCAATATATCGAGCGCGAAAACCTTGGCCTGCCCAGCATTTACTTTGCGCACACTCGCCCTATCGTACGCCGTGATGGCGCTATCGTACCGATTACACCTCTGACGCCTGCCCGCGCTACGGAAACTATAGAAGACATCTCCGTGCGCTATCGCACCGTGGGCGATATCACCTGCACCGCGCCAGTTGAAAGCGTGGCCGATACCGTTAGAAAAATCGTCATTGAAACTGCTTCAACAACAATCACCGAGCGTGGCGCGACACGGCTGGATGACCAAACCTCAGACGCTTCGATGGAGTTACGCAAAAAGGAAGGCTACTTTTAAGACCCCCTCTCCCCGCGGGAGAGGGTTGGGGTGAGGGCAAAGCTCACACACTGCAATCAACCAGCTAAATAGAAAATATGTTACCTACAGATAAACCACTTGAACACAACGACAGCCTACTGCGCTTTATGACCTGCGGCAGCGTGGATGACGGCAAGAGCACGCTCATCGGCCGTTTGCTGTTTGATACCAAGACCATCCTCACCGATACTCTGTCGCAGATTACCCGCACCTCCAAAAAACGCGGCCTGGAAGTTGTGGATTTATCGCTGCTGACCGATGGCCTGCAAGCCGAGCGCGAGCAAGGCATTACCATTGACGTGGCCTATCGCTACTTCTCCACCGGCACACGCAAATACATCATTGCCGATGCCCCAGGCCATGAGCAATACACGCGCAATATGGTGACTGCGGCCTCTACGGCCAATCTGGCGATTATTCTGATTGATGCACGCAAAGGCGTGCTCACACAAACCCGCCGTCATTCCTACCTGGCGCATCTGGTGGGCATTCCGCATATTGTGGTTGCCATCAATAAAATGGATCTGGTGGATTACGACCAAACCGTCTATGACAAAATTTACGCCGACTACCTGGCTTTTGCCAAAGAAATCGGCCTACAGCGCGCCGGACACGATATCAGCTTCATCCCCATGTCTGCCCTGGTCGGCGATATGCTGGTTGACCACGGCGATGCCATGCCCTGGTATACCGGGACCACGCTGCTGGAGATGCTGGAAGCCGCGCCGCCAGCGCATTGTGAGCAAGCTGAACAATTCCGCTTTCCGGTGCAATTCGTCTGCCGCCCACACGCGTCGGACGACCCGGAGCTGCATGATTTCCGCGGCTTTATGGGCAGGATAGAATCAGGCGATATTGCCGTGGGCGATGCCGTAACGGTGCTGCCCTCCGGTCTAAGCTCCAAGGTTAAAGCCATCCAGGTAGGCGAAGAGCTGTTACAAAATGCCAGAACCGAGCAATCCATTACGTTACTGCTGGAGGATGAAATTGATACCTCGCGTGGCGACATGATTGTCAAAACAGGCCAAGCGCCCGAACCAGTCAAACAGATCGAAGCCATGGTGTGCTGGCTGTCAGAAACGCCGCTCTCGCCTGCCCGCACTTACATCGTGCGCCACACCACGCGCGAATCCAAAGCCAAAGTTGGCAGCATCAGCTATAAGGTGGATGTAAATACCTTGGAAGAATTACCCACAACTGGCCTGGCGATGAATGATATTGCGCGCATCAGCTTTAAACTCGCGCAGCCGTTGATGGTGGATGCCTACACCACCAATCGCGCCACAGGTGCATTCATCCTCATAGACGAATCAACAAACAACACAGTAGGCGCCGGCATGATTATTTGAGACAACCCGCTTGCCACTCCCTCTCCCCGCGGGAGAGGGCTGGGGTGATGGCTAGTGATTGTCACAAAGACACATCCAACCCCCATCCCAACCTTCCACCTGCGAGGGGGAAGGAGCAGTCGCAATAAAAGCTGCAAACAGGTAAAATTATTAATAACTGACAATGGAGTGAAAAAATGACTTATGTTGTTACCGAAAGCTGCATCCAATGCAAATACACCGATTGCGTAGACGTCTGCCCGGTGGATTGCTTTGTTGAAGGCCCTAACTTCCTCGCCATCAACCCGGATGAATGCATAGATTGCACCTTGTGCGTAGCAGAATGCCCGGTAGAAGCCATTTTCGCCGAGGATGATGTGCCAGCCGACCAGCAGGAATATATTGCCTTGAATGCACGCCTGTCCGCGCTATGGCCAACAATCACCAGCAGAAAAGAAGGCCTGCCGGAAGCTGATAAATACAGCAAGATTAAAGATAAGCGCGCGCTGCTGAAAGAGTAAGCCCTTCAGCCATAAAGAAAAAGGAGACTTCGGTCTCCTTTTTTATTGTAAGATTGGCAATCAGAATGTCGTGTATATCACGTCGTACCGCCAACGTGCTCACGCACGGTACAATGTGGCGATGAAACACACTACCCTTCTGGTAAGTGCTCGTTCGCGCGTTAAGCATCGTCTACGTCACAATATAGGGAGCAATCAGTACAGGCAAATCCAAGAACGATAACGGCACTTTTCGAACCTACGCAACGCTACGTTGTACCAATGTTTCAGCGTCACTATGTATGGTCACGCGACGAGCAGTGGGAGCCATTCTGGAATGACATTGAAGAAAAGCTCGCCGCGCGTCAAGATGGCAAAAACACGTCTCCACATTTCTTGGGTGCCGTGATTTTCGATTCTGCTCGCCGCACAAGCACAAAACAGGTGAGCAAATTCATCGTCATTGATGGTCAACAACGGTTGACTACCTTTCAACTTCTTCTTACTGCCCTACGTGACACCGCAAAACGCAAAGATCTTCCCCATGTTGCGCGCGCGGCTGAACGCTGCCTGCTCAACCCGGACGTAGAGCTTATGGAGGTGCCTGAGCAAGAACAATACAAGCTGTGGCCCACGCTGGTAAACAGAAACACCTTTTGCCAGATTATTTCCGCTGGTTCTCCAGAGAGGGTGCTAGAGCTATTTCCGATTAGCTATGGCAGCTTGGATAACACTGTAACCTTGATTGAGTACTAAGTTAACGCATTCTTGCTTAAATTCGGTTGTAAATTGATTTCTGAGTGTAGTCATGTTTAATGCTCCGTTAAGTGATTATAGCCTCTTAATTTGTGTGGCAGATTGTTAGACCATTACACTTTGATGTTCCGGCAACTGGAATCTGTCATCCGGTCTGATAGAGCGGAAGAAACACCAATTCCATATGTTTCTGTTGAGCACATCATGCCGCAGCAATGGACAGACAATTACCCTCTCGGCGGCGAGACGGTTCCCAAAGAAATGAATAGCGAGTGGTTCTTCGGACAAACAGACGAGGAAAAGGAAAGGTATGAACGCCTGTCACCACTAATCCAGAAACGCCTTAGCCTGATTCACTCCGTCGGCAACTTAACGGCGGTAACGCAAACGCTCAATGCAGCCATGCGGAATGCTGGATTTACGGAGAAAAAGCAATATCTTAGTGAATCGGTGCTCGCATTGAATCGGTACTTTGAAGGGGTTTCAAATTGGGACGAGCGCGCAATAGAAGACCGCGCCGAGAGCTTGTTTCGTCATGCCCGTACATTGTGGACTGGGTCATCGGCTTGATTGGCTAAAAGCGTCAGCCTCGCTATTTCTTTGCAACCCACCAAAGCTCACTCTTACGCACGGCCAGCCAGACCAGCACTTCACCCCTCGTGAGTCAGCGCCCGCGTAATCATCCGCTTCACATCCGCATTTGCTTTAATGTCTATGATTTCGACCTCTGGATGTTGGGAAGCGAAAACGCGAAATATTTCGTCTGCAAAAGCCTGGCCAATAGAAGCGACTCCGCTGAAGTCGAGCACAACGGTCTTGAATCTATCAATCCTCACCAAGAGCCGTTTTGCTTGTGAGCGGGAAACCAGATTATCGTCTCCATATTCAGTCAACTTGACCGGAACGATTGTCTTTGTGAAACCATAGTCTTCGCCTTCTGAATAGGTATCAAAAACCTTCTTGGTTGTCCTTGATGTATGGTTATTCAAAGTCATCGTAACCATCGTCCCTTCAGTTTCTTTCGGCTGCTCAAGAATCCAGTCTTCACTCTTTGCAAATTTGTGGGAGAAATACACGCTGCCGGACAGTATCTGAAAATCATCGAACATGCGCGAAGTAAAGAAGATGCCCTCTCCCGAATGATTTTTTGGGTCAGTAGTAAACTTGCCCTTTGCAAGCTCAAGCACCGCGTGGCGCTCGTTTAGCAAACCTGCTGCACGCTGAATCTTTTTGAAAATACCAACGCCATCATCAAAAATGCTAATCGTTGTAGCGTAGGCCGTCTTCTCGAACTCTACAGTTATCTCCGTACCTTCAGAATGATCAATTGCATTATTGAACATTTCTGTGAAGCCATAGTGCCAAATACTCTTTACATTTTCAGGGATGCTGCCTAGAGATGGCACTATATCCTGGCTCCATGGCCTGTCTTCTGTCAGGCCTTTCACAATGGGATATTCTTTTTCCCAGCTTAAGAGTGGGGTAAGTGCATATGATTGTCTTCGCGTCTTGCCTTCCTGAACTAGCGCCTTCTCTGACACAAGTTTCTGGACGTGTTTATTAATTGCTTGCCTTGTAACAGCAAACTTGGCAGCAGTAATCTTTGCAATATCTGATGGATGCTTTTCGACGTTTTCGATAATGAATCGTCGTATAGCTTCGCCACGGAGGCGTACGTTTGTCATTGCGGGTGTCCTAATTGTCAACCTACTTATCGTATATTGTCAACTATAAACAGGCGATTGTCAACCTTATGTCTCTTGAGCTGATTATTTTGCACCCCGCCAAAGCTCACTCTTACGCACAGCCAGCCAACCCAGCACCAGATAACCCGCCATTGCCCATGCCAGCCACGATGGCGCATACCAGACCAGTGGCACAACCAGACCTGCTGAAACCGTAGAAAGCATCATTTGCACAAAGGTTTGGCCGGAAGCCGCAGTGCCGCGTATTTTTGGGTGCCTATCCAATGCGGCTAGAGAGAGTATTGGCATGGCGAGCGCCATGCCGATGTTAAACAGCCCGATTGGTGCGATGTTGTAAATGGGGTTTGCCGGCAAGACGAAACATATCACGAGGTTGAGCAGCACAATCAAAGCCATCCATGCATAAGCCACCCGCACCACTTGTCGCTGTGAATAGCGCCCTGCTGCGCGCTTGGCAAGGTATGAGCCCAACACCATGCCGCAGACGGTGGGGATGAACATCCAGCCGAATTGATGCTGATTTAACCCCAAATGCTTGATCAGGAATACCGGGCTTGCCAGCACATAGACAAAGAACGCAGCGAAATTGGCGCCGAGCGCAATCACCACCAGGTTGAACTCTTTATCCTTGAAGATCAGCTTGTAGTCCTTAAGCACCTGCTTTGTTGAGAGTGGCAGACGCTTTGATGGCGGCATGGTTTCCGGCAGATACTTGATGGCTGCCCACAGCGAGAGCGCGGCATAGAGCGCTAAAAAGATAAAAATTGCCTGCCAGTGGATACCAAGCAGGACGCCGCCAATAATCGGCGCCACGGCTGGCGCAATACCAAACAGCATTTGTACAGTGGCCATCACGCGCTGGGCTTGCGCGCCTTCAAACAAATCACGCACCATGGCACGCGCCACTACATTGCCCGCGCCGCCGGACATGCCTTGCAGCGCACGGAAGAACCATAAGGTCTCTACATTGGGCGCGTATGCACAGCCTATGGAGGCCAGCACAAAAACACCCAAGCCCCATTTGATGGTAGCAATACGCCCAATTGAATCTGAAATCGCGCCATGCCACAGTGTCATCAAGGTATAGGGCACCAGGTAGAACGTAAGGCTTTGCTGAATATCCACCGTGCTGCCATGCAGCGCGGCTTCCAGCGTGGGGAAGGCTGGCAGGTATGTATCAATGGCAAAAGGCGCCAGCGCAGCAAGACTGGCCAGAACAATGACTAGAATGGTGTTTGAGGACTTCATTTAATAGGTATGTCTCAAAGGAAAAAGCGCACTGAAATCAGTGCGCTCAATTTAACCACAATACAACTAAATTTAGCTATCAATGCTTAGTTCGTCATACCAGCGGAGGCTGGTATCCAGTAGATTTTAAAGGCTTGGATTCCGGCCTTGCATCCGACTTGCCGCGAAGCGGCCTAGCGAGGATGGGCATGCTCTTTACGAGTACGCCGGAATGACGGCTCGTTATTATGGCAGAGCGTGGAACTCTTCTACACGTTCTCTTGATTCGCCGCTGGCGTATTTCTTGGAGTTCTTGTCTGTGCGGAAAATAATCGGCTGCGACCGAAGTACTGGATTTTTGGAATCCTCGATCGCTTTTCCAATCAGGTGATGGTTGGGTGACAGGCTGCATACCGGGTCGGCCATTTCTGCATCGCCCGACAATAGAAACGCCTGACAACGACAACCACCCAGGTCTTTATCCTGCTCTGGACAGGTGCGGCACGGTTCCTTCATCCAGTCCTTGCCACGGTATTTATTAAACGCAGGCGAGTCTTTCCACGCCCATTCCAGGCCTTCTTCACGCACATTGGGGAATTGCATATTAGGTAGCACGCGCGCTGAATGGCAGGGCAATACATCGCCATTGGCCGTCACAATCATGAACACCTCACCCCAGCCATTCATGCACTTCTTGGGGCGATCTGAGAAATAGTCAGGCACCACAAAGAAAATCTTCATCTTGTTGCCGACTTTTTTGCGGAACTCATTGGTCACCGCTTCCGCATGATCAATCTGCTCTTTCAGCGGCATCAGCTGGTTACGGTTTACCAGCGACCAGCCGTAGTACTGGGTATTGGCGAGCTCTACATAGTCGGCACCAAGGCCTTCTGCCATTTCCAGGATTTCCTTGATATGGTCAATGTTGTAGCGGTGTATCACCACGTTCAGCACCATCGGGTAGCCGTGATTCTTGATCATGGCGGCGACTTTTTTCTTCAGTTCAAAGGTTTTGGTATTGGTGATGAAATTGTTAATTTCTTCGGTGATGTCATGCATGGAAAGCTGGATATGGTCGAGACCGCCTTCCTTGAAGGCCTGAATGCGTTTCTCGGTCAGGCCAACGCCGGAAGTAATCAGGTTGCTGTAGTAACCAAGCTTTTTCGCTTCAATAACGATGTCTTCAATATCATCGCGCAGTAGCGGCTCACCGCCGGATATGCCAAGTTGTATCGCGCCCAGCTTGCGTGCATCACGCAGCACCTGTATCCATTGTTCGGTACTGAGCTCATTGTGCGTATGTTTGTCGTAATCGGTCGGGTTATAGCAGAAGGCACAGTGCAACGGACAGCGATATGTTATCTCAGCCAGCAGCCATAGCGGCTGGGTCTGCGTAATGTTGGCGGCTACGCCATTGTTCTGGGCTTGTGCATGTAGTTCTTTTTGCACAACTGATTCGCCTAACGAGGTTGCCTGTGTCATTTTGTCGCTCCTTAACTTCCGGCCTAAATATTACGCAGCCAGGCCTTACCTACTGCCAAATCAAACATCCCGATAATATCGTCTTCGATGCCATCAGCATCGGGGAAAGCCGCTTTCAGCTCAGCTACGATGTCGCCTACAGTGGCCTTGCCATCTACACGCTTCAATACTTCACCTGCCCCGCCATGCAGTTTGACCATGCCTTCTGGAAAAAGTATCACATAGCTTTGCTGTGCCTCTTCCCACTGAAAACGGTGGTGGTGCGCCAGTGCATAGACATCTGAATGTTGAATGTCGTTTTCCATATTACTCAATCAAAGTGTATGACAGGTTGACGGAGGTAATCGTGCCCTTCGACTTTTATGTCGGTACAAGCCAGCATGATGGAATCTGCAATCACCCATAGTACATTGAGCTTGAATTGCAATATATCCAGCGCCTTTTCCTGCATCTCGCGGCTTTGGCTGAAGTAATCCAGTGTTACACCCAAACCCTGCTCTACATCACGACGTGCTTCTATCAGACGCTTTTTAAAATAAATCAAACCTTCCTCTTTAATCCAGGGGTACATGGTTGGCCAGGAACTGATGCGCTGCTGGTGAATATGCGGGGCGAATAATTCAGTGAGCGACGAACATACCGATTCCTGCCAAGGACGCTGACGGGCAAAATTGATATAGGCATCTACCGCAAACTTCACACCGGGACTTACCAACTTGAGTGAAGTCACCTCTTCCCGCGTCAGGCCAACAGCATCGCCCAGCTTGATCCAGGCCTCAATGCCGCCTTCATTTTTGCCATCGCCGTCATGATCTGTGATACGTACTATCCAGCCTTTACGAATTTCTTTATCCGGGCAATTGGACAAAATCGCCGCGTCTTTGACGGGGATGCCAATCTGGTAATAAAAACGGTTCGCTACCCAGCATTGCAGCTGTTCTTTAGTTAGCTTGCCTTCATACATCATCACGTGAAACGGGTGGTAAATATGATAACCCTTGCCCTTTTCACGCAACTTTTCTTCAAATTCTTCTCGACTCCAGGGTTTACTCATAATGTCCTCTTAAAGGTAAATATCCATACCGTCATACGCCACTTCAATACCACGACGGGTGAGCTCTGCACGCTCAGCTGAATCTTCTCTTAAAATCGAGTTGGTGTTATTGATGTGAATCAAAATTTTACGCGCTTTAGGAAAGACGGATAACTCCTCCATCATGCCGCCCTCTCCGGATTGTGGGATATGGCCGATATCACGCGCAGTCTTATCCAGCAAGCCGAGATCGATCATCTCCGTATCGGTCCAGAAAGTCCCATCCACCATGATGCAATCCGCCTGTTGCATCAAAGGCGGCAGATGCGGCTCTATCTCACCCAGGCCTGGTGAATACCAAACTTTTTTTGCCGTTTTGGTATCTTCAATCAGTACGCCTATGGTGTCGCCCGGGTGCGGGTTGTTGCGGTGAGGGGAATATGGAGGCGCTGCACTCTTGAGTGCGACTGCGGTAAATTTTAAATTGGCTGCGCCGGGGATTTCAAAGGAAGTTTTGCCATCGGTTGGCACTGCATGATGGTTGATGCCGCAGTAATGACCCAGAATATTCAGTAGCGGGTTGCCCGTGGTTAAATCCTGATACACCATGTCGGTACAGTAAATCTCGCGTTTGACCGTGCCTTCACGCAACATCAGCAAACCTGTTGTATGGTCAATCTGCGCATCAATCAACACGATGCCGACAATGCCGGTATCACGAATTGCGCGGCCTGGTTGTAATGGTGGGAAATCCTGAATCTGTTGCAGCACATCTGGGGAAGCATTGAATAGTACCCAATTGATGCCATCACCACTCACGCAGACAGATGACTGTGTGCGCTTGGTGGCTTTAATAGTGCGTTTGCGCAGTCCGTCACAATTAAAACAATTACAGTTCCACTGCGGAAAGCCGCCGCCTGCTGACGCGCCTAAAACATGAATGTGCATTAAATTCTCTGTCGCTAATAAATTAAGAACGATTATAAGCTTTAGCTAGCCTTCATCGCTCTAAAAAGACAAACCGGGCTACCGTTAAGTAGCCCGGGTTGCTATCTTAACGATTACTATCTTAGCGATTGCAAACGTACATAGTTACTTCAAAACCGAAACGCATTTCGGTAGCGGCTGGTTTGGTCCACATAATAAATCTCCTGTTTTATTGATTAAATAACACGTTTCAGAAATTCGTTGTCGAACAACTTTCACGTGAAGTGCATTCTCCGCGCCTGTCCTTGCTTAAAACAGGGTTAAAACACGGAAACTTTACTAAGTATAATCATGAGCTATGCCTGATTTTTTGGTCTGGATAAACAAAAAAGCGCTATTCCTGCTGAAACCTGCGTAATAGCGCCTTTATCGGGCCAATGAAGCCTTGAACAAACCACACGCTCGGCTTTTTATTTGCTGTTAGCAGCCATACTATTAAGCTTCTGCCGACGCAAACGCGCAGAGGAAGCCAGCATTTCAAGCAATTCCACACTGTCCTGCCAACCCAAACAGGCATCCGTGATTGATTTACCGTATTCCAGGGCGCTACCCAGGGTATGTTCTTGTCGCCCCTCTTTAAGATGCGACTCTATCATTACGCCAATAATGCGCGTATCCCCATTAGAAACTTGATTGCCAATATCATTGCCAACCTCTTTTTGCCGAAGAAACTGCTTGCCACTATTGCCGTGGCTGCAATCAATCATCAGCCTAGGCGCCAAGCCTTCGGAGGCTAAGGTCTTGCAAGCTGAATCTACGCTCGCCGCATCGTGATTAGGCGTTTTTCCTCCACGCAGAATCACGTGGCAGTCGTCATTACCTGTCGTCGAAATAATGGCCGAATGTCCTTCCTTGGTGACTGAAAGAAAATGATGTGGGCTGGAAGCTGTCTTAATCGCATCCATCGCCACACGCACACTGCCATCAGTGCCATTCTTGAAACCTACCGGACAGGATAAGCCGGAAGCCAACTCGCGATGTATTTGCGACTCTGTTGTACGTGCGCCAATTGCACCCCAGCTTACCAAGTCTGCAGTATATTGCGGGGTAATGGTATCCAGGAACTCCATGCCTGCTGGCATGCCTAGCTCATTCACATCCAGCAAAAATTTACGCGCTTTTTCCAAACCCTCGTTAATGTCGTAACTGCCATCGAGATGCGGGTCGTTAATTAAACCCTTCCAGCCCACAGTGGTGCGCGGCTTCTCAAAATATACACGCATGACAATCAACAAATCGGCCTCTAAATTTTTACGCGCTTCCAGCAGCCGACGCGCATACTCCAACCCTGCCTCCGTATCATGAATAGAGCAGGGTCCAATAATCACCAGCAAACGGTCATCCGCATCGTGCAAAATACGGTGAATTGATGCACGAGTCGCCAATATATTTTGCGTGGTCGCTGCACTTTCTTTCAGGCGATTCAGCAAGGTTAATGGCAAAATCAAGTCTTTGATTTCGAGGATACGGACATCATCCGTAGCTAATTTTTCGTATGCAGTCATTAATATTCTTTGGCTATATAATCTTTTCCAGCACTTCCATAAACCGAGCATTCTCGGCAAATAACCCTATGCTCACCCGCAAATAATCCGGCATTTCATAATTGGCAATTGGCCGAACAATCACGCCGTTCTCAAGTAGACGCTGGTAAACCCCGCTGGCATTCCCTATGCGAAAGCTGACAAAGTTACCAAATGATGGGATGAATGTTAACCCAAGTTTGGCAAGGCCCTGCGTAATTTGTGCCATCCCTGCCTGATTCAAGGCGTAGCTGCGTGCTACAAACTCATCATCCGCCAGTGATGCTACAGCAGCAGCCTGCGCCACGCTATTCACGTTAAATGGCTGGCGTACACGGTTCATCATATCCGCCACCGTGCTAGAAGCCATGCCGAACCCAACGCGCAGACCAGCTAGACCATAAGCCTTGGAAAAGGTGCGCGAAATAATCAAATTATCAAACTCAGCCAACCAGTCTATGCTTTCAGACTTCAGCGCTGGCGGCAGATATTCATCGTAGGCCTCATCCAGAACTACCAGTACGTTTCCGGGCACTTGTCTCAGAAACGCCAACAGCGCCTGCTTGCCCAGTAATGTACCTGTAGGGTTATTGGGGTTGGCAATAAAGATGATGCGTGTTTTTGGCGTGATGGCGGCCAGCATGGCGCCTAAATCGTGGCCAAAATCCTTGGCCGGAACCACAACACCAGTCGCACCTACCGCCTGCGTTACCAAAGCATAAACGGCAAATGCATGTTGCGAATAAATTGCCTCCGCGCCAGCTACCAAAAAGGTGCGCGCTGCCAATTCCAGAATGTCGTTAGACCCGTTGCCAAACACCAATTGACCGAGAGTTACGCCAAACTTTGCGCAAACCGCGTCGCGCAGTACAAAACTATTGCCGTCAGGATATCGAGCTACATCTAAAAGCGCTGCCTGCATGGCTGCCTCCGCCTTTGGACTTACCCCAAGCGGATTTTCATTGGAGGCCAGTTTCACAATTTCCTCTGGCCGCAAACCTAACTCTCGCGCTAAATCACTAATTGGCTTACCAGGCTGATATGGCGCAATAGACTGAATATAAGGCGGTGCAGAAACGCACAATTTAGCCACGTTAAACCCTCTGAATATTGCCGTTCGTAGAAAATAAAAATGCGGCTTGCGCCGCCATGTTCAAGGGTTTGATTATATCACTGCCAGAAAAATCTTAAGTGGCCGAATCTTCAGCCCCGTTGTTGGCAAAAGCCACACCAGCTTTATTCCCACGCCTAATCTCATACATAGCCTGATCTGCCCGCCTCACAACATCCATAGGCGTGCAATATTTATAAGGGAAAATACAAACACCAATGCTGACAGTCGCGCCCGGCAATATAGTTCCATCCTCCAGCGTAAAGGGTAATTGCAATTGATTAAGTAATTTATCAGCCAAAACTTTTGCAGCGTCTTTAGTACTAATATCTCGCGCTAGTACAAAAAACTCGTCGTCGCCAATACGCGACAGGGTATCTGTCTCACGCATAATGTCTTTAAATCTGGCAGCCACTTCCTTAAGAAATAAATCGCCCACATTATGCCCATAGGTATCGTTGATAGACTTGAAGCCGTCAAGGTCAATAAACAGCCCGGCACATGGACGCTCATCACGGCTTGCCTGGCTGATTGCCTGTTCAAGCCGGTCATGCAACAAATCGCGATTGGGCAAACCTGTCAGGCTGTCATGCAATGCACGGTTAAGCTGGTGTTGTCGTTCGTTATCCAGCTTGCGTTCCTGTAAAAATAAAATACGGCTTTGGCGCTCGGATAAATAGCTGGCGCCGACAGCAAGCGTAATAGTTGCCACGATGTAAAAATTGGTACTCACCAGCTCTGCGATAGGCATCGGATGAAAAATAATGAATAACAGATTAAAGGCCATGAGGATGACCAATGAGGTAAAGCTTGCGTAGATAAAACGCAGCCCCGAAAAACTATGGCTCCAAAAGATGGCCAGGACCAGCCCCGGAAAATAATGGCTGCCCGCAGTTTCGGGCAGCAATCGCA
>JBCKUK010000029.1:0-15583 GCA_038924905.1 Methylophilaceae bacterium | reverse complement strand
ATGATTTCTTCTGAACCCGAGGTAACGATAGTCATGCGTGACAGCGTGGCGTCTTCGGTTGGCGCTACGGTAAGCGACTCAATGTTGTAGCCACGGGCCGAGAACAGGCTCCGGTGTCAAGCTGGATGCTTTTTTGGATGCAATAGATAAAACAGCTATTCTGGAAACGGTGCGCACGGGTGCTTCTGGTATCGGTCGCGGCGATAGAATTTTAAAAGTTTAATCAACAGGTTTTATATTTAAAGATTTGTATTAAAAGGGAAGAAATGAAAGTTTATTACGACAAAGACGCCGATCTCTCTATTATCAAGAAGCTGGCTGTCACCATTATTGGTTATGGCTCACAAGGCCACGCTCATGCACAAAACCTGAAAGATTCCGGCGTCAAAGTCACGGTCGGCTTACGCAAGGAAGGCAGTTCGTGGGATAAGGCTAAAAAGGCTGGTCATAATGTAGAAGATATCAGCAAGGCAGTCAAAAGCGCTGATGTCGTCATGATCTTGTTGCCTGACGAAACCATGGCTGGCATTTTCCATACAGAAGTTGCGCCCAACCTAAAAAAAGGCGCAGCGCTGGCTTTCGCTCATGGCTTCAATATCCATTACAACCAAATCGTGCCACGTAGCGATCTGGATGTGATTATGATTGCGCCTAAAGGGCCAGGTCACACTGTACGCTCCGAGTACGTCAAGGGCGGTGGCGTACCGTCGCTAATTGCCGTGTATCAAGACAAATCAGGTAAAGCCAAGGATATTGCACTGAGCTATGCCTGTGCCAATGGTGGCACCAAAGGTGGCGTAATTGAAACCAATTTCCGTGAAGAAACCGAAACCGATTTATTCGGCGAACAAGCCGTGCTGTGTGGTGGCTGTGTAGAGCTGATCAAAGCAGGCTTCGAGACTCTGGTGGAAGCTGGTTATGCGCCAGAAATGGCCTATTTCGAGTGTCTGCATGAAATGAAGCTGATTGTGGATTTGATGTATGAGGGCGGTATTGCCAACATGAACTACTCCATCTCCAACAATGCAGAGTACGGTGAGTATGTTACCGGCCCCAAGGTCATCAACGAAGAATCGCGCCGGGCAATGAAAGAAGCCTTGGCCGCGATTCAGAACGGCGAATATGCGAAGAAATTTATCATGGAAGGCCGCACCAATTACCCCGAGATGACTGCGCGTCGCCGTTTAAATGCAGCGCACCCAATTGAGCAGGTAGGCAGCAAGCTACGTGCGATGATGCCGTGGATTGCCAAAAATAAACTGGTAGATCAGTCCAAGAACTAGGTATCAAGGCTTATCGAGGCGTTGTTGCAAGTACTTGCCGTACGCAAATGTACTGCCTGCGCACTTGACGCCTAGCCCCGATTTCGCCGAACTATAACCTCAAATAAACCATGAATAACAACTATCCTCACCCCATTCTTGCCCGCGAAGGCTGGCCGTTTATCGCGACTGCCCTGATTGCATCTATCGCCGTCAGCTTTTGGTGTCTCGTTTGGTCTATTCCTTTCTGGATAATCACTGTCTTCATAGTGCAATTTTTCCGCGATCCGCCACGCAAGGTGCCACAGCAGGATGGCATCATCACTTCCGCCGCCGATGGCAAAGTCATTGTGGTAGAAAAGGCTTTTGACGAGTATTTAAAGCGCGACGCACTAAAAATCAGTGTGTTCATGAATGTGTTTAACGTGCACTCCAATCGCAGTCCGCTAAATGGCACAGTACAACAGCGCTGGTATTACCCGGGGCAGTTTTTTAACGCTGCCCTGGATAAAGCCTCACTGGAAAATGAACGCTGCGCACTATGGCTAAAAACCGGTAAAAATGAAGATGTCACTTGCGTGCAGATTGCCGGCCTTATTGCGCGCAGAATCCTTTGCTATGTAGATGCTGGCGCAACTTTAAGCCGAGGTCAGCGTTATGGATTTATCAGGTTTGGCTCGCGCGTCGACATTTATTTGCCACTGACGGCAAAGATAAAAGTGAGTTTGGGTGATAAAGCCAGTGCCGGCGAAACCATCCTCGCCGAGCTATAATTCTGCCAATTAGGTGACTACTGCAGCCTAACCGCGCGGCCTGCGGCGATCACCGCTCAAATGGCTGGATAGCTCGTTAAGTGCCTTGTTGTAAACATCACGCTTAAATGCAATCACACTGTCCAGCGGCACCCAGTATTCACTCCAGCGCCATGCATCAAATTCAGGGTATGTGCTGGCACGCAAGGAAACGTCCGTATCACGCCCTACCATGCGCAATAAAAACCAGATTTGCTTTTGGCCTTTGTAACTGCCACGCCACTCACGCTTAATCCAATTGGCGGGCACCTCGTAACGTAGCCAGTCCCGTGTGCGGCCCAGAATCCGCACATGCTCCGGGCGCAGGCCAACCTCCTCCATCAGCTCGCGGTACATGGCCTGCTCTGGCGATTCGCCATGCTTGATGCCGCCCTGCGGAAACTGCCAAGAGTGTTCTTTAATGCGCTTCCCCCAAAAAACCTCGTCCTGGGAATTGCACAAAATAATGCCTACGTTCGGTCGATATCCATCGCGATCTAACATGAAAAAAGACCCTAATAATTTAGTGTAATTTTTTCATATTTCAGCGCAGATTGATAGAGTTGAATTAGGGCTTTCTTAATTGCATCGGCGTTGCCTTGACGCTATTTGCAGACGCCGCTTATACTCTCGCGTCAACCACGGGTGATTTCTACACGTTCTCTTAATTTATCAATTGTTCCCATTATCAAAATCCTTGAAACTACATCCACTATTGATTGTTGCCCTTGTTTTGTGTTCCGGCTTCGCAACTGCAAGCTGGGCCGCAGGCCGCGCCTATATTACTAATCAGGGCAGCAATAACGTCTCGGTGATTGATACCGCCAGCAATAAAGTGATTGCTACAATTGAGGTAGGCAAAGCGCCCGTGGGCATAGCCGTGGCTGTCAGGCTAGCCAGAGTATTTATTTCAAATGTTGAGGGACAATCCATATCAGTCATTGATAGTAAAACCAATCAGGTGATTGATACGCTGGCTGTCAAGGGCTCACCTGTGGGCCTGGCGTTAGCGCCTGACGGCAGCGTACTATATGTAGCTGATTGGTTTGCCAACCAGGTGCTAGCAATTAATACCGGCAATTTGCAAGAACAGAAAGCCATAACCATAGGTCTGGCACCAGCAGGCTTATTAGTAAGCAGAGATGGCAAACGGCTTTATGTCGCCAACCGCGATAGCAACGATATTGGCGTGATTGATACCGCCAACTTAACCGTAATCGCACACATTGCCGTTGGCAAGCACCCATACAGCATGGCTTTAAGTCCCAATGACGCAACGCTATATGCAGTGAACGTGAAATCAAATAATGTATCGGTGATAGACACCGTTAGCAATCAAGTTACCAACACCATTAAAGTGGGTGAGCACCCCTACAGCGCAGTGGTCAGCACGGATGGCGCGCATGTTTATGTAACTAACACGCAAAGCGACGATGTATCGGTGATAGATGCTACGCAACAAAAGGTTATTGCCACTATCCCTGTTGGCGCTTACCCTGAGGGCATTGATTTTGATGACGCCACGCAGCAAGTTTATGTAGCTAGCTGGGCGGATAACCTGGTCTCGGTCATTGATGCCTCAAGCAACAAGGTGACGGAAAATATAGCCACGGGATTGCAAAGTCGCGCCTTTGGCCAGTTTATCCTTGAGGCCGCCTACTGATCAAATTTATGAAACGTCTGCCCCTGTTTTATTATTAGTTGTCTATTTTTAACCACTGCATCACTTAATTGACGGAGAAACAAGTATGAAAAAGTTTTTAACATTGATTGTCATCGCCATGTTGCCACTTACCGCAACAGCGCATGGCCCCAGCCCGCAAAAACTTGAAAAAGAAGTTGTTATCAAAGCCGACCCTGCCAAAGTGTGGGCAATCGTCAAAGATTTTGGCAACATGCAAAAGTGGCATCCGCTTGTTGCCAGTGACAAGCTGGAGCAAAAAAAGGATGAAAATGGCGAGGCCGCAACCTTTAGAACGCTCACCCTGAAGGATGGCGGCACCATCTACGAAAAGCTCGGCACTATTAACGATGCCGACATGAAAATCAAGTACTACATTGTGAGCGGTGTGTTACCGGTTAAAGATTACAACGCCACCATGGGCGTTAAAGCTGGTCCGGGCGCTGGTGAAACCACGGTGACTTGGATGGCGCGTTTTTACCGCAAATACTCGCTCAACCCGCCTATCCCGCCCGGTGAAGACGATGAATCTGCCGCCAAAGCAGTAACTGGCGTATTTGATAGCGGCCTGGCCAATCTGAAGAAGGTTGCCGAAGGGAAGTAGTCGCGGCCAAAAAAACAAAATCTGGAAAATAAATAGTCACCTTGTGACAATTTTTGTCAGTTAAATGACAGATAGACAAATTAAAATTTTGCTTAATTATTGTTAGAGGCTATGCTAAAGTCCATGAGTAAATGAAACAGAGTAGTTGGCACAGGTCTTGCTCATAGTGAATCACGCGTTACTTTAAATATTTGGGTAACGCACTTACAATTTAACATTTACAAAAGGAGTTTTAAAATGATGAAACAAATTCAAAAGGGTTTTACCCTGATCGAATTGATGATCGTGGTCGCGATTATCGGTATTCTGGCTGCAGTGGCCATTCCGGCGTATCAAGATTACATAGTGAAAGCTAAATTAGCTAAAGTACAATCCACCATTGCTCCACTCAAGCTGGCGATAGCTCTCTATGTTCAAGAAGTAGGCTCCTACCCTACGGTGGCTAATCCATGGACCCTGTTAGGTTTGAGTGCTGAGCCAAACAGACCACCTGAAGTGGACACCCTTACCGTGACGGCATCACCAGACGCACTAGGTAATGGTGGTAGCGCTATTGTGTTAACTCTGGATAATATCAAGGCTAGCATTGATGGTACAACTCTTACCATGACGCCGACCCCTGTTGATGAAATTATTACCGCAATTAGTTGGGTCAATACCTGCTTAGGTGATCCAATATTAATAAAATACTTCAACTGCGTAGTCGCAGAATAATCAGTATTTGTGTTTAACACAAACTGAACAGCCCCGAGTTTATCGGAGACCTATTTGCTTGAGTCATGCCCCCATGGCCGACCCAGCGAAATGATTATAATACATGGCTTCTGCTTCAGCAGGCGGAACATGGCCAATAGGCGCTAATAGACGGCGATGATTAAACCAATCAACCCATTCTAATGTGGCCATTTCAAGCGCTTGAATGTTGCGCCACGGACCTTTTCGATGAATCACTTCTGCTTTATAAAGCCCATTGATGGTTTCAGCCATTGCATTGTCATAAGAATCCCCTACACTTCCTACGGAAGGCTCAATGCCGGCTTCTGATAAGCGCTCTGTATAGCGAATAGAAACCTATTGAACGCCACGCTCACTGTGATGCACTAGCCCGTTCTGATTTGGCTGACGCGCATAAAGGGCTTGCTCTAATGCATCTAATACAAAATCAGCACGGGCTGATGATGAGACTTTCCAACCAACAATATAGCGCGCAAAAACATCTATAATGAAGGCGACATAAGCAAATCCTTGCCAGGTCGAGACATAGGTAAAGTCTGAGACCCAGAGCGCATTAGGTCGTTCAGCCTTAAACTGCCGATTGACCAAGTCTAATGGGCATCGCGCTGCGCGATCACTGACCGTGGTGCGAATCACTTTGCCGCGTCGAACGCCATGCAATCCCAGTATCTTCATTAGGCGCGCTACCGTACACCGCGCCACCTCAATACCTTCTCGCTTGAGTTGCCGCCAGACTTTACGCACGCCAACTACTTGATAGTTTTCATCCCAAACCCGCTGGATGTGTGTTTTTAAAAGAAGGTCTTTCTGCAGTCGCGCAGGCAGTTTGGTGGCATCTTTGCGCCTAGCGACATGCAGGTAGTAGGTGGATGGGGCAATCGGCAATACTCTGCAAATTGGTTCGACCCCATATATTGAGCGGTGATCATCAATGAATTTAATCATGATCTTGGTCGGCGGTCGAACTCCGCCGGTGCGAAATAGGCTGAGGCTTTGCGCAAAATCTCATTTACCTGACGTAAATCGCAAACCTCTCGCTCCAGCACCTTCAGGCGTTCTTGCTCTGGCGTTGTACCACCAGGCCGTAAACCACTATCGCGCTCTCTTTGACGAACCCATGTGCGCAAGGTTTCTCCTGAGCAGCCAATCTTGGCGGCGGTTGAGGCGATGACTTTCCATTGCTGCTCATCTGGTTGCTGATTCTCAAAAACCATACGCACCGCACGTTCTCGGACTTCTGGTGAGTATCTTGCTACTTTCTTTTTTATGTTTTCCATAACTCTATTCTCTCAAGATTTATGGTCTCCGATAATACCGGGGCTGTTCAAAGTTCAAAGGCTCAATAGCACTGACCCATTGCTTGCGATTTTCTACTGGCTGATCCCAGACTTTTTTTGAGCCAGTCCAGCTCCATCTTCAGTCTGCCAATCTCTTCGTGCCGCCGCTCCGGGCTGGCTGACGGGTCGGCAGGTTGCGGGCCACGCTTGGCATCAAACAGGCTGGATGCCTGCTGTTGCAGCTCTTTCTTCCACATGCCAACCTGCGTCGGATGTACCCCAAACCCCTGCCCAATTTCGTTCACCGTCTTGAGGCCACGGATCGCTTCCAGTGCTACCTTGGCCTTGAACTCGCCAGTAAAATTCTTGCGCTTCGTTTCACTCATAACCTGCTCCTTGTTACAGCAGACTACCATCTTAAATTATTGTCTGGAAATTGGGGTCCACTATAGTTTTAGCTTTTGAAACTACGGTATTAAAATTCCGCCATTCTGCATATCCCAATAGATGCTGAAGGTCGCGAGCCAGCCAGAATTCAACCCCATTTTCAGTCTGTTGAGCATGCCCTTCAAAAGTATCCGTTAAGTTATGGATAATTTCAGTTTTCATGAATTATTTTCTTTTTGGTGAAGTCAGTTAGCTTAACCGCACTTACTCTCCCCACAATTCAGGCAAGTCAGGCAACCATCCATAATAATAGCGGCTTTGGTACTGCATTTGGCGCAGAGCTGCGCGCCTTTGGGGTAGCCTTCTTCATTCACCGGGTCGGCCGCATGTTTTTCCATGTATTCGGCGCGCTTTTCTTCAATCAGTTTTCTTTGGTGTTCATCGGGGACGGGCTTTTTAAGCATACCGATTTCTTGCAGGTGCTGCTCCAGCACTATGCCAATCTCAGCTACCAGGCTAGGGATATACCTGCCACCCTTTTTAAAGTAACCGCCGCTGGGGTCAAACACTGAGTGCAGCTCTTCCAGCAAAAAGGTGACATCGCCACCCTTGCGGAACACGGCAGACATTACGCGCGTGAGCGCGACTATCCACTGAAAATGATCCATGTTTTTGGAATTGATGAAAATCTCGAACGGGCGGCGGTGCTCTTGCGGCGTGCCCTCGTTCATCACCACATCGTTGATGGTGATGTAGAGCGCATGCTCGGTGGCTGGCGTTTTGATTTTGTAGGTGTTGCCCACCAGCTTGTCAGGCCGTCTGAGCGGCTCGCCCAGCTGCACCACGTCCGCTGTTTTTTGTGGCTGCGCTGCAACTTCTGCCGCTTGCGCGGCTTTGGCCTTGTCTTCTTCCCCGACTACGTTGTAGCTAACGATTTTCTTTTGAATTTTAATTGCCATACTATTTCTCCTCTTGAGGTTTTACCCTCACCCTAGCCCTCTCCCGCAGGAGATGGAATTAAATTTTTGCCTATTTTAGGCAATTGCAAACGTCGCGAGTGAAGTTAAGACACGGCGCATTTGGATTTTTTACCGGAATGTATAAGTACTACATGAGGATTGAAAAATTCAAACGCAACAAGGTATTAACGAACGCAGCAGTTTGAAATGCCTAAAATTTGCCGTAGTAGCCTTCTTTCAACGCATCATACAAATTAGCGGCGCTGTGCATCTCGCCGTCGTATTCAATCTCTTCATTGCCTTTGACCTCGACCACGCTGCCATCTTCCAGCGTGAATTTGTAGGTGGTGTTTTCCAGGTCTTTCTCGGTCACCAGCACACCCTGGAACGCCTCTGAGTTAAAGCGGAACGTGGTGCAACCCTTCAGGCCTTTATCGTAGGCATAGAGATAGATGCTCTTGAAATCTTCAAAGTCATAGTCAGTCGGCACATTGATGGTTTTGGAGATCGAGCTATCAATCCATTTTTGTGCGGCGGCCTGGATATCCACGTGCGCCTTGGCGTTGATGGTGGATGAATCGAGGAAGTAATTCGGCAACTCTTCTTCTTCAGTCTCGGCAAACGGCATGGCCTTGGGGTTAATCAGCTCGCGGTAAGCCAACAGCTCGTAAGAGAACACATCGACTTTCTCTTTGGACTTTTTACCTTCGCGGATGACGTTGCGTGAATAGTGGTGCGCGAATGAAGGCTCGATGCCGTTGCTGGCGTTATTGGCCAGCGACAGCGAGATGGTGCCGGTCGGCGCGATGGAGCTGTGATGGGTGAAACGCACACCGTTTTTGGCAATCTCTTTGCGCAGGCTTTCGGGGAACTGCTGCATATAGCGGCTGTATAAGCCCATCAGCACCTTGCCCTTGACCTTGCTGCCTACGGTGATGCCATCCGCTTTCATTTCCGGTCGCTTGGCCAGCATGTCGGCGGTGATCTCAAACTCTTCTTCCATAATCGGCGCGGCGCCTTTTTCTTCAGCCAGCTCCACACCCACTTCCCAGCCTACTTCGGCCATGACCTTGGTGACTTCTTCGGTGAAGGCCAGCGAATCTGGTTCGCCATATTTCATTTGCAGCATGCTCAAGGTGGAGCCGAGGCCGAGATAACCCATGCCGTGGCGGCGTTTACGGGCGATTTCCTTACGCTGCTGTTCCAGCGGCAGGCCGTTTACTTCCACCACGTTATCCAGCATGCGGGTGAAGGTGCCGACCACTTCGCGGTATTTATCCCAATCAAAATGCGAGTTCTTGGTAAACGGCTCCTTGACGAACTTGGTCAGGTTGACCGAGCCCAACAGGCAAGCGCCATAAGGCGGCAGCGGCTGTTCGCCGCAATTGTGTGCATAAATCCCGTTAGCGTCGAAGGCATTTACTCCCGGCACTTGCACGTCATAGACAGCTTCTGCGCCATCAGCAACCACCCGTTCAACACGCGCAGTGAAGCGCTCGCGATTGAGTGCACGACGATAGCGCGACAGCAAGGTTTGCAGACGAGTTGCTTTGTCGCTATCGGCAAAACCTATTGTGGCTGCATAGCGTTCCAGATTTTCGCCGCTAATTACCAACTCATGCTGTGCCTTGGTGGCATATGGCTGGCTGCCGCCACGGCCATCAGGCAGCATATTGGTGCCGGCTACGCGCCGGTTGCGATCTAGGGAGCTGGCGATACCCAGGCGTAGCAACATGCGCTGCGCCGCTTGCAACAAGGATGAGTCAGATTGTGCCAATCTTATGCTTACGCCTTTTTCCTGCGTGCCTTGCACCGAGCCATCGGCATCAAATAATCCGCGCAGGAAGCCGCCGTAAAACGCACTGGAAGCGCGCTCCATGGCTGGCGTGATGCCTTTTTCGCCGGGCGCCATACCAACTTCTTCTGCCAGCTTTTTCAGCGCTGCGGTAGAAAGGCGGTATTCGTTACGTTCTGCAACTTCCATCCAGCCGGTAAAATCACTGCGATACGGCAGCGTTCTGGCAGCTTCCAGCGCTTCTGACATCAGTGCCTGTATGCCTTGTGACAAGGTTGACACGGCACCATTAACTACAGCTGCCGCCTTCCACACCGAAAGAATGGCTTTGTCGGCTTTAAGCGTGCCGTCACCCACCAGCAAGCCCAGAAGAAAACCTTGCTCGCGCGTGTAATCCCCCGCCCACTCGGTATTTTCACGGTGATCGTGCAAAACAACGCGGTCGCCGCTACGTAAATCGCCAGCAGCACACCATTCAGTTTCGGCGCTATAGCGGCTAAATCGTGCCACTCGCATTACACGGTGATCGGCGGTCAGCCGCAATTGGTAGCCCTCCGCTGTTTCCAGCCTGAGCACTGGCTTAACAGCTGTTTGGAAAAATCCTTGTGCCCCGCTGGCGTGATATTGGCCATTAACGCGCACCTGAAAATGGCTGCCAATCAGATCAGCTACCTGCTGCGGGCCGTTGGCGGTATGCACCCAGGTATCCGCAGTTACGCAGGGGTTGGTGGCGCGGATGTTCTCGCAGAACCAGTTGTTGTTCATCTCGTTGACGCGGTCAATCAGGATAAAGCCAGGCTCGGCGAAATCGTAGGTGGAGGACATGATCACATCCCACAAACGGCGCGCCTTGATGATTTTATACACACGGCAGGCAACTTTGCCGGCATCCGGGCCATCCACCTTGGTCAGGTATTTATTCTTTACCGGCCACTCACGCCAAACCACCTGGGTGTTGTCGTCCAGTTTAAGCGCATCTACTTCTGCCTCTTTTTCTGTGACCGGGAAAGCCAGCTTCCACTCGGCATCGGCTGTTACCGCCTCCATGAATTCCTTGGTGATGAGGCAGGACAGATTGAACTGGCGCAGACGTCCGGCTTCGCGCTTGGCCTTGATAAAGTCAATGACATCCGGATGTGAAATATCAAATGTCGCCATCTGCGCGCCACGGCGGCCACCGGCCGATGAAACGGTGAAGCACATCTTGTCGTAAATATCCATGAAGGATAATGGCCCGCTGGTGTAAGCGCCGGCACCGGCGACAAAAGCGCCTTTGGGGCGCAACGTTGAAAATTCGTAGCCAATGCCGCAACCGGCTTTGAGGGTGAGGCCGGCTTCATGCACCTTGCCCAGAATATCGTTCATGCTGTCTTCAATAATGCCGGATACGGTGCAATTGATGGTGGAAGTGGCGGGTTTGTGCTCCAGCGCGCCGGCATTGGCAGTGATGCGGCCAGCAGGGATGGCGCCATGGCGTAGCGCCCAGAGAAATTTGTCATACCAGAGGGCACGTTTTTCTTCGGTAGTTTCAGCATCAGACAAGGCACGCGCCACACGTTTATAGGTATCGTCTATGTCCTGATCAATAAATTCGCCCTGTTTGGTCTTGAGGCGGTATTTTCTGTCCCAGATATCGAGCGATACCGATTGCATAGGTACTTCTCGTGTGGCACTTTCCATTGCCTGAACTGCTTTCAACATTGGTACTACCCCCTGATTTTTATTTTTTAATATTTTTTTAACAACTTATTATAATTATAGTGACTTACAGAAGTTCTTTGATAAAACACAACATATTGCGATAGAGCACAAATTATTATCATTTAGTAGTGGAGCGTCAAGAAGATTATTTAAATAAATTTGTCACATTCTGGCGCGTATTTTGCTATGCGAGCTGAGGCATGGACTAGCCTCACTAAGCGTGAACGTGAGCACTGGCTAACCTGGCAAAAATAAATTTTTGGACTAAATTTGCCCATTAGCGGTACTGCTTTATGTGAGAAAATCTCGTCATGCCACGCATCCTTTATACCCTGCTGCTTTATATCCTGCTGCCGTTTACGCCGCTCAAGATTTTGTGGCGCGGCATTCGCCAGCCAGCTTATTTGCAGCACTGGGGTGAGCGCTTCGGCTTATATTCGGGGCAGCCCAGGCAACCATTGATCTGGCTGCATTGTGTTTCAGTCGGCGAAACGCGCGCCGCCGCGCCGCTGGTAGCAGAGCTGCATAAGCGCTACTCCGAGCACCAGATTTTAATGACGCATGCCACACCTACCGGACGCGAGGCCGGTCGGCAGCTATTTGGTGACAGTATTGAACAGGCTTATCTGCCCTACGATGTGCCAGGCGCCGTGTGCCGGTTTTTAAAGCATTTTCAACCGCAGCTTGGACTGCTGATGGAAACCGAGCTCTGGTTTAACCTGATTGCTGCCTGCAAAAAACGCAATATCCCACTGCTGCTGGTGAATGCACGACTGTCAGAAAAATCCGCCGCCGGTTACGCAAAAATTGCGCAATTATCCGCACAGGGCTTGCAGAACCTGACTGCGATTGCTGCGCAGACTGAGCAAGACGCAGCGCGCTTGCAGGACTTGGGCGTGAGCCATGTGCAAGTGCTGGGCAACCTCAAATTTGACGTGGTGCCGCCGCCGGACGCTGCCGAGCAGGGCGGAAAATTGCGCACACTGTTTGATAAAGGCTTAGGCAAAAGCCGCCCGGTGTTTCTCGCCGCCAGTACGCGCGAGGGCGAAGAGGCTATGATTTTGCAGGCGGTTGCTGCTGCGCAAATCCCAAATTTGCTCACTATTATTGTGCCGCGTCATCCGCAGCGTTTTGATGAAGTGGCCGCTATGCTTAAAAAGCGCGGCATTGGTTTTGTGCGGCGCTCAACCCTAAACCCAAACAAGGCTGTTTATGCCGGCATTGTGCTCGGAGACAGCATGGGCGAGATGTTTACCTATTACGCGGCCTGCGATGTGGCGTTTATCGGCGGCAGCCTGTTGCCGTTTGGCGGGCAGAACCTGATAGAAGCCTGTGCCATGGGTAAGCCGGTTCTGGTTGGCCCGCACACCTATAATTTTGCATCGGCTGCCGAACAAGCCATTAGCGCACTGGCAGCCTGGCGCGTGAGTGATAGCGACGGTCTGGCATTAGCCCTGCAACGCTTGTTTGGCGACCCCGAAGCGCTCAAGACCATGGGCTGGGCAGCCTTGAATTTCAGTAATAGTGCAGGCGGAGCAACCCAGAAAATTGCCGATCTGGTGGCGCATTACCTGCCTGAAACAGCTAGCGAACTAAACCGCTGATTTGCTTGAAGGCGTCACCTTCAGCGACGCCCAGCCATTCAAAAACAATAGATTCGGTATTGCTGATGACGATACCTGCCTGCCGCAATCTTTCCAGCGCATTGGTTTTGTTGGCCGGGTTGCGGGAAATCACCGCGTCTTCTGCGACAAACACCAGCCTGCCCATGGCTTGCAGAGCCAGCGCAGTTTGCAGGATGCAAATATGGGCTTCCATACCGGCCAATACGACTTGCGGGCGATCTGAAGTTAATTGGCGGCAGAATGCAGGCTCGTCACAACACGAAAATGCAGTTTTTTCTACGTGCGGTTTAGTGTCCAGCCATGGCGTTAAATCTGTGTGCGTTTTGCCCAGGCCCTTGGGATACTGTTCGGTGTAAAGTGCAGGAACCTCAAGTAGCGCTGCTGCCTGTAGCAAGATGCCGCAGTTTTTAAGCACACCCTGCATTGCCTTGTTGGGCATGGCGCTGGCAAGGCGCTCCTGCATGTCGATGATGACCAGATGGCTAACGCTCCGCTGCGACAGCAAGCTATTTTTCATCAGCGTTAATTATTTGCGGTGGTTAGTTGTTGGTTGACTACAGCGAGATCAGCCTCGCTGAGCTGGCCGATGGCTGACTTAAGTTTGATGGTGCTGAGCAGGTACTTATAGCGCGACTCCAATAAATCAGCTTTGGTCTTGTAAAACTGTTGCTGCGCATTGAGCACATCCACACTGGTGCGCACGCCTACCTCGTAGCCAAGGTTGGTCGAATCAAGCTGGCTTTGGCTGGAAGCGAGCGCCTGTTCATTGGCTTTTACCTGTGCCACGCCGCTTGCTACACTTAAATAGGCCTGCCTTGTATCCAGCTCGGCTTGTCGGCGCGCCACTTCTACGTCTTCCTGTGCCTTTTGTTTATTTGCTACCGCTTCGCGCGCTCGGGAGCTGACGGCACCACCTTGATAAATTGGAATCTGTAGGCGTAGACCTATAGTCGTATTTTGCAAGTCGTTACCAAACCCATGGATACTTCCATCGGCATAGCTACTGGTGTAACTGCCTACTGCGTCCAGAGTAGGCAGATGGCCGGCATTTGCCCGTGTAACTTCCTTGCTGGCGAATTCAAAATTTTGTTGTGAGATATTGAGTTCGAGATTATTTTTCTCGGCGATTTCTACCCATTTCCCCATGTCATTGGGTTCAGGCAAGCTGGTTTTTAAATCGGCACGGGCGCTGGCCAGGTTTTGCGGCAATTTGCCGATGATAGATTGCACCGCATGTTTTTTAATTTCAAACTCGTTGATGTAGGCTATTTCCTGCGCTATGGTTAAGTCGTAGCGGGCTTGCGCCTCGTTCACATCGGTAATGGTAGCCGTGCCCACCTCAAAATTGGCTTTGGCTTGCTCAAGTTGCCGGTTAATCGCGCTCTTTTGTGCGTTGATGAGTTCAATCTTGTCTTGCGCCAGCAGCACGTCAAAATAAGCCTGAGAAACCCGTAGCATCAACTTTTGCTGAGCCAGCACAAGCTCTTTATCGGCCTGTGTTACCTCGATTTTGGATTGCTGATAGCGCACGAAATTATCCATGCGGAAAATAGGCTGATTGACATTGAAGGCATAACTGGATGAATCAAATGATTCAGGGCTACCGCTTCTAAAGACCGAACCCCCTATGTACTTGATATTTGTGTCAGAGTGACTGGCATCGGCATTGAGTGTAACAGTTGGGCGATAGAGAGCCTTGCCCTGCTCCAGTTTTTCCTGCGCGGCGGTGTTGGCACTGCGGGCAGAAGCCCATGCCGGGTCATTGCTGAGCGCCAACTGGTAAAGATCAATGAGATTTTGTGTGCCATCAGTCGCTTGAACCATTGCAGCTGGAATAGCAAAAATGATGGCAATGAGTAATTTACGCATGATGATGCATGAAACCTTAAAATTGAAAGTGTTCTGGCTGTGGCGCGTTATTCAAGGGCGGCAAGCAGGTTTCGAATAGTACATCGCATTTAAAACCATCGGCGGTTACACGCCGAATAATTGTAGCTTCCATCACCGGCGCTTCGCCTACCACAGCAAATAATCGACCACCAATGGTCAGCATTTGTTTCGCGCTATCCGGGGCTACAGGTAAGGAGCCGGTGAATATTATTACATCGTAGGGCGCGTGACCCTCCCAGCCATTGGCTGCATCGCCGATTTCCAGGGTGACATTTTGAATATTTTGCTGGGCAAGCCGCTGTCCTGCAATCTGGCTGAGCTCAGGTTCAATGTCCACACTAACCACTTGTTTTGCCGACCTGGCCAGCAGCGCCGTGAGATAACCGCTGCCAGTGCCGATTTCCAGTACTTTGTCGGTTTTTTTAACTTCAAGTGCTTGCAAAATTCGCCCCTCAATCTTGGGTGAAAGCATGCTTTGGCCATGGCCGATGGGAATCTCCAGATCGGCAAAGGCTAAGCCCGCATATTGTGGCGGGACAAAAGCCTCGCGCGGCAGTTGTTTGAGCAAATCAAGCACGGCGGGATCCAGCACCTCCCAGGTGCGGATCTGCTGTTCTATCATGTTGAAGCGCGCCTGCTCGCGCATATTAAATCGCGCGGTTTCGTGCGGCATATTAGACTGTGCGACTTCATGTGGCATATTAAATTCAAACTGAGCTTGTTCTTTTTGACCCATGTGTTGCCTTGTTATCCCAGAGTGTTAAAACTCAAAAAATAATTATAACTTAAGCGCTTAGGCTTAAGTAGCTGCGTTTAGTTCGGCATCTTTATGCGATACCACGCGGCGTAGTATAACGAGTCGCAGCTAATTGGTAG
>JBCKUK010000028.1:0-16070 GCA_038924905.1 Methylophilaceae bacterium | reverse complement strand
AAACAGCTGGCACTAAAGGCGGGTAAACTTAGGGCTACGGGCGAGGCCGGCATTCTGGCAAATCGGTATCTTTCAGGGGGTGTTGACGTCAGCCTGACCATGCAGTCGCGTCAGCTCCAGTCTCATCTCAGTTTGTCTGGAAAACTGGGTAGCCCGACATTAAAATAACAACGTTTATTGAGGGGCTCTAAAGACAATACTGTCCCGATTGTTTCACGTGAAACAATCGGGATTATAGTCAAACAGGGGTTGCATCGTCACTTTCCGATACAGAATCTGGAAAATATCTCTCCCAGCAAGTCATCTGACGTAAATTCTCCGGTAATGCAGTTAAGGGCTTCTTGCGCCAAGCGCAATTCTTCAGCAACTAATTCCGGTTGGCTCAATCGTTGGCTGGCCGCGTCTAAATTATTTTTCACCACGTTTAGTGCAATCAGATGTCTGGCGCGCGCCATAAAAACGCCTTCGCCAGTTGCTTGCCAGCCCGCTAATTTTAACAAGTGCGCGCGCAGCAATTGCACGCCTTCGCCAGATTTTGCGGAAAGGTAAATATGTGTTTCGCCGCCTTGTGCTTCTAGTTTTGCGCTTTTTGAACCCAGATCTATTTTGTTGTGAATCCAGATTTTGGGTAAAACCAACGGCAAGCGTTCTAAAATCGATTTTTCTGCAGCGGTAATGCCGTGGGCTGCATCAACCAATAATAATGCGACATTGGCGCTTTCCAGCGCCCGCCAGGTTCTGGCAATTCCATGCTGCTCTACTTCGTCTATGGTCTCGCGCAAACCGGCGGTATCAATGATGTGCAGTGGCACCCCATTGATTTGAATGGCGCTTTTAATGGCATCCCGCGTGGTTCCGGCTATCGGGGTAACGATAGCGACTTCTTCGCCCGCCAGCTGATTCATCAGGCTCGATTTGCCCACATTGGGCTGGCCGACCAAAACAACCTGAATGCCTTCGCGCAATAAATTGCCTTGGTGGGCACTTACAGAAAGTGTTTGTAACGTTTGCGTAAGTGCAGTCAGTTTTTCAGCGACTTTGCCTTGGCTAATAAAATCTATGTCTTCTTCTGGGAAATCCAGACAGGCCTCAACGTACAGGCGCAAGTTAATCAGTCCATCAAGCAAAGCATGGACGCGTTGCGAGAATTCGCCAGCAAGTGAACGAACTGCGCTACGTGCCGCTTCCGCAGTAGCTGCGCTAATCACGTCAGCTACTGCTTCGGCTTGAGCCAGGTCCATTTTATCGTTAAGGTATGCACGGCGGGTGAATTCGCCAGGCTCGGCCTGACGGGCGCCTAGGGTCAAACACCGCGCCAATAGCAATTGCATTAGCGCCGTGCCGCCATGGGCTTGCAGTTCCAGTACGTCTTCGCCGGTGTAAGAATGCGGCGCAGCGTAGTAAATAGCTATGCCGCGGTCTATTAGACTGCCATCGACATCTTTAAACGCTAAATACGCTGCGTAACGAGGGGCCGGGCAAGCGCCCAAAATACCGCTGGCAATAGCCCGACAAGCTGGGCCGGATGCCCGCACCACACCAATGCCGCCCGCACCCGGGGCGGTGGCAATCGCAGCAATAGTGTCAGCGGCGTACATGTCCTTTCTTCTTGGCCGCGCTTGCAAGCTCGCTGGCGCGGTTGATATGCCATTGCTGAGCAATCGACAGAATATTATTGACCAGCCAGTAGAGCACCAGACCAGCCGGGAAGAAGAAGAAGAACACGCTAAACACAATCGGCATGATCTGCATTACTTTGGCCTGAATCGGGTCTGGCGGGGTTGGGTTTAGCCTGGTTTGTATAATCATGGTAAGGCCCATGAGAATAGGTAGCACGTAGTACGGGTCTGTGGCTGACAAATCGTGTATCCATAACACAAACGGCGCGTGACGCATTTCTACGCTGCCAAGCAACACCCAATAGAGCGCGATGAATACTGGTATCTGAATCAAAATTGGCAGGCAGCCGCCCATGGGATTGATTTTTTCAGTTTTGTATAGCTCCATCATGGCCTGCTGCATTTTTTGGCGATCATCACCAAATTTTTCCTTTAAGCTTTGCAGTCGCGGCGCCATCTCGCGCATGTGTGCCATGGAGCGATAGCTGGCTGCGGAAAGCGGGTAAAAAGCTGCCTTGATTAGCACGGTTAGCAAAATAATGGCCACGCCCCAGTTATGCACAATTTTTTGAATGGCGGACAACACCCAAAACAGTGGCGTCGCAATGATAGTGAGCAAGCCATAATCTACAGTGCGCTCTAAACCAGGGGCTGTGGCCTCCAGTTCGCTATGCGTTTGCGGCCCTGCATACAATTTTGCAGGCACGCTTAAAGTGGCGCCTGGAGCGATGCTGCCTAGGGCGCTTACGCTGCCGACAGAGTAAACATCATCGGATAGCTGCTTGGAATAAAACTCGCGCAGCAAACCTTCTTTAGGAATCCAGGCACCTACAAAATAGTGTTGTACTAGGCCTATCCAGCCATCGGTACTGCTTGTCGAAAGGTTGGCTTTACTCATGTCCTTGAATGACAATTTCTTATACTTGTCCGCTTCTGTAAAGTAGGCGCCACCGGTAAAAGTTGGCATCATCACTGACCCCTGACTGGATTCGCTGTCATGTACTATCTGGTAATAGACGGAAGGCGCAATAGCCTCGGTACCACCGTTGTGAATCTGGTAGGTGACATCCACCACATACTTTCCGCGGTGGAAAGTATAAATTTTATCGACTTGTATGCCTGTGCTTCCTTGCCAGGTAAAAGACACCTCAAGCGCATCCGTGCCTTCTTGCAACTTGTACATGTTGGCAGCGCTGGTAAATGTAGCTTTATGCGTGGGAAGATCGGCGCCTATCAAACCTGTCTGCATCACATATAGCATTGGTGCAGCCTGGTCATCCAGCAAGACAAAGTTTTTGTCCGTAGCATCCGCTGCCCGGTGTCTGGAAAGCTCCAGCCTGCGCAGATCACCGCCCATGGTGTCAATGTCCGCTTTGAACAAATCCGTTTCCACACCTATGCGCCGACCGTGTTGCAATTTAAAGCCTGGCTCTTGGGGCAATTCGGCTTTAGTGTCTGTCCTGGCATTTTCGGCTACTTGTGGAATGCTGCTATCCTCGATATGTTGCACCTCTGGAGCTGCGCCCGCAGGCGCTTGCTGGCGTTGCCAGGCTTCCCACAACATTAAGATGGAAAATGAAAAAATAACAAATAAAATTAGTCGTTTAGTGTCCATAAACTTCTTATCTACGATAAATACAAGGGCGGGAGAAAATTGCCAATTTTCGTTATGATCGATAATGCAAGCCTATGGCACCGCATCGTGGCCGCCATTGTGCCATGGATGACAGCGCAAAAGGCGGCGTATAGCATAAGCCGAACCGAGAATTGCGCCATGCCTGTTGACAGCCTCAATAGCATAATGAGAACAGGTAGGAGAAAACCGGCACTGCTGACCAATGTAAGGGCTTAATATCGTTTGGTACAGCTTGATTAAACAAGTCAATAAGCGCGCCATTTTTAACCATTTTCCTGCTGGTCTGTTTGGTGACAAAGGCCTGAAATCATTTCAAAAAACTCTTTCTCAACCATGGAATAATCAGTGTCACAAAATGTTTTTTGTGTGCGCACCACTAAATCGACGTTTTTTAAGTTTCTCTGTTGTGCCCTGAACAGCTCGCGCAAAACCCGCTTCATATAATTACGATGTACCGATAATTGGGTCGTTTCCCCCGCCACCACCAAACCCAGGCGCGGCCAGCCAAGTTGATTGTACTGGTAATGCATTACCAGAAACTGCCCAGTGATACGTTTGCGGAAACTAAAAACGGATGAAAAATCATCCGTTTTAATTAATCTGGCTTTTTTGGGAAAATTTAAGGCTGGTCTTGAATGATCAATGCCAATGATTTTCACCCACAAGCTTCTTGAGTCAGGCTGTCTCGCACATTAAACAGCTAAACGAGCGCGGCCTTTTGCACGACGCGCGGCTATAACAGCACGGCCGCCACGAGTTGCCATGCGCACCAGGAACCCGTGGGTACGAGCACGGCGGGTTTTTGATGGCTGATATGTACGTTTCACTGTAAATCTCCGATGGCTTCTTTTGTGTTTTTTGACAAGGCCGTGATTTAACCCGATTTACTCTTGTTTTGTCAATGTTTATTTGTTTTTAAATTAGTCGCCAGGCCTGTGGATAAGTTAAGATAATCAGGCTAAAATACTTATGAAACTGCCAAACAAAAATACTGTTTGAATGAAACTAAACTTTTGGGCAATCGTATTTTTTGGCATCAGCGCTCGTAATCATTTTAATCATAAAAATGCGCGCAAATACCATGCTTAATTGTCTGCTGAGGTATCGGCTAACCGATGGAAAACTTTTGGTCTATTTGTCTCGGGCGCTTCGAACAGGAGCTATCCGCACAACAATTCAACACCTGGATCAAACCTCTACGATTTGAAACGCACAATGGTGCTTATCGTTTGCTCGCGCCCAATCGATTTGTACAACAATGGGTTAAAGATCGCTTCTTGCAACGCATAGAGCTACTAGCGGTAGAGCTGCTCACTCAGCCCGTCCATATTGAATTAACTTTATCAGAAAACAGTCGTAAAAACGGTGCCACAGCACTAGAGCCTTTGTTGGCGCAATTAATGCCTCCCGCTGAATCGGCCATTGTTATTTCAAAGCCCGCCGCCAAACCAACCAAAAAAGCAAAAACTAATAGTGAGTTATGTGGACTAAACGCTTCGTTCAATTTTGATAATTTTGTTATTGGTAAAGCTAACCAGCTGGCGCGCGCGGCAGCTTTTCAAGTTGCTGAAAATCCGGGTACCGCGTATAACCCCTTGTTTATTTACGGCGGTGTAGGGCTGGGAAAAACGCATTTACTGCAAGCCATAGGCAACCATTTAAAACAGCAAAATCCTGATGCCAAAGTGCGCTATTTACACGCCGAGCGCTATGTTTCAGATGTGGTAAAAGCATACGAACATAAAGCGTTTGATAGTTTCAAACAATTCTATCATTCGTTGGATTTGTTGTTGATTGATGATATTCAATTTTTTGCCAAGAAAAGCCGTACCCAGGAAGAGTTTTTTTATGCGTTTAATTCGTTAATTGAAGCCAAAAAACAAATTATTATTACCTGTGATACTTATCCCAAAGAAATTGCCGATGTAGATGAGCGACTAAGAACCAGATTTAGCTGGGGCCTGACAGTAGCCGTCGAGCCGCCAGAACTGGAAATGCGCGTGGCAATCCTGCTTAAAAAGGCAGAGGCGGTAAAATTTCATTTGCATGAAGATGTTGCATTTTTTATTGCCAAGCAAGTGCGCTCCAGCGTGCGTGAGCTTGAGGGTGCTTTAAATCGTATTATAGCAATGGCTAAATTTACCGGCCATGCAGTTGATGTAAGTTTGGCCAAAGAGGCCTTGAAGGATCTAATCGCTGTGCGTGGGCGCCAAATTACGATGGAAAATATCCAAAAAACCGTTGCAGATTACTACAAAATTAAAGTGGCTGAAATGTATAGCAAAAAACGCTCACGTAATTTTGCGCGCCCGCGGCAAATAGCCATGGCGTTAGTGCGTGAACTTACCAACCACAGCTTCCCGGAAATCGGGGAAGCATTTGGTAGCAGGCATCACACAACTGTGATGCATGCTTGTGATGAAATTGAACAATTGCGGCAAAATGATTCCGGCGTTTCTCGGGATATTGCATTTTTAGTGCAGGTTATTAGAGACTGAATCTTATGAATTACTTGTGCTAAAAAGTGTGGTTTAGATGCATTTTTATTGTAAGGGAAAAATAATCAACATTTCATCCACAATTATTTATATGGTTTTAGCAGGTTAGTATCACAAAGCAACTTATTGATTAAAAATCATAATCTAAATTAATCGCAAGTTTTAGCAGTATTACTACTATTACTAATGTATTTATTACTTAAAGTAATATTTATTAAATGGGTTTTAAAAAAATGAACATTAAAATAAACCGCGACACCTTACTCAAACCATTATCATCAGTTAGTGGGATTGTCGAAAGACGTCATGCACTACCCATTCTTTCTAATTTATTATTGGAAGCTAAACAAAAAAAAGTTGCATTAACCGCCACAGATTTAGAAATGCAGATTTCATTATCCATAAATACAGCGATAAATGAGGAATTATCGACAACAGTATCGGCTAAAAAATTATTGGATATTTGTCGATCATTACCAGAAAACGTAGAAATCAGCATAACTACACAAGAGAACCGCATACAGGTTAAGGCGGGTAAGAGCCGTTTTAATTTACAAACCCTGCCCGCAACAGATTATCCCATAATGTCTAAAATAGCCGATAGCACAACCACCACAATTACTATAGGTCAAAAAATACTCAGGCATCTATTCAAACAAGTGGAATTTGCAATGGCGCAGCAGGACATCCGCTATTATTTGAACGGCTTATTATTTGAAATCAGCGCCAATCGTTTAAATATCGTGGGCACAGACGGGCACCGCCTGAGTTTTACCTCTACCAAATTAAGCCAGAATTACGAAAAACAAGAATTAATCCTGCCACGCAAAACCATTATTGAGTTGATTAAGTTGCTAGATGATAGTGATGAAGATACTACAATTGAGATCACAACAGGCCATGCGAATTTTACTTTTGGCGACATCCAGCTGATTTCAAAAGTGATTGATGGAAAATTCCCTGATTACACTCGTGTTATTCCAATTGGCCATCAAAATAGCTTTACGGTAGGCCGCGTAGCCATCCTGCAGGCTATGCAACGCGCATCCATCCTTTCTAATGAAAAATATCGCGGTATTCGCATGGTGCTTGCTAAAAATAACCTGCGTTTAATTAGTACCAACAGCGAACAAGAAGAGGCCGAGGAAGAACTGGAAATAAATTATTCCGGGGACGTCCTGGATATTGGCTTTAATGTGACCTATATGATAGATGTGCTGAATAATATGGGCAGCGAAAACATCACATTTTCTTTTGCCGATGCAAACAGCAGCTGTCTGGTAACGGTACCTGGCGATGATGACTACAGATATGTTGTTATGCCGATGCGCATATAAACACAAATTTTTCCGATGATGTTTCACGTGGAACCCGAATTAAAATTTATTCAAAATCAAGCTCAAAAATAAAAGACCAACACCATGATCCAGAAAGATGCAAACTACGATTCATCCAATATTATCGTCCTTGAAGGACTAGATGCAGTACGTAAGCGCCCAGGCATGTATATTGGCGACACCTCCGATGGTAGCGGCCTGCATCATATGGTGTTTGAGGTGGTGGATAACGCTATTGATGAAACGCTGGCAGGTTATTGTGATGATATTAAAATCATCATCCATCCAGATAACTCAATTAGCGTATCAGACAATGGTCGTGGTATTCCAACCGACATCAAGCAGGATGACACCAAGAAAATTAAACGCTCAGCAGCCGAGATTGTGATGACTGAGCTGCACGCAGGCGGCAAGTTTGATCACAATTCGTATAAGATTTCTGGTGGTTTGCATGGCGTGGGCGTATCCGTAGTAAATGCTTTATCCGACTGGTTGCGTTTACGTATTTACCGTAATGGCAAAGTTCACCAAATGGAGTTTCGCCGTGGCGATGCTATAGCACCATTAGCGGAAACCGGAACCACAGCCCGCAAGGGCACAGAGGTGCATTTTATGCCTGCTGTAGAAATTTTTGGTAATGTTGAATTTCATTACGACATTCTTGCTAAGCGATTGCGTGAATTATCTTTTTTAAATAATGGCGTAAAGATTGAGTTGGTCGATCAGCGCAATGGCAAAAGCGAAAACTTTGCTTATTCCGGTGGGGTATGTGGCTTTGTTGAATATATCAATCGAACCAAAACGGTACTACATCCCAAGCCTTTCTCCGCTATTGGGGAGAAAGCAGGCATGACGATTGACGTGGCCATGCAGTGGAACGATTCCTACACCGAGTCTGTGCAATGCTTCACTAATAACATCCCACAGCGCGATGGCGGGAGCCATCTAACCGGCCTGCGTAACGCCATGACCCGTACGCTCAATCAGTATATCGAGCAGAGCGGCCTGGCGCAAAAAGCCAAAATTGAAACCAGTGGCGATGACATGCGTGAAGGTTTGACCTGTGTGCTATCAGTGAAAGTGCCAGAACCCAAGTTTTCATCGCAAACCAAGGATAAGCTGGTGTCATCCGAAGTGCAGCCAGTGGTGCAGGAGATTGTTAGCGCCAAGCTCACCGAGTTTTTATTGGAAAACCCGATTGATGCGAAAATCATTTGCGGCAAAATTGTAGATGCCGCACGTGCGCGTGAAGCGGCGCGTAAAGCACGCGAAATGACGCGCCGCAAAGGCGTCATGGACACTATGGGCTTGCCGGGCAAGCTGGCGGATTGCCAGGAAAAAGACCCGGCCCTATGTGAAATCTATCTGGTCGAGGGCGATTCTGCGGGTGGCTCTGCCAAGCAAGGGCGTGATCGTAAAAACCAGGCAATTTTGCCGCTCAAGGGCAAAATTTTGAACGTAGAAAAGGCGCGCTTCGACAAGCTGCTTTCCTCGCAGGAAATCACTACCTTAATTACCGCATTGGGCACCGGCATTGGTAAAGATGATTTCAGCGTTGAAAAGCTACGCTATCACCGCATTATCATCATGACCGACGCAGATGTTGATGGCGCCCACATCCGTACGCTTTTACTCACCTTCTTTTATCGCCAAATGACCGAGCTGGTAGAACGAGGACACATCTATATTGCCCAGCCGCCTTTATATAAGGTGAAGCAAGGTAAAGACGAGCGCTATTTAAAGGACGAACACGAGCTGGATGAATACCTGCTGCAATCTGCCCTTAAAGGCGCGGAGTTACTGACTCGTGCGGGCGGCGAAACTATCATGGGTGAGCCACTAGCCACAATTGCAAAACAAATGGTGCTAACCGAAGCTGTGATACGCCGTATTGCGCGGCTTTATGATGAAAGTGTGTTGCGCGCCCTGCAAGATTTAGGGGAAATCAGTCTGCGCGACAAAACAGGCGCAGAAGCTGCAGCAGCAGAGCTACGCTCTATATTGGGGGCAATCGGCTCTGAAGTTATTGTGGTATTTGATCAAGAGGCGGGCACTTATCGTCTGGAAGTCAACAAATACGTACACGGTAACTTGCAATGCTGTGTGATAGATACAGACTTTATGGCGAGCGGTGATTATCGTCAGATCAGTCGCGTGTCAGTCTTGTTGCAAGGCTTGCTGGGTGAGGGTGCGATGATTAAGCGCGGCGAAAAGGAAGAGTCAGTGACTACCTTTAAAGCCGCTCTCGATTGGTTGCTGGCTGAAGCCAAACATAATCTTGGCGTACAGCGCTACAAAGGCCTGGGCGAAATGAACCCGGAACAGTTGTGGGAAACCACCATGGACCCGAAAGTCCGCCGCCTGCTCAAAGTGCAGATTGATGACGCCATTGCTGCCGATGAAATCTTCACTACGCTGATGGGCGATCAGGTCGAGCCCCGCCGTCTATTTATTGAAAATAATGCGCTGGGTGTGAATAACCTGGATATTTAATTCAAGTCGCTTTTCAAGGTCTGTAGCTTTTTAAGCAGGGGCTATAAAAAATACCTAAGCATTGATTTTATTGAGATTATGTAGATGAAAAATCATTGGCGGATTCAAGTTCGAAGTGCAACCGCCTTTGCTGATGTTAATGAGACTTTGCAAAATTTGAAATTTCAAAATGGCACTGCTCGTGTCTAAAATTATTAGAAATCGATTAAATCTGCGTTTCCTTAAGGATAACAACTACTTATCCTATGCAAAAACTATAAAGGAATTTTGAATACATGAAAATTGCATACTTCATTTTGGTACACTGATATCCACGCCAGTTTATGAGGCTTTTTAGAGCAATTTACCACCCCAATCATTACTATTTGATACATGTGGACAAGAGAGCGGGGGGCGCCACCATTTCAAAGGACGACTTACTCATGCTGCAATCCGGGCACGCCCAATCGTCCGAAATGTCTTCCCATCTGGTTCCCGGGGCGATGCCTTAGACAATACATTCCTAAATTTTCATTCTTACCCTATTTATTCCTGACAGAACCCATTGCTAGTGTAGCAGGAGCCATATAAAGCAAAACGGAGACTGAGGTCTCCGTTTTGCTATTGCTTGAGTACTGAATTTTAGCGATTGTGCTTTAATTCAATGCAATCTTAACGATTGCATACATACATGGTAACTTCAAAGCCAAAACGCATTTCGGTAGCAGCTGGTTTGGTCCACATGGTTATTTCTCCTAAATTAGTTTGAGTTTAATGCGGATAAACTAATTACATCCACACAACTTATGATTCGTATAGTACAGAATGATTCAATAATATAACTCGGCATAGTCATTAAATGCGCCTAATGATTTTCATTAGATAAGTTGCTACTAAATCACCCTAGGGATAAGTAACAAATACGCGATAACCCGCAACAGGCTCACCACTGGCTGTTAAATTAAGCTTGATATGTACTTCATCGCCGGCTGCCAGGCCTTTGCTGATGTCGGTGCCACCAGGTAAATATTCGTGTGGTGCGAAAGCGTGGCGTAGCATGGGCTTATCATAAGTATCTGTCAGCGTGAGCTCTAATAGCGGGTAAGCCTGAGCGAACGCTGCATTATTGATAATGGTGCTGGAGAGGCGGATCAAGCCCTGGCGCTCGGCATCTTCCTGCAAATCCGAGTCGTCAATGGTGAGCAGATTGATTTGTTTTGGTAATTCCACCGCGCAATGAAGCAATTTACATGCTTCGACAAGATAGGGCTTAAGTGCAGGCCACTGAGCGGCAATTTGTGTACGCATGTAATACGTGGTTTGTGCGGTGGCTAGCAATGCAAATGCCAGTGCCAGCAAGGCAAGAAGCCAAACAGGAAATTTGCGCTTGTCTGGGCGCCCCAATTTGGTTTTGGAAGCAACGTCTGCAACGATTTTCGGACTTTCTGGTTCGGGGCTTTTTGCTGTAACAGAAGCAGAATGTATGCTGAAATCGGCAATATTAAAGGCAGCTATCGTGCTGCCGGTTGCCGTTGTGCTGGGTACAGGCTCAATAATTTCAGTAATTTCTTCTTGCTGTTCTGACGGCGCCTCTATATCTTCCCCCTCGGTTTGCGGGGCTGCAGCAAGATCGCTTAGCCTATCCAGCGCATTAAACACATGGTTACACTTGCCGCAGCGCACTTCACCGCGGTGGGCAGACAACTGTTCAGGCGTTACATAAAAATTGGCTGCACACTCGGGGCAGGAGGTGACCAGGCTGGTTTTTTTGGCGCTCATTTGCTGACACTGGTGAGCAACGCCCAGCCATCCATAAATACCGGCGGGTTCATTTCAAACCATTGCGTATAAATGCTAGATACTTGCTCGACTTGTTCACGCAGTATGCCTGACAGCGCTATTTTACCGCCCTGCTTGCAGGCTGAAGCCAGCGCTGGCGCCAGCACAGAGAGCGCGCTGGATAATATGTTAGCCACGACCAAATCATATTGGGTGCCAGCCGGTTGTTTTTTGTCGTATTGATCGGGCAAGTAAAAATCTGCAACTACGGCATTTTGTTTTGCGTTGTAATTACTCGATTGTATGGCCTGTGCATCAATATCAACGCCCATCACTCTGGTAGCCCCCAGCTTTTTAGCGGCGATTGCGAGAATGCCAGAGCCGCAGCCAAAATCCAGCACAGAATGCTGCGGTTTTACATGGTCTGCCAGCCAGACCAGGCAAAGATGCGTGGTCGGGTGACTGCCGGTGCCAAAGGCGAGGCCTGGATCAAGCATAATATTGAGCGCGTCAGGGTTGGGCGCATCATGCCAGGAAGGCACAATCCATAAATCATCCCGTATGCGAATGGGGTTAAATTGCGACTGGGTGGCGAGCACCCAATCCTGCTCGGCAATAATTTCGGTGGAATAAGTTAAATCGCGCAGACCGCTGGTTTGGCTTAGTGACTGCATGATGTCAGTGACGATTACGCCATCATCAAACAGCGCACTTACAACATTTTGCCGCCAGACGCCGGGCGGGGGGTCGCCTGGCTCACCGAAAATTGGTTGCTCGTCGGGTGTTTCAGCGTTAGCGTCTTCAATGCTGGCAGAAAGCGCACCAAGCCCTATCAGCGCGTCGCTGAGGAGGTTGGCCGTGTTATCTTTGGCCTCGATTTTGAGTGACAGCCAAGCCATTATCGTAACGGCCAATCAATCATTTGGTGTTAAAACCGAGTTTTTGTTCCAAATAATGAATGCTGGCGCCGCCCTGATGAAAAGCCGCATCAGCGATTAAATCCCGGTGTAGATCCACGTTGGTTTTAATACCTTCAATCACCATTTCTGATAGCGCGATACACATACGTGCAATAGCCTGCTCACGCGTATCGCCGTAGGCAATCAGCTTGCCAATCATGGAGTCATAATATGGCGGTACCACATAGTTTTGATAAGCATGAGTATCCACGCGGATGCCAGGGCCACCAGGCATATGGAATGTGGTAATGCGGCCTGGTGACGGCACAAAAGTAAAAGGGTCCTCTGCGTTGATGCGACATTCAATCGCATGGCCACGAAATTCAATATCTTTTTGGCGGAAAGCCAGTTTTTGGCCGGCGGCAATCTTGATTTGCTGCTGCACAATATCAATGCCGGTAATCATTTCCGTCACCGGGTGTTCCACCTGCACGCGCGTATTCATTTCTATAAAGTAGAACTCGTCGTCTTCATACAAGAATTCAAAAGTACCGGCACCACGGTAGTTAATTTTGCGGCAAGCAGCAGCACAACGTTCGCCTATTTTATCTCTTAGCTTCGTGCTTAACCCCGGCGCTGGGGCCTCTTCCAGTACTTTTTGGTGCCGGCGCTGCATTGAGCAATCGCGCTCACCCAGATGAACCGCATGGCCACGCTGATCCGCAAGAATTTGAATTTCAATATGGCGTGGGTGATCCAGGAATTTTTCCATGTATACCACGGGGTTGCCGAAAGCGGTTTGTGCTTCGGCTTTAGTCATTTTGACTGAACCAATTAAAGCCGCTTCGGTGTGCACTACGCGCATGCCGCGCCCACCACCACCACCAGCGGCCTTAATAATGACGGGGTAGCCAATTTTTTTGGCTATTTTCATCAGCTCTTCCGAATCGTCCGGCAGCGCGCCTTTAGAGCCTGGCACACAGGGAACGCCAGCTTTTGTCATGGCTTCTTTAGCGCTAATTTTATCGCCCATCAGGCGGATAGTTTCAGCCCTGGGGCCGATAAATACGAAACCACTTTGCTCCACGCGCTCTGCAAAATCCGCGTTTTCCGAGAGAAAGCCGTAGCCGGGATGAATGGCTTCAGCGTCTGTCACCTCAGCGGCACTAATCACGGCTGGGATATTAAGATAACTTAGGCCGGAGGCCGCAGGACCAATGCACACAGACTCGTCTGCCAATTTAACGTATTTGGCTTCACGGTCGGCCTCTGAGTGAACTGCAACAGTCTTGATACCCAGCTCTCGACAGGCGCGCTGAACCCGCAAGGCAATTTCGCCACGGTTAGCGATGAGGATTTTTTCAAACATATCGAGGCTCCGTGACGAAATTGCCTTGGTGGCTCGTGGCCACTAGGCAAATTGGCTTCGCCGCTGCGCTGCCATCCGGCAGCTGGTCACCACGGTAAGCAATCAGGATTTTTTCAAACATGAAAACCCCTTAACCAATAACAAATAGGGGTTCGCCGTATTCGACGGGTTGGCCGCTCTCGACCAGAATTTTTTTGATGATGCCAGCGTGATCTGCTTCGATTTCATTCAGCAGTTTCATGGCTTCGATAATGCAAATCGTATCGCCGACGGCAACACTGGAGCCAATATCAACAAATGAATTAGCATCCGGCGACGGGGAGCGGTAAAAAGTGCCAACCATGGGCGATTTGACTATGTGACCTTCAGCAACCGGGGCGGCGGCACCGGCCGCGGGTTGACTGGCAGGTGCAGTCTGTGGAGCCGCTTGCATGGGTTGCGCGATATAAGGCTGCGCGTAGTGGGCGACACTTTGCGGCGCATTAGTCAGAGTGCGGCTAATGCGCACTTTTTCTTCGCCCTCGGTGAGCTCCAGCTCTGAAATGCCAGATTCTTCTACTAAATCGATTAGTTTTTTGAGTTTACGTAAATCCATGGGGAATAGCCTCGAATAAAAAACTACTTCTGTTGTTGCGTTATTGCAGAAATTGCAAAATCCAGAGCCAGCGAGTAGCCCTGTGCACCCAAGCCGCTAATCACGCCAACCGCAATATCTGTGAAGTAAGAGTGGTGGCGGAAAGGCTCGCGCGCGTAAACATTGGAAAGATGTACTTCGATGAAAGGAATTTTAACCGCAGCTAGCGCATCGCGCATGGCCACAGAAGTGTGGGTAAAAGCAGCCGGGTTAATGATGATAAAATCAGTTTTTTTGCCAGCTAATGCTTGCACTTTACCAATAAGCTCGGCTTCGCTATTGCTCTGAAAGGTTTCCAGCATCACGCCCGCTTTTTTAGCTTGCGCCAGCAGGCGTTGATTGATGTTATCCAGTGTATTGGTGCCATAATGCTCGGGCTCACGTAAGCCGAGCATGTTAAGGTTTGGCCCATTTAGCACCAGAATGGATTTTGATTGATTTTTAGCCATATTCAAGCAGTTTTTTGTGACCGGCAACAATGTCTCATAACGGCAAGTTTGCCGTAAATAGGGGGTAGTTGTCTAGCTAATTGGAGAAATTTAGCGAAATTACGATTTTTGGAGGTTTATTTTGAGACCAGCATTAAAGGCAGCAAGGTTTCTTCTAGCAGCGCCTGATTAACGCGGCCAAAGTAGGCTTTTGCGATATTGCCATCAGGTTTAATGATCACAGTATAGGGCAACACGCCTTTATTGTTGCCCAGGCTTAGTCCTACATCCATCGCGCTTATTTCACCAGACAGTAATGGATAGCTAACAGGGCTTTCTTTGGCGAATTCGCGGATTTTATCTAATTCATCAGTGGAAATACCCAGCACAATCAGGCCACGATTCCGATACTGCTCTTGTAGGTGGGATAATTCAGGCATTTCTTCGCGGCAGGGCGGACACCAGGTTGCCCAAAAATTAGCTACGATAATTTTGCCTTTCCATTGGCTGATGGCGTGGGGCTTGCCGTCTATACCTGTGAAACTCGCTGCAAATAGTGCCTTTGTTGTTTGCGCGGCTGTTTCTGCTGTTGGCGGACTGGATAGATAATAGCGAACGGCCAAGGCAATGAGCAGCACAGCAACAATATTGACAAAATAGCCCAGCAGTTTTTTTGGCATGCGGCTATAAATCCAGCTTAGCAAGCGCAGTCAAAAATTTGTCGGCATCAAGGTAGCCGATAATTTTTGCATGGCGAATCTCTTCGCCTGAACCGTTAAAAAAGAGGATGCCGGGCGGGCCAAAGAGACCGAAGCGCTTCAGTAATGCTGCATCTTCTGCCGAACTTTGTGTGACATCTACTTGCAGTAAAATGACGTTCGCTAACTTTTTTTGCACACGTGGATCACTGAAAGTAAACTGCTCGAGCTCTTTGCAGGCCACGCACCAGTCTGCGTAAAAATCCAGCATCACTGTTTTGCCAGCCGCCGCTTTGATGCGGCTTTCCAGCTCACCACCATTTTTTATGCGCTGGAAAGGCAGGCTGACAGGCGATATTGAATTAATATTGGTGCGCAAACCGGCCAAAGGTTGTAATGGCGACTTGGCGCCTGATGCCGCGCCAATCAGCAAGGCGATACCAAACACCAGCATGATGATTGCGATGCCCTTCCAGAACTTGGCCCATTGGTGGGCGTTAGTTGGTAAATTATCAAGCGCGTGCATGTAAATCGCAGGCACGATGAGCAGTGTCGCCCACAGCGCCAATTGCAGGCCTGTGGGGATAACTGGTGAAATTAACCATATCGCCATCGCCAGCATGACAACACCAAAAAAGTCACTTACCGCGTTCATCCAGGCGCCTGCCTTGGGCAGTAAGGTGCCCGCCGATGCGCCGATA
>JBCKUK010000027.1:0-17282 GCA_038924905.1 Methylophilaceae bacterium | reverse complement strand
CTAAAACGGCGAAAGCTGATGCCTTCGCCGTTTTGTGGTGCTGGAGCGGGAAACGAGGCTCGAACTCGCGACCTCAACCTTGGCAAGGTTGCGCTCTACCAGCTGAGCTATTCCCGCGTTAGGAAGGCAGCATTTTAGCGATTTTAAGCCGTGTGTCAAGGTTGTTTCGCCCGCTTATCTGGCTTTCATGCTTGGCCAGGCGGCCTTGAGATAATAAGCCATTGACAGCAATGTCAAAAATGCCGCCGTGTCAATGAGCACTTCACCGATTAATTTTACATTGATTACCCCAATAGAGCTGATAGTGACAGGGTCGAAGTAGAGTAAAAAAGGGATAGCCAGCATCTGTGCCACTGTTTTAATCTTGCCCAGCATCGCCACTGACACGCTACCGCCTTCGCCCAGGCCAGCCATCCATTCACGCAGTGCACTAATGGCAATTTCGCGGCCAATAATAATAAGTGCAATAATAGCGCCTACGCGTTCAAGCTCGACTAGCACAATCAGGGCGGCAACCACCATCAGTTTATCTGCCACCGGATCCAAAAACGCGCCAAAAGCCGATGTTTGATTAAGCATGCGCGCAAGATAACCATCCAGCCAATCCGTAAAAGCAGCGAGCGCAAACACCAATGTGGCGGACACATTGACCCAGTGCGTCGGAATAACATCTGCAGGTACATAAAAAATGCCAACGAAGACCGGGATTAACACAATACGCAATGCGGTGAGGCTATTGGGGACATTCCACAACATTGAGGGCGCACTCACTTTAGTGCAGTTCCTGATATATTTTTTCAGCCAGCATCTCGCTAATTCCCTCAACTTTTGCAATCTCGTCCACACTGGCATTTTTAATGCCATCCAGGCCGCCAAAACGCAGCAGCAGACTTTTACGCCGCTTGGCGCCGATACCCGCAATATCTTCCAATGACGAATGCATACGCGCTTTGCCGCGCCGCGCCCTATGGGCAGTAATGGCAAAGCGGTGCGCTTCATCACGAATCTGCTGCAATAAATGCAGGCCGGCATTATCTTTTTTCAAACTTATCGGCTGGGCGCGACCTGCAATAAACATCTGCTCCAGTCCGGGTTTGCGCTCCTCGCCCTTGGCAATGCCTACCAAGAGAATATCAGGTAAGCCGACGTCCGTCATGACTTCCAGCGCAATACCCAGCTGACCTTTGCCGCCGTCAATAAACACCACATCGGGCAACTTGCCCACGCCTGCCGCTACTTTTTTATAGCGGCGGGTGAGCGCATCACGCATCGCGGCATAATCATCGCCCGGGGTAATACCGCTGATATTGTAACGGCGATATTCAGAATTTTGCATTGCACCTTTATCAAATACCACGCACGAGGCCACCGTAGCCTCGCCCATGGTGTGACTGATGTCAAAACACTCAATACGCTCAGTGCTTTCAGGCAAGTCCAGCGCCTGGCGCAACGCCATCAGGCGCACCTCCTGGTTGGCGTTCTGCGCTGTACGCTGCTGTAAAGCCAGCTTGGCATTGGTTTGCGCCATTTTTAGCCAAACGCGCTTATCCCCAATCGGATGTGTGTTAATGCGGATTTTGCGCCCGGCTTGCTCGCTAAAAACTTGCTCCATCGTAGCAGTTTCGATGGTGGCACCCACAATAATCAACGGTGGCACCGCTTGCGCTACATAATGCTGCATTAAAAAAGCGCTAGCGGTAGTTTCAATATCACAACCATCAGCATTTTTTGGGAAGAAACTTTTGTCACCCAGATGCCTGCCGCCGCGAATCACCACCAGGTTTACGCAGTACTGCCCTGCTAATTCAGCACAGGCGATTACGTCTGCATCACTCACGTTAAAATCGCTGACAAATTGCCGTGCCTGTACTTGGCGCAGGCTTTGCATACGATCGCGATAAACTGCCGCCAATTCATAGGTCTGGTTTTTAGCCGCTTCTGTCATTTTTGTACCGAGTTCATCCATCACCTGGCTGGCACGGCCTTGCAAAAACAGGGTCGCATGACTGACGTCGTGCTGATAGTCCTGTGCGCTGATTAAACCCACACAGGGCGCGGTACAACGCTCGATCTGATGCAGCAGGCATGGCCGCGAACGGTTGGCGAATACCGTGTTTTCGCAGGTGCGCAATTTGAATACTTTTTGCAATAACTGGATACTCTCGCGTACCGCAACTGAATTAGGGAAAGGGCCAAAATAATTGCTGCCTTTGCGCTGCACACCACGATGGAACGCCAGGCGTGGAAATTCGTCGCCGGTTAACGCAATGTAGGGATAAGACTTGTCATCCCGAAACAGTACGTTGTACCTCGGCATCAAGCTTTTAATCAGGTTGTTTTCCAGCAGCAACGCTTCTGCTTCAGTGCGCGTAACCGTCGTCTCGATTTTGGCGATATTTGAAACCATCATACGCGTGCGGGGTGACGGCAAATTCTTCTGAAAATATGAGGCTACGCGCTTTTTTAAATCACGCGCCTTGCCAACATAAATCACTTCATCCTGTGCGCTAATCATGCGATAAACGCCGGGCAGATTAGGCAGGTTTTTCAGGAGTGGCTTAGGGTCAAACGTCATAGCAGGCATCATTGCCAGGCATCAATTAAAAATGGATTCCCGCCTACGCGGGAATGGTGAGGTAGGCCATCATGTCGTTTTCGCCTAAAAATTTACGCAGGGCTTGCACCATTTCCGAGACATCGGTATTGCCACCACGCACCAGCTCGCCAAACTCGTGCTCGGCTTGCTCGTTCCAGTGCCAGGTATCTTCAAACGCCTCTATCTGCGCGGCGGATTCATGGCCTTTGGGCGTTTTGAACAGCACGTTGTAATTAGCGTTGCTGTTAAAAGGCGGGTCGAGGTAGATTAAATCCACCGTCTCGCTGGCAATATGCTCGCGCAGGATATCGAGGTTATCTCCAAAGTAGAGTTTGTTCATACTTTTTCTTCCATGACTATTGCAACTTGATGGCGTCGAGGTTGTGGCTGCGGCCGCTCGCCATGCTCGCTTAACATGCGCGTTGCACATGTTAGCCTACACCACAACAAGCTGCTGCGCAGCGTGTTGTCACCAAAGTAGAGTTTATTTATCCAGCAATTCTCCTGCAATCGCCCAATCTTCCATCTCCACTTCCTCAAATACGATGTAAGTGTAGGATTTCGGCTTGTGGGCAATGCGCTCCATGGTATCGGTAATTTCTTCGGCGATTTGAGCTTTTTGCTCGCGCGTAATCGAGCCTGCAAGTTTGACATTGATATAAGGCATTTTATCTCTCCTTTAACTCGTTATTGATTGCTTCAAAAACCCCATGGAACATGGCTTCTGTAAGGCGTTTGGTCTGGGTATTGTAGCGGCTGCAATGATAGCTGTCATAAAACACCTGGCCATTTGGCAACACATGGCGCATAGCATGGCCAAATTTATACCCGCCTACTTTTAATTGGTGCGCTTTTAACACTGCCTGATGCGCCACATTGCCCAGTGCCAGGATAATTGTACTCGCTGGCAAGGCGGCCAACTCAGCAGCCAAAAATTGATTGCAGGTATTAATTTCCTGCCCGGTCGGTTTATTTTCCGGGGGCAAACATTTCACTGCGTTGGTGATGCGGCAGTCCGTGAGCTGCAAACCATCTTCCGCTGAAACTGACTGTGCGGCACTGGCAAAGCCGTATTTGTGTAGCGTCTGGTAGAGCAGCACGCCGGCATAGTCGCCGGTGAATGGCCTGCCGGTGCGATTTGCGCCGTGTAACCCTGGCGCCAGGCCCACAATCAACAGGCGCGGCGCGCTGTCACCAAATGGCGGCACCGGTCTGGCATAGTAAACCGGGTGCTGTATTTTAACCTGGTCGAGAAAACCCGCCAGCCGAGGGCAAAGACGACATGTGCTATCAAACTGTTGCATCAATCTAGCCAGCTTTCTTTTTTGATTGTTTGCCATGCCAGGCAATTGGATTAGTTTGCCTAGTTGCCAGTATTTCCGGCTGCAATGTCGCGTGGTCAATAGCAAAACGCTCATGCAGCATCTCGTGGAGCGCTGGCAACACACGTGGCCAGGCTTCCATATCCTGCAATACCACATGTGCCGAAAGTGCAACTAGGTCGGAAGATAGCGTCCAGATATGCACGTCGTGCACCTCGTGCACCTCCGCAACCTCGCCCATGGCGCGCCCTACGGCGCCCAAATCGAGATGGCGCGGCACACTCTCCATCAGCACGCTTAGTACCTCGCGCAGCAGGTTAAGTGTGGAAAAAAGAATCAGCGCCGAGATGAACAGCGAAAGAATCGGGTCTATCGGCAGCCAACCGGTGAGATAAATCACTGCGCCTGCAACTAGCGCCGCAACCGAACCCAGTAGATCGCCGAACACATGTAGTAGCGCAGCGCGACTATTGAGGCTATGTTGAGCCCGCCCCAAGCGCCAAGCCACCGCCAGATTCACCAGTAAGCCCACAAAGGCAATGACCATTACTTCAGCACCGCGCACCGGCTGTGGCACTTGCAGGCGCTGTATAGCCTCCACCGTAATAGCCGTCACTACAGCCAGCATCAGCAAGCTATTGACCAGTGCCACTATGACCTCGGCGCGCATCAAGCCATAGCTATGTCTTGCCGAAGGTGGCTTACACGCTACCCACGTTGCCAGCCAGGCCAAGCCCAAAGCCGCTGAGTCAGAAAACATGTGGCCAGCATCACCGAGTAGTGCCAGAGAACCGGTAAACCAGCCGCCGACCAGCTCGATGATGGCAAACCCGAGTGTTAACAGCACAGGCCACAACAAAGCGTTGTCGCGGCTGTGATGGTGATGCTCATGATTGCCGTGCTGATGATCGTGACTCATAGACTATTATGCTAGCCTATAGCCAATAAAAAAGCAGGCATTAATCATGCCTGCTGCAAGTACCCACAAATAGTTTAATCGACTGTAGACTCGTCTGCTTTTTCTTGCTTCTTATGGCGTTTCTCGCGCATCGCGCGCATCTTATCGCTCATGGCCTGTTTCTCGGCTTGGTCAATAGATAATCCCCCCAGCATTGATGTGCCCCGCGGCACACTGAACAGCGTGCTAAAGCAGGCTGGATTAAAGGAGTCATCATGAAATATATGGTTGTAGTTGAAAAAGGTGAATCAAGCTACGGTGCTTTTGTGCCAGATCTTCCCGGTTGTATAGTCGTCGGTAAAACTGAAAAAGAAGTTGTAACACTCATTCAAGAGGCAATTCAGTTTCATCTGGAAGACTTGAAGACTGAAGGGCAGCCTATCCCCCACCAAGCTCAAAAAGTACGTTTATCGAAGTTGGTTTGGCAGCCTAAATTATCATTCAAGCGGTAAGCATTAGATAGAAAAGGAAGCGCTGTGCCGCTAGTTAATATCTCCATCCTCAAAGGCAAATCGCCAGAATATATCAAGGCGGTGGCCGATGGTATCAACGCTGCCGTCATCGAGACTATGGGCTTTCCATTGGATGACCGCTATCAAGTAATCCACCAGCTAGACCCGGAATGTCTGGAGCTTCAAGATAGAAAAGGCGACCGCGTGATAATGCATTTGGTGATGCGTGCCGGACGCTCTAACAAAGCCAAGCAGGCGTTCTACAAGAAGGCAGTGGAGAACCTCGCCGCCAACCCTGGCATCCAGCCGGAGAACGTGTTAATCACCATCACCGAGAGCCACGATATTGACTGGTCGTTTGCCAATGGCGTGGCGACTTTTGTGGTTTAACAGGATTACTAAGGCAAACTATGGCACTGCTTGCTGAAGAACTTGTAGAAGAGTGGCTGAATCGTCAGGGGTATTTCACGATTCGTGGCACCAAAGTGGGAGTGCTTGAAATCGACCTTCTAGCTATACGTCCAACCACAGAGGGCATTGAATGCAGGCATATAGAAGTACAAGCATCAATTAACCCAGTTAGCTATATCACTAAAGTTCCAAAAGAAGTTCAGCGGCAAACCGGTCGTGCCGCTAATAGCGCAAGGTCTAGAAACGACAACGAACTTCGAGAAGGGGTGCGGGAGTGGATCGCTAAAAAATTTGATCACCCTAAAAAAGAAAAACTTCGTGGCCTCTTGGCTCCAGGAAACTGGTCGCGTGAGTTGGTCGTCAATGTCGTAAAACACCAACGAGAGCTTGAATTACTCGCTGAGTCAGGCATTACGATTCGTTACCTTACTGAGATTGTGAACGAACTTAAGAATCTTAATCATTTGCTTAATGGTGCCGCTGGAACACATCTCGTTGATTTGGTTAATATTGCTGCAACGCGGGAAACAACCTAGCAAGGTAGGCAACTTGTTGCCCATGCGATGAATTGATGGGTTACGGCTTTTGTCCCAACGCCATCCTACATTTTTTCTGAATTTCAACCACGATGGTGTGCCGCCCGAATCCCCTCTGCCGCGCCGGAAGCGCGAGCCACAAGGCGGGATAAGCGGCGCGCACCGTTCAAGCTCCGCAACAAGCCATGTTTTGTATGGCTTGTCAGGGCGCGTTGCGTGCCCGTGAAGGGTATGCCAGTCAAGTGCCCGCTGCTGCGCAGCGACCTTGACGACAAAGCCGCCCCGACTTGGGCGCTGCGATGGAGGATTAAAGCGGCAGTGGGGTGTCGTTTTCTTTGGTCACTTTCTTGTGGACAAGCACAAGAAAGTGACTTACTGTCGGGCAACCCACGACAAAAACATGCCATCACCCCAATCCCTCTCCCACTGGGAGAGGGAGAAATCTGGATGCCGGCCTGCACCCGCAAGGGATAGGCCGTGGTTGTAAAGCAGTTAAAGCTGCAACAACCACGCACCGCCGGTATGACGACCAATTACTCTTTCAAAGACCGCTTACGTTCATGCTCCAGCAAATAGCGCTTACGGATACGGATGGATTTCGGGGTGAGCTCAACCAGCTCATCGTCATCAATAAACTCTACCGCTGATTCCAGCGTGAGTAGCACGGCAGGCACCAGACGCACCGCTTCATCTGTGCCTGAAGAGCGCACATTGGTGAGCTGCTTGCCCTTGATGGGGTTCACAATCAAATCGTTATCGCGGCTGTGAATGCCGATCACCATGCCTTCATACAGGCGGTCTCCGGGCACTGCGAACATACGGCCGCGGTCTTGCAGTTTCCACAAGGCATAAGCAACAGCCTCGCCATGTTCGGATGAAATCAGGACGCCATTGCGGCGGCCTGGCATATCCGGCTTGGCTGGCGCGTATTCATCAAAAATATGTGCCGCAAGGCCGGTGCCGCGCGTCATGGTTAAAAATTCACCATGAAAACCGATTAAACCCCGCGCTGGAATGCGGTATTCCAGGCGGGTACGGCCGTTCCCGTCGGATTCCATATTGGTCAGCTCGCCACGGCGGCGGCCAAGTTCCTCCATTACCGCACCTTGGCAATCATCTTCAATATCCACCGTCAGGATTTCATAAGGCTCGCACTTTTCACCATTAATCTCACGGTAAACTACACGCGGCTTGCCCACAGCCAGCTCAAAACCTTCGCGGCGCATGGTTTCCAGCAAAATAGTCAAATGCAGCTCACCACGGCCGGATACGCGGAATATATCGGCATCCTGCGTATCTTCTACGCGCAAGGCTACATTGACTAATAGCTCTTTGGTCAAGCGATCACGAATCTGGCGACTGGTGACAAACTTGCCCTCAGTGCCAGCCAATGGCGAGGTGTTCACCATAAAGTCCATAATCAGCGTGGGCTCGTCCACACCCATCACCGGCAAACCTACCGGGTTTTCACGGTCGGTAATGGTAAAACCGATACCGATTTCATCCAGGCCGGAAATAATCACAATATCGCCTGCCTCGGCATCATCCACCGGCACACGCTCCAGCCCTTCAAAACTCAATACTTGATTGATTTTTCCTTGACTAACTTGCTTGTCACCATTCATCACGGTAACCATCTGGCCAGTCTTGATGCGGCCATTGCTGATGCGGCCAACACCCAGACGACCGGTGTAGCTGGAATAATCCAGCGCGGAAATCTGTAGTTGCAAAGGTGCTTTGCTGTCGCCAGCTGGCGGCTTAACGTGGCTTAAAATCGTTTCAAATAGCGGGCGCATGGTGCCCTCACCTCCTACCCCTCTCCCAGAGGGCGAGGGGAGTAATTCCTTTATATCCAGCGTGGCATAGCCATTGATGGCGGAAGCATAGACGATGGGAAAATCGAGCTGTTCATCGGTCGCGCCCAAATTGGCGAACAGGTCAAAGGTATGATTAATCACCCAGTCGCAGCGCGCACCGGGGCGGTCAATCTTGTTAATCACGACAATCGGTTTCAAGCCCAGCGCCAGCGCTTTTTTGGTGACAAAGCGCGTTTGCGGCATCGGGCCTTCCACTGCATCAACCAGCAACAGCACGCCATCTACCATACCCAGCACACGTTCTACTTCGCCGCCGAAGTCGGTGTGGCCCGGCGTATCCACGATGTTAATGTGCGTACCTTCAAAATTAACCGCGGTATTTTTGGCCAAAATTGTGATGCCACGCTCTTTCTCCAGCTCACTGGAATCCATCACGCGCTCAACGACATGCTGGTGGGCAGCAAACGTGCCAGCTTGCTGCAACAGCTTATCCACCATGGTGGTTTTACCGTGGTCAACGTGGGCGATAATGGCGATATTGCGGAGGGGGCGATGCATGGTTTTTAATGCTCAATTCTAAAAGGAGCGCGATTCTACCATAAAGCCTTACGCCCAACCTGTACAAAAGCTTTGACAATGCCTGATGAGCGCGTATACTGCGCGCTTCGATTCACGCAGCTGATTTGAATTGAAAACGATCGCGTTGAATTAGAATCATTGCCCTAGCCTCCTCGAAGCCCGTTGTCATTTTGCAGCTTTCAATGTTTTACCGGTTAGTGGCTATGCCCGTGCGCCGGTAAACACCTAAACAATTTTCGTTTTGTGTTTGCACCTCTGTATGAAAATTAACTATTTAATTTCCATACACGTTAGCTTATGCCTGCGCCTTTTTAGTATGTTTTATTAAGGAAATATTTTGTCTTTAGAAAATTCAAGTTTTGAGAAATTAAACTTAAACCCAGCTATTCTTCAAGCCATTGTAGCCTCTGGTTACACTGTGGCTACCCCTATTCAAGCCGAAGCCATCCCCATGGTAATGGCTGGTCACGATTTGATGGCCTCCGCTCAAACCGGCACCGGAAAAACCGCTGCCTTTATCCTGCCAGCACTGAATTTGCTGGCTACCCCGCACCCATCCAACAGCCGCGGCCCACGTATTATGGTGTTGGTGCCAACGCGTGAGCTCGCCGCACAAGTCAATGAAGCCGCGCGCAAATACGGCAAGTTTATTCGCGCCCGCACCGTAAGCATCGTCGGCGGCATGCCCTACCCACTGCAAAACAAGCTGCTCTCCCAACCTCTGGATATTCTGGTTGCAACCCCTGGCCGCTTGCTGGACCACATGGAACGCGGACGCGTTGACCTGTCGCGCTTGCAGATGCTGATCCTGGATGAGGCTGATCGTATGCTGGACATGGGCTTTATGCCTGATGTTGAGCGTATTTGTAGCGCCCTACCCAAAGAACGCCAAACCCTGCTGTTCTCCGCCACGCTGGATGGCAGTATTGGCCGTATTGCGCACCAGATTTTGCGCAACCCGAAAACCATTCAAATCGCCGCGCAAAAAGAAAAACACGCCAACATCGAACAGCGCCTGCATTTTGTGGACAACATGTCGCACAAGAACAAGCTTCTGGAGCATCTGTTGATTGCGCCTGAAGTTAATCAAGCCATCATATTCACCTCTACCAAGCGTCATGCAGCTTTGCTGGCAGAAGATTTATATGCCGCAGGCCATAAAACCGCCGCACTGCATGGCGATATGACGCAAGGCGCACGTAACCGCACCATCACCAAGCTACGCCATGGCGATGTAAAGATATTGGTAGCCACTGATGTTGCCGCGCGCGGGATTGACGTGCTAGGCATCAGCCACGTGATCAATTACGATTTGCCAAAATTCGCCGAAGACTATGTTCATCGTATTGGCCGCACCGGTCGTGCAGGCAATATGGGTATTGCAGTATCATTTGCATCACACATGGACAGGCATCAGGTACGCAAAATTGAACAATTTACCGGCCAACGTTTGGAAGCCACGGTAATCGCCGGCTACGAGCCACGCCGCCCCGCACCGAGGACTGATGGTGCCGGCCGTGGCAATGGCGACCGTCCGCGCTCTGGTAATGGCCGTCCGGCTAATGGCCACGGCTTTAATAACCGTAACGCTAATAGCACCGGCTTCAAGCCGCGCGGTCAAGGTACCGGATTCAAAAATAGCAGCCCTCGTGGTGATGCACCTCGCCCTGACGGAACTCGTGATGGCAATCGTGATAACAATCGCGCTGACGCTAACCGCAATGCTTTTGGCCGTGGCGATGCAAATCGCAGCGCGCCTAGTCGTAGCGCTCCCAATCGCAGCACGCCTAATCATGCTACACCTGGCGGCCGCGATAAGTTCGGTGGCCCAAAACGTAGTAATGATGGCGACCGAGCTGCACGTCGTCCACGTACATTTTCATAAGCCTGAATTTTGACTACAGAAGATATTAAATTTACAGATTTAGGCCTGGCGCCGGAACTCCTCAAGGCGCTGGAAGAATCTGGCTACACCACGCCCACGCCGATTCAGGCGCAGGCAATTCCAGTTGCGCTGGCAGGCCGTGATTTAATGGCAGGTGCGCAAACAGGCACTGGTAAAACAGCGGCTTTTGCGCTGCCTATATTGCAGAAACTGTTGCCGTTTGCCAGCACCAGTGCATCGCCTGCGCGCCATCCGGTGCGGGCTTTGATACTCACGCCAACGCGCGAGCTGGCAATCCAGGTTGAAGAAAGTGTGCGTACTTATGCCAAGCATGTGCCGATCCGCTCACTGGTAGTATTTGGCGGTGTGGATATCAAAACCCAAACACCGTCGCTGAGGACGGGTATAGAGGTTCTGGTTGCAACCCCGGGTCGCCTGCTTGATCACGTTGAGCAGCGCACGGTGCAGCTTAACCAGGTACAAATGCTGGTGCTGGACGAAGCCGACCGCATGCTGGATATGGGCTTTATGCCAGACCTCAAGCGCATCCTGGCTTTGCTGCCAGCAAAGCGACAAAACTTGATGTTCTCCGCTACTTTCTCCAAAGAAATCAAAAAATTATCGGAAGAATTTTTAAGCAATCCAACGCTGATTGAAGTTGCACGCAGCAATGCTGCGGCTGAAAATGTCACACAAAAAGTTTATTCAGTCGCTCAGGCAGACAAACATGCCTTACTCGCTGAAATTCTGCGCGGTGATGGCGCATCGCAGGTCCTTGTTTTTACCAAAACCAAACTGACGGCAAGCCGCCTGGCGCGGCAGCTGCAGCGTGAGGGCGTTTCTGCCGATGCTATTCACGGTGACAAAAGCCAGTTGGAGCGCCTGCAAGCGCTGGAAGCCTTCAAGCAAGGCACGGTTGCAGTACTGATAGCCACCGATGTAGCTGCGCGCGGCCTGGATATTGACCAGCTGCCAATGGTGATTAACTATGAAATACCAAGCGCCCCGGAAGATTACGTACACCGCATAGGCCGCACCGGCCGCGCGGGCGCTTCTGGCACCGCAATCTCACTAGTATCCCCCGAAGAAGAAAAATACCTGAAAGAAATCGAAAAACTGATCAAGCATGAAATTCAACGGGAAAACGCCACTATTCCTGCTCCTGCCAAAGCTGAAAAATCAGGACGCACACCGCGTAGTGAATATCAGGAGCGCAGTACGAAGCCAACAAGGCCCATGCCGAAAAAGAAAAGTCATGATGAGTGGTTTGATAAACCTTACGAACCAAGCGCCACAGCGCCACCACCCAGCCCTTCCAGCTTCGCCAGAAATAGTAACAAACCAAAGGGCCCAGTAGCAGCATTGCTAGGTGGTTTACGCCGTCAAAACTAGGTTTTGGTTTAACCTTTTGACTTAGCCTTTTGATTTAACCAGGCTGGCCGCAAGCTTGGCCCGGCTACGGGCTTCCTCTACATTGTTACCTGTGGCCAGTGCAACTCCCATGCGGCGGCGCACAAAAGATTCCGGTTTGCCAAACAGGCGAATATCGGTTTCCGGCACGGCTAGGGCCTGCTCAATACCTTCAAACACTATATTTTTACCATCCACACCGCCGTAAATCACCGCGCTGGCGCCTGTTTTTGTCATCGCAACATCTACCGGCAAGCCAAGGATGGCACGGGCGTGCAGCTCAAACTCGCTGAAACGCTGACTGGCCATGGTGACCATGCCGGTGTCATGCGGGCGTGGGCTGACCTCAGAAAACCACACCTGATCACCCTTAGCGAATAACTCAACGCCAAACAAGCCAAGGCCGCCCAAGCTATCTGTCACGGTTTTTGCGATACGCTTTGCCTCAACCATTGCGTTCTTGCTCATGGCCTGCGGTTGCCAACTTTCGACGTAGTCCCCTTTTACCTGCAGATGGCCGATGGGTTCACAAAAGTGGGTTTCAATAACGCCAGCTGCGTTTTTGGCGCGCACCGTGAGCAAGGTAATTTCATAATCAAAATCAATCTGGCCTTCAACAATCACTTTGCCTTGATTCACGCGGCCACCGGTGGCGGCGTAATCCCAGGCAGCGCTTACCTCGGCTGCACTCGAAATGCGCGACTGGCCTTTGCCGGAAGACGACATGGTGGGCTTAACAAAGCACGGATAACCGATGCCACCAGTAATGGCTTGCTGCAAGGCTTGCAGGCTATTGGCAAAAGCATAGGGCGAGGTTGGCAGTTTCAATTCTTCTGCGGCTAGCCTGCGTATGCCTTCTCGATTCATGGTGAGCTGAACGGCTTTGACGGTGGGGATAACCTGCGACAGCCCTAGCTGTTCTATTTCGGCCAGCGCATCAGTATTCAACGCTTCAATTTCGGGAACAATGAGATGCGGTTTTTCTTTTTTAACCAGTTCGAGCAGCGCTGCGCCATCAGTCATATCTATGGTGTAAGCACGATGTGCGACCTGGTGGCCGGGCGCATTAGCGTAGCGGTCTACCGCAATCACCTCAACACCCAAACGCTGCAAGGCGATGATGACCTCTTTGCCCAATTCACCGCTACCCAATAGCATGACGCGGGTGGCGTTGGGGCTCAAAGGGGTGCCGATTTTCATGTAAAACTCCGTGGTCAATCTGGATTGAATTTTACCACGGAGACGACTATTCCAATTTGAATTAAAGATGAAAACGAGGCGGCAAGCGAGAAACGACGAAGATAGTACACTCTAATTAAGCCCCCCCTATTTAGACCGTATAGGTCTTCACCGCTCCAGTAAGCGCTGAAGCGCAAACTGGAAGCGCGACAGGGGGAGGGCTGGGGTGGGGTATGGAGTTATAACCCATCAATACACCTGACCCCCATCCTACCCTTCCCTCTGGCAGGGGGAAGGAATTCGGCGTGTTAATGCGAATTGGATATGTTGTGCTTTTCCATGCGGTAACGCATAGCCATTCTAGTAATTCCCAGCTGGCGCGCGGCCTCAGAGACGTTGTGGTTGGACTGCTTCAAGGCATTTTCAATTAACATTTTTTCTGCGAAATCCAGGGTAACGTTTGATGTAACTTGCTCCAGGCTGCTGACTGCTGGTTGCGAAGGCAATGCCAGATCATGCGCGGTAATTTTATCGCTGCGGCTCAGTAATACTGCGCGGCTGATTTGATGACGCAACTCGCGTACGTTGCCCGGCCATTGGTAGCGCCTGAGCGCATCAATCGCATCGGGTGTAAATACATGTTTTTCCAGGTCATAACGGCGCTCAGTTAGCGCAATAAAGTGCCTGGCCAACAGCAGCATATCGTCGCCTCGCTCGCGTAGCGGCGGCATGTTCATGGTTATTACATTCAAGCGATAAAATAAGTCAGAACGGAAGCGCCCCTCAGTGACCATCTGCTGTAGATCACGGTTAGTTGCCGCTATAAAGCGCGGGGGCGGCTACCGGGCGTTCTTTAGTGGAGCCCCCTCGCCGCACCATGCGCCGCTCAAGCACATTAAGCAGCTTGGCTTGCAGATTCTGAGGCAGTTCGCCAATCTCATCCAGAAATAGTGTGCCATCTTCCGCGGCTTCGATCAGGCCAATACGCGAGCCTTGCGCACTGGTAAACGCGCCTTTTTCATGACCAAAAAGCTCGCTCTCTATCAGCTCGGCGGGTAACGAGGCGCAATCAACATGAACGAATGGCCGATTACTTCTAACGCAAGATTGGTGCAGCAAACGCGCCACCACATCCTTGCCGGTGCCAGTTTCGCCCATAATAAGCACAGTGGGTGGCGTCGCATCGGCCACCGCCACCAATTGCGCAATGCGCTGTACCTGCGTACGCACACTCTGCATGGCCAGGGCTGTCGCCCAGCAGCTCCGTGCCCTCAGTTGCGCGCGTATCGCGTTGACGTGAGTAATTAAGCTGGTGTTTGAGTTTGGTGGTGGCTTCAACTTTTTTGACTACCAGCAACAGCTCTTCCAGGTCCACCGGCTTTTTCAGGTAATCAGTCGCACCCTGCTTCATTGCGCCCACGGCGTCGCTCACTTCACCATAGGCAGTCATGACTATGACGGCAACACCTTTGGCGATTAACTCATTGAGCAAATCCATGCCGTTGTCATCAGGCAAACGCATATCCAGCAAGACCATATCTGGGCTGAACTGCTTTGCCAACGCACGGCCATCTGCCAGATTTTCTGCATGTTCACATTAGTAACCTGCTTTTTGTAAGCGCCTGGCAACCGCACGCGCAAACAACACCTCGTCTTCCACTAACATTACGCGCAGTGGCGTGATGTTAAAGGTGGTTGGCGGGTCAATATGGGTACGTGCCTGCATGCTGTTTAAGTGGCCATGCTTAATCGACATCAACAATTGAGCCAGGCTTACCGCCAAAATCATAACGTACGCCTACCCATGCTGCACGCGGCGCGGCAGGTGTTTGGAACTGTTCGGAAGTCCACTCACCAGGATTTGGATTAAATGTTCTTCCGACATCGGTGAAAGCATTGGTGCCGAGTATGCCCAAGGTAGAGTAATCACGGTCAAATATATTGGTCACGCGCAAGAAACTGCTCCAGTTGGAATGGAAGCGCCAATTGGCATCCATGTTAAATACCGTATAACCCGCTACCTTGCCATTACGGTCTTGATTGTTTTCATCACCGCGCGCGTAAACACTGGTATTGGATATCACATTAAGGCCTGCATTGAGCGATGGTGTAATGTCATAGGAAGCGCGCAGTTTAACTGTGTGCCTTGGGATATTAGGCAAATTATCACCGGGTTTGGCCGTAAAATTACCCTCGTCATCAGCCGACGAATTGGCTTCATTATGGAAAGTTACGGGCGATTCAAATGTGGCTTGCAAATACTGATAATTGGCTGTCAGATGCAGCTTGTCTACGCTACCACGCAGCCCCAGCTCTATACCTTGGCGGCGGCTCTCGCCCACATTCTGAAAATAACCCAGATTAAAACTATTGCCTGAACTGATAAACTGGATATCGTCATGCAGGGTGGTACGAAACACAGAGGCATTCCAGTGCCAGTCACTTGCCAGTTTACCGCGCACCCCCGCTTCCCAGGTTTTTGAGACTACCGCTTTAAGCGGCGGATCAGCGAGAAAATCGGTAGGCAAGCGGCATGGTGCCAGTGGGTCGGCGCAGCTCAGCTCGATTGGTGTCGGCGCACGCATGCCTTCATTATAGCTACCGTAAAAACCCAGTGTCTGGCTTGGATTGTAATTGATGCCCACAGCCGGATTAAAGCGATGAAAGCTATGCGTTATTTGAGAGGAGTCGCCGGTGATAAATTTACCGGTATAGGGGTCGACTTCTCCGTCATCCTTGAGCTTGATGCGAATGTAATTGTAGCGTCCGGACAAGGTCAGATGAACCTTATCCGTCAGCGAAAATATGTCAGTAGCAAACAGGCCATAATAACCATTTTTGCCGACGATATTGGTCTCTTCCTCAAAAATACTGGTGGCGATGGCACCGCGATCGTTGGCGAAGTTGGAAGTCTGTTCATCGGCGTTATATCGCGTGTGCCCCAAGTCGACACTAACGCCGCCAGTAAACTGGTTTTTATGCTTGAACACATCGCCCAGAAACGAATACTGCAAGGTTACGCCGTAGCCAAGCTGATTTGTGGTGGATTGCTCATTCGATCCCTGGTTGGCTGTATCGACATGCTCACAAGCCCCGCCTTCGCCAACCTCGAGACTGGCAAAACAGTCATTGGTATTACTGGCGAAATTGCTGATACGGCTTTTTCGCACATAAACATTGGCTGCAACCAGACTTTCGTCATTGAAAAAATGACTGCCCTTCAGATTGGCCATATATAAACGATTTTGAATAATATCGGGAAAGGTATAGCCCTGCTTGGGCGTATCAAGCCAGCTGCGCGGCAGTGCCTGCACGCCTTCCAGGTTGTTGTGCGCTACGGACAGGCTGAAATCAAGGTCGGTCATGTCATCTTGCCAACCGAGTTTTCCAAAAAACTGGTTGACCTCACTGGGAGAATGTTCACGCCAGCCGTCTTCACTCGACAGATTGCCGGTCACGAAATAATCCAGATTATTCTGTTTGCCGCCATAGCTGGCGTTGAGAGACTTGCGTCCAAATGAACCGGCGCTTGTTTCAATGACAATACCTGGATATTGCGCGCCGCTCTTGGTGTTAATCGAAAGCGCTCCGCCCAGCGTATTAAGCCCGAATACCGGGCTAGAGCCTGGAATCAGATTGATGCTGGAAATGGCGGTGTGCGGAATCAGGCTCCAGTTGACCGTATCGCCGAAAGGTTCATTGATGCGTACGCCATCCTGAAATACTGACAAACCCTGTGGCGCTCCGGCCAGAGGGGAAGCAGTGAACCCCCGGAAAAATACGTCGTTAAAGTAGGGATTGCTTTGCCCTTCGGTGATACTGACGCTGCCGAGATTAGCGTTGATAAAATCGGACAATTCAAGCGCGTGCTGAGTTTCTATTTCCTTGGCTGTTGCGGATTGCACGTTGGCCGGGACTTGATTAATCGGGGTGCCGATACCGGGCAGCGGCGTGGTCGAAACCACCTCCACCGTACCGAGCTCAAGCGCTTCGGCCTTGTTTTCAGCGATTGCTGGAAAAGCCATGCCAAAAGTTCCGGCTACTATTGCAATAACAAGCTTAAGGTGGAATATATCAGGATATTGCATGGCGTCTCCAGACTGAAAATGTTTTAGTTAATCTGGATAAAGGCTATCA
>JBCKUK010000026.1:0-19530 GCA_038924905.1 Methylophilaceae bacterium | reverse complement strand
TGCCAGAGTCGCCACCGCTGTATCGTGAATTAAACGTAGATGAATTTTTGACGCTGGCAGCGCGTTTGCATCGCGTGAGCAGTAAGCACATTAATAAAGCCGTGCAGCGTGCCAAAGAGCGTTGTGGTTTGACCGATATGAGCAAGCGGCTGATTGAAAACCTGTCTAAAGGCTATCAGCAGCGCGTAGGTATTGCCCAGGCAATTATTCACAACCCCATGGTAGTGATTCTTGATGAGCCAACCATAGGCCTTGACCCGATTCAGATCCGCGATATCCGTGCCCTGATTAAAGAGCTGGGCGGCCAGCACAGCGTTATTCTCTCCACACATATCCTGCCTGAAGTAGAAATGATTTGTGATCACGTACAGATCATTCATAAGGGCAAGCTGGTGTTTAATGGCGCAACTGAGGTGCTCAAGCAGCAACGCTATGGCAATAAGTTATTGCTTGGCTTGAGTAAGCCGCCATCACATAAAACCCTACTCAAGGTTCCTGGCGTATTGAGCGTTGATACACTACCCAGTGGACTGTTACGGATTGCCTATGCAGAAGGCCAGATGCCCGCCGAAGCATTGGTACAGGCGGCCGTCAGCAAGGGCTGGGGCTTACACCAAATCAATCCCGATCAAACCAGTCTGGAAGAAGTTTTTGTCCACCTGACCTTCCAGGAACAAGCTGCCTAGATAGTTACCTTGCAAGAAAGTACGCATCCATGATCATTAATATTGTCAGAAAAGAATTGAAAAGCCTGTTCGTTTCACCTATGGGCTGGATAATTCTGGCCTTGCTGCTGTTTGTATTCGGCACCTATTTTTTTCATGGGGTTGATCAGTATTTCCAGGTGATGTCCGGCTCTATACGCCCTGAGGAACGGCAAGGTGTAACCGAGTTTGTCGGGCAGAACCTGTTTGGTGTTGCCTCTTTTGTGATGCTGTTTGCAGTGCCGCTCCTTACCATGCGGCTTATCAGCGAGGAGCACCGCAGCCAAACCCTGACCTTTTTATTTAGTGCGCCACTATCGCTGACCGAGATTGTGTTGGGTAAATTCCTGGGGCTGATGAGTTTTCTGTCTATCCTGATTGCATTTATTTTTCTGATGATGGCTTCGCTCAATATCTGGGCGGATATTGATTATGGCTACGTGCTGGCAAATACATTGGGGATTTGGTTATTGGTAGCCAGCTTTTCGGCATTGGGTATTTATGTATCCAGCCTGACGCGACAACCGGTGGTTGCAGGGATCATCACCTTTATTGCTTTGTTTGCGCTATTGATTTTAGATAAATTCCTGGCAAATTCTCCCAATGGGGCAATTACTTACCTATCACTGATGCGCCATTTTCAGCCATTCTCACGCGGCTTGCTGGACACCAGTGATTTTGCCTATTTTCTCCTTTTTATCATTACCTTCCTTACTTTAACCGTGCGTCGTCTGGATGCAGACCGCCTGCGCGGCTAACGTTACGCCTCATGAAAAAATTGCTATGAAAATTAATCGCAAACTCCGCTTACAGATGTTGATGCAAAACAGCCTTTTTGTGCTGTTATTTTTGGCCTTGATTGGTTTAATTGGAGCCGTTACGCGTGAATTCAGCGTTTCTCGTGACGTTACCCAGGGCAGCCGCAATTCGCTGACAGAAGGCAGTATTAATGTGCTCAAGCAAATGAAATTGCCGGTGCATATTACCGTGTATGCCTCTAGGGACGACACGTCAAAAAAAGAGCAGTATCGCAAAAAATATAGTGATTTCGTTGCTCGTTATCAGCGCGCAAAACCTGATATCGCGCTGGAGTTTATTGACCCGGCAGAGCAGCCAAAACTGGCACAGGATGCCGGCATTAAAGTGGACGGCGAGTTTGTGGTGGAATATGCGAAGCGCAGCGAACATATTCTCCCGCCTTTTGTGGAGCAGGATATGACCAATCTGCTGGTGCGTTTATCGCGCACCAACCAACGCCCTGTGATGTACCTGGATGGTCACGGCGAACGCAGTTTAATTGGGGTCAAAAATCACGATATCGGTGAATTCGGCAAGCAGTTGGAAAAGCGCGGCTTCAAATTTTCCAATCCGGACTTGACCATTGCGCAGGCGGTACCAAGCAACGGCACGATGTTAATTATCGCCAGCCCGCAGATTGGTTTAACCGAAGTTGAAGTGAAAAAAATCCAGACCTATCTGGAGTCTGGCGGCAATCTGCTGCTGCTGCTGGATGATGATAATTTACACGGACTAAAACCGATTGCTGATTATCTTGGCCTTACCGTCAGCCCGGGCATGGTGATGGACCTGTCTGCTGCACAATATAAAGCAGATGCTAGGATGGCCATCGCCAGCCAGTATGGCGAGCACGCAATTACCAAAAACTTTATGCTACGGACATTTTTTTCCGAAGCGCGCATGGTTGATGCGCAAGACTCCTATGAATGGGGGTGGAAAGTTACCCGCCTGATTGATGTTGCGCCAAATGGCTGGCTGGAAAAAGGCAAAATTGATACCAAAGTCAGCTTTGATGCCAAGAGCGATGTCCCTGGCCCAATCAGCATTGCGGTGGCGCTGGAGCGAATATATGGCAAAAAAGGCCAGCGTGTAGTCGTAGTAGGTAATGGCAATTTCTTGTCCAATACCTTCATTGCAAACGGCGGCAATATTGATCTCGGCATCAATATCATCAACTGGCTTGCCGGCGATGACAACCTCATTACCATACAGCCAAAACCGCTCAAGGATGTGAATATGATTATTCCAGACACCGACAGTGGCAGGCTTCTGGCATGGTTTATCTTTAACGGTTTTCAATATTTTATCCCGCTTTTCTTTGTGATAGCGGGATTGGTAATCTGGTGGAAACGTCGTAAAGCATGAAGTCGCGCTGGCTGATTAATCTGGCGTTATTGGTATTGGTGGTAGCGCTTGGCGCTTTTGTCTATCTGCGGCCTGAACCCGGGCAGCAAAAGCAAAGCGGCTACGCGCTCTCCGCACACAAATTAGCGAGTTTTTCCAAGTTGAGTATTGAGTCCCCGGCGAAAGCCCCGGTCACTTTTGAAAAGATCAATGACCTTTGGCGCATCACGCAGCCTTACAAGGCGCGCGCAGATTCGGTAGCAGTGCAACGCGTATTGTCGATTGTGGCGGCAATCAGTGCTGATAAGTTTCCTGCGACTGATCTTGCCCGTTTTGGTTTGGAAAGCCCAAAACTCAAGCTAAAATTGGACAGCGAGGTGTTTTTGTTTGGCACGATTAACCCGGTGAGCGGTGATCAATATGTGGCCTACAAGGATGCGGTCTATCTACTGTCTGCTGGTTATTCAGAAGCCGCTTCTATACAGCTGGTTGAGTTTATTGATAAATCCCCCCTAAAGCCAACTGAAGAAATTATCGGGTTTGATTTTTCGCGTTTGGAGCAGTGGGAAGATGTTCGCCTCAATGTTGACTTATTGAAGGGGCAATGGAAAATTTCTGTCGCGAACGCCAAGCCAAACCAGAATGAAATGAACGAGTGGCTCGATGTGGCGTGGGCACACGCTTATGCAAATGCCGTTGAGCCTTATGTACCAGACCGCAAGACTACTTTTCCTTCTTTTGAAATTAAAATGAAAGACGGCAGCAAAGTGCATTTTGACAAATTGCAGGAATCCCCCGAGTTGCAGCTTGGCCGCCCTGATGAGGGCATGATCTATCATTTTGCAGCGGATATGGGGTTTAGTATGCTGAACCCACCCATTAACGTTGCCAAATAATTCTTCATGCCTGAACTACCGGAGGTAGAAGTCACAAGGCTGGGTCTGCTACCACTGCTCGGGCAAACCATAAACAAGGTTGTTATTCGTAATGCCTCGCTACGCTGGCCTATTCCCCAGCATCTCGTACAAACTCTGGCCAAGCAGCAACTTGTTCGGCTAGATCGCCGTGCCAAATATATCCTGGCGAAGTGTGAGGCTGGTACGCTGCTGTTGCACCTTGGTATGTCTGGTCGGCTATGCCTGCTTGAAAAAGACGAGCCACCTCAAAAACACGATCATTTTGACATACATTTTACCGATGGCCATGTGCTGAGATTGCGCGACCCGCGCCGCTTTGGCGCAGTATTATGGGTGGAGGGCGATCCCAGCGAGCATGTACTACTTGCCGCATTAGGGACAGAACCATTGCAGGATGTTTTTGATGGTGCATGGCTGTACAAAGCAATTCGCAGTAGGACAGCGCCTATCAAAAACGTCATTATGGACTCGCATCTAGTGGTCGGCGTGGGCAATATCTACGCCAGCGAATCGTTATTTCGCGCAAGAATCAACCCCAAAACGCCCGCCAATAAGTTAAGCAAGGCCCGTTGCACAGGGCTGGTCACAGAGATTAAAGCTACTTTACATGAGGCCATAAAGGCCGGTGGCAGTAGCCTGCGCGATTTTTTTGGCGCTGATGGTAATCCAGGGTATTTCCAGCAGGAATATTTTGTCTATGGCCGCACTGGCCAGCCGTGCAAAGTGTGTGGCACGGCTATCAAGACGCTGCGGCAGGGGCAGCGTTCAAGCTTTTATTGTTCAGTCTGCCAGCGCTAATTACCTCTCCTCAGGCGCTAGTGATTGCCCTCGTGCGGTAGCACGGTTGGACTACGCGGATGCGTTGCATGTTCATGCAAGTGACCTTGTGGCTCAATATGAACCTCGCGACCGAAATAGGTAGGCATCAAAGAACCAACCAGCATACCGAACCCACTAGCCAGCACGCCCGCCAGTTGAGCCGGAACGAAGGGGTCCTCAGGGCCGAAGACAAGGATGCTGAGCCAGGTGCTTAAACCGAGGAAGATCGACAGTAAAGCACCTTGGTTGGTTGCCCGCTTCCAGTAAACACCACAGGCAAGTGGCACAAAAGCCATGACCAGCGTGATTTGATAGGCATTCTCCACCATTGCATAGATGCCGGCATCGGAATTAACCGCATATAACGTCACCAACAGTGTAAAAACCAGGGTGACAATACGCATATAACGCAACAGCAAATGGTCAGGCAGGTTTTTGTGCAGCATTGGCCGCAATATATTCACGGTGAATGTCACTGATGGTGCCAGCAGGGTAGCCGAAGCACAGCTCTTGATGGCCGAGAGCAGCGCACCAAAGAACATGACTTGGGCAAACAGTGGCGCATTTTGCATGATCAAGGTTGGTAATATCAATTGCGCGTCGGTTTCCATAAGTCCTGATACCATCTTGGGGTTAATCATGGTGGCTGAATAAACCAGAAACATTGGGACAAAAGCAAACAGGAAATACAGGCAGCCGCCCAGAACAGAAGCCCACACTGCAATTTTCACGGTTTTTGACGATTGCACACGTTGGAAAACGTCCTGTTGCGGAATCGAACCCAGCATCATGGTAATCCAAGCGGCAATAAAACCGATGATGGCCTTCAGGTCAAGCGCTGGCCAGAATTCGAACTTACCTGCCTGTCTGGCGTGCTCAATCACCACACCTACACCGCCGACCTGGCCACTTATTTCACTGCCGATATAGAGCATGCCGATGACAATTACAATCATCTGGATGAAATCGGTGATCGCCACCGCCCACATGCCGCCAAACATTGTGTAAATAAGAATGGTGCTGGAGCCTATCCACATGCCTGCCTGCCTGCTGATTTCGCCGCCTGAGACCACATTGAATACCAGGCCAAGGGCAGTGATTTGTGCGCCTACCCAGCCCAGATAAGAAATAATAATGGCGATGGAAGTAAGTGTTTCTGCACTGCGGCCAAAACGTTTACGGTAAAAATCGCCTATGGTCAGCAGGTTCATCCTGTACAGGGGTGCTGCAAAAAACAAGCCGACCAATATCAGGCAGAGCGCGGCGCCGAATGGGTCAGCGACAACGCCATGCAAGCCTTCTGTCAGGAAAACTGAAGGGATGCCGAGTACCGTCTCAGCCCCAAACCAGGTGGCAAAAACAGTGGCAGTAACGATATGAAATGGCAGGTGTCGCCCGGCAATGGCAAAATCTTTGGCAGTGTGAACACGGCGGGCGGCCCACAGACCGATGCCGACAGAAATAATCCAGTAGGTGATGACAAACCAGAGCAGCACGATAAATTCCCTTTATCCGGATGAATTGCGAGTAATTCTAGCAAAAACTTTACTTAAACTATGCAGGCCGTACGATTTTTGTGGGCTTAATTCACCTGGCTCAGATAATATATAGGCTGATGCACTGGAACAGCAGCAATATCAGCAAAGCTGAACCGATGATCCGCAGCCAAAGCGTATGTCGCGCTTGTTCTTTGACGAGTACAGTCAGTGTTTCGTTGATGGTGCTATCGTGGTCGCGTTGCAATTGTTCGCTAAGCAAACGTGGCAATTGCGACAGTATTTTTCCCCAGTAGGGCAGCTCTGTTTTGAGGTTTTTCAGCACACCGCGCCAGCCAAGTTGCTCCGACATCCAGCGTTCCAGAAATGGTTGCGCAGTTGCCCATAAATCAAGATCGGGGTCGAGATCGCGTCCCAGGCCTTCCACATTAAGCAGAGTTTTTTGCAGCATGGTGAGCTGCGGCTGAATCTCCATGCCGAAACGGCGCGAAGTCCGGAACAGGCGTATTAGCACACGCCCAAAGGAAATCTCTTTTAAGGGCTTATTGAAAACCGGTTCACAGGCTGCGCGAATTGCTGTCTCAAATTCATCCAGCGGCGTATTTTTTGGCGCCCAGCCCGATTCAATGTGGGCACGCGCCACTTCGCGATAATCGCGGCGGAAAAAGGCTAAAAAATTGCGCGCCAAATACTGCTTGTCCATCTCGGTTAGCGTACCCATGATGCCGAAATCCATTGCGACGTAGCGACCATCGTTCGCCACCTGGATATTGCCCGGGTGCATATCGGCATGAAAAAACCCATCGCGAAAAACCTGGGTGAAAAATATTTCCACGCCATCGCGCGCCAGCTTGGGGATATCTACGCCCATACTACGTAGATACGCTACCTGGCTAATTGGCGTGCCATCCATGCGCTGCATGGTCATGACCTGTTCGCGGCACCAATCCCAATGGACTTCCGGCACGATGAGCAAGCGGCCATCAGCAAAATTACGCCCCAAGAGGCTGCAATTGGCGGCTTCCAGCATTAAATCCAGCTCGTTATGCACATGCTTGGCAAATTCAGCGACCACTTCGCGTGGCCTTAAGCGCTTGCCGTCCGACCACAATTCCTGCAAAAGCCAAGCAGCGCTATCCAGCAGTGCCAAGTCTTTTCCAATTACTCCCGAAATGCCTGGCCGCAAGATTTTAACTGCAACTGGCGTGCCATTTGGTAGATGCGCAAAATGCACTTGTGCTACAGAGGCGCTGGCAATAGCCTCCTCATCAAACTGTCCAAATACCTCGGATATAGGTCGGCCAAAAGCAAGTTCAATTGCTGCTGCTACGGATGGATAGCTAAAAGGTGGCACCTGGTCTTGTAGTTTGGCAAGCTCATCCGCGATATCGAGGGGGATGAGGTCGCGCCGGGTAGAGAGCATCTGGCCAAATTTGACGAAAATCGGACCCAGGGCTTCCAGCGCCAAGCGCAGCCGCTCACCGCGCGGCTGGCTGATGTTGCGCCAGAATAAAATAATTCTGACAGGCTTTTGCAGCGGACGCAGTTTGGTGTGGCCGAGAATGAATTCATCGAGGCCGAAGCGTAGCACCAGTATGATGATTTTGATAAGCCGAAAAAAACGCATTTAGCTGACAGATTTCTTCTTGGGTAGGGGTTTTTTTGTGGGACTCTTTACTGGAGAAACCTTTTTAGTGGGCTTCTTTTTTACTGGTGCTTTGGGTTTTGTTGATACTTTCCCCAGGACTTTTTCCAGGTGCTTCTCAAAGCGCTCCACATCATCGCGCAACGCATCAACTTCTTTTAAAAAATGGGCAACATGGCGTTTCTTGGCAATTAGCGGCTGTTCTTCCTGCCAGTATTCGGCAAACATTTGCGCCACGTTCAGGCTCTGGCGCTTGGCTTCAGACAGTGTTTTCCGGCCAAATTGCCCGACCTGATAGGCCGCTGCATCGCCAATAATCTGGCTTAAATCTTCTTCGTATTCCCACTGCATATTGCGTAACACTTTGGCCAGCACAGCGGCCAGTCCAGTATCACCTTCCACCGTGATGAGCGTACTGGCTGCTTCGTCATCGGCAAGCAGGCGCAAAGCCACCGAGAAGGGGATGGCCACTACAGCCTCGGGCTCGGCAGTTTCTCCCGCCATTGCCAGCCCACCATCTTCCAGTACCGTGATGGTTGCGCTGATGGGCGGGATAATAAAACGCACAGCCTTGCCAGCAAATGGTCGCAATTGATCTCTCGCCCAGCCGTTCTGGTTGATGAGATGGTGAAGCAGTCGTGTGAGCAAAGGTTTCAGCATGGTAGTCAGACCTTCCAGCCTTTATGTAGTGCCACTACACCAGCGGCAAGATTGTGGTATTCGACCTTGGCAAACCCGGCATCCAGCATCATTCGCCGCAGAGTTTCCTGGTCTGGGTGCATGCGGATGGATTCGGCCAGATATTGGTAGCTGTCAGCATCCTTGGCGAATAGCTTGCCCATCAGTGGTAAAAATTTGAATGAATAGGCGTCATAGAGCGGCGCCAGCGGTTTCCATACTTGTGAGAATTCCAGCACCAATAAGCGGCCACCGATTTTAAGCACGCGCTGCATTTCAGCCAGCGCCTTATCCTTGTGTGTCATATTGCGCAGGCCAAAAGCCACAATGACGCAGTCAAAATATTGGTCAGGGAAGGGTAATTTTTCTGCATCACATTGTAAGGCCGGGACAAAAACACCGTCGTCAATCAATCGGTCACGTCCCACGGCCAGCATGGAAGCGTTGATATCAGTGAGTACGACTTCACCTGTGCTGCCGACTTTTTTCGCAAAAAGCCGCGATAAATCACCACTGCCACCTGCGACATCCAGCACGCGATCACCAGCACTCACACCGCTGATTTCAACGGCAAAATGTTTCCATACGCGATGCAAGCCGGCCGACATGACGTCATTCATCAGGTCATAGCGTTTTGCGACCGAATGAAACACCTTGCCAACTTTGCGCGTTTTTTCGCTTTCCGCAACTGTTTGAAAGCCGAAGTGTGTACTGGCCTTTTTGTTCATAGTTGCTTCCAAAATTCCATTCTATTCATTTCGTTTCACTCCAGCCGCCGTCAGCCGCGCCAGGTATTTTTGCCATAGTGCGTCGTAATCCCGCGCCAAATCATATAAATAATCCCAGGAATAAATCCCGGTTTCATGGCTGTCCGAGAACATCAATCTAATCGCATAATTGCCAATCTGTTCAATGTTAGCAATATTGACCGTTTCTTTGCCAGTTTGCAGCACCTCTTGTCCAGCGCCGTGGCCGCGCACCTCAGCCGAAGGCGAGTAAACGCGCAGAAATTCGCAAGAGTACATACCACTGACACCATCATTAAACACAACTTCAAGTTTGCGCGATGCCTGATGTAATCGGATATCGGTTGGGCGAGGTGAAATTGGAGTTAGGCCGCTCATGGAAATAGGGCATGTCAGAAAAATTGAATGATAGCAGAATGTACTTTTGCACTAGAAAAAAACCGTTAGTCAGGGTATACGCTCCATTTATCTGAATTCAGGATTAAATATGCTCATTAGCCGTATGATTTATTTGACTATTTTTAAAACCATGTTAGAGGGATTGTGAAATAAAAGTATTCAGGGATAAATATGGCCGAAAATAAACTTGCCCATCAGTTCGCAGCCTACACCGAGTGGCGTCAGGCATTTGTTGATACTATCTGCGATTATCGCAGCTGGTTAAACGAACAAGAACTTAACGATGGGCAAATTGATCAGCGTATTCAGCAGCTTCTTGAGCGTTTGCGCTACCAAAAAGAGTTAGCCAAGCTGGAGCGCGCTTGTAAAGAGCAATTCAATACAGCATTCAATATGATTGCCAACGAAAAAATGACGTTGACTTCAAAGTTCTTTGAAACATTGGCCAGTCGCGTGATTCCTGTGTATGAAGTGGCTAACCGCGATGTGGAAAATTGGCTGAAAGCGGTGATTGCGCCTATGGAATCGCAAGTGCGCGAACATCAGTTGCAGCTGCGCCGTCGCTTGGAGAGTATTAAGCGTATTTATCAGGCGGCCGACACACTGGAAGATCGTATCGGTGAGCTTGAGGGTATTGAAAAGAGCATCCAGGGGCAAGTGGCTGATCTCAAGATTCTGCGTCAGCACATGAAGAACGCGCTGGAATTTGAGAGCAGCGACAAGGATGCGAAAGCGGCATAATACCTGGCTACTTGAATGGAAATTAAGGAATAGAAAAGGCTGCAATTGCAGCCTTTTTGTTTTAAGAGTTGAGTTAAGTGCTAAGCGGTGGCGCTCAGCAAACCCTTCATCTTTTGCATGGATTTTTGTTCAATCTGGCGGATGCGCTCAGCTGAGACGCCAAACTCCGCGGCTAAATCATGCAAAGTTGCGCCACCATTTTCTTGCAGCCAGCGTGCTTGCAAAATGCGGCGGCTGCGCTCGTCCAGGCTGTCGAGAGCATGTGCCAAGCCAGATGTTTGTAGCCGTTCGCTTTGTTGTTCTGCCAACAGCTCCGATGGCTCAGCAGCAGGGTCCTGTAGGTAAGCGATAGGGCCGAAAGTGTCCTCAGAGCCATCGTCGCTATTACTTTCCAGCGAGATTTCATGCCCGCCCATACGCGATTCCATCTCAAGCACTTCTTTCGGCTTAACCTTTAATTCGCGAGCAATGTGTGCGACTTCATCCGGTTGCAGGCTGCCAAAACCTTTTTTCATGCTGCGCAGGTTAAAAAATAGTTTGCGCTGTGCTTTGGTGGTGGCAATTTTTACCAGGCGCCAATTACGCACAATGTATTCGTGAATCTCGGCTTTAATCCAATGGATGGCAAATGACACCAGCCGCACGCCACGCTCCGGGTCAAAGCGGCGCACAGCCTTCATCAGGCCGATGTTGCCTTCCTGGATAAGGTCAGCTTGTGGCAAGCCATAGCCGGAATAGCCGCGCGCGATGCTGGCTACCAGGCGTAAGTGCGGCACAATCAAGCCTCTGGCGGCCTCAAGGTCGTTATCTTTTTTCAGGCGCGTAGCCAGTGCATACTCTTCTTCCGCGCTCAAAATCGGGAACGCTTTGATAGCGCGCATGTATTGGCTCAGGCTATCCAGTGACGGACTGCCCAGCGTGGTAATCGAAGGTAAAGTTAAAGCGTTGCTCATAATTGGAGTTTCTCCCATGGATACAATTTTAGCACTCTCAATTAGAGAGTGCCAGTACCAGAAAGTTTCTTGAATTTGCTAATGCGTTATTTTAGGTTGAATTGCGCTAGCGACCGGCCAACTGCGATATAAGAGCCTAACCAGCCCAAGCCAACTGCACCGGCAATCATGGCTAAATTCACTTGCCACAACGGCAGATTCAGGCGGAAATTGCTGGCGTATTGCTGGGCAATATCGGCTACCGAGAAATTAAATAATGTAATCACGCCAGCAAGCAATAACCACGCGGCTAGGCCACCGCCGAGGCCGTATAATGCGCCTGCATATAAAAATGGTCGCCTGATAAAGCCGTCAGTTGCGCCCATGAGTTTACTGACCTCAATTTCTTCGCGCTGGGTAAGAATTTGCAGCCGGATGGTATTGCCGATAATGGCAACGAGTGCAAAGCCTAAGAGTGCAGCTAATACCAGAATAGCTTTTTTGCCAAGCTGAAGCAGCGAGTAAAGTCGCTTGACCCAATTGGCATCAACCTGCGCAAGCACTACGCCCGGCCACTGTTGCATTTCACTTTGCAGGCGCTCAATGGTGATTGGGTCAAATGCTTTGGGCTGCACAAAGTAGGCGTCGGGCAGCGGATTTTTTTCCAGATTGCCAGCCACGTCGGCTGTGCCCGCATCTTGTTGTAATTGCTCCCAGGCACTATTCTTGCTGACAAAACGGTGACTCTTGATATCCGGGTGGTCTTGCAGTTGCTTGTCGAGTGCTGCGATGGTTTCTGGCTTGATGTCCAGCTTGAGGAAAAGGCTGATTTGCGGCTCGCTCTGCACATTGCCTGCCAGTTGGTTGAGGTTATCAACAATGATGTAAAGAATGCCCGGTAAGCATAGCGTAGCCCCCATGACAGAGCACATCATGAGCGCGGCAAGCGTGTTACGGCGCATGCGCGAGAGAACGAGTTGCAACGCCTGTAGATGCTGATTTAGCCACTGCATCATGTTGGTCGCCCGCCCTCACTTAATTGACCATGATTTAATCGCAGCACTTTGCCTTGCGCGGCGCTGATGTCGTGTGCATCGTGGGTGGCAATAATGACGGTTACGCCGACTTGTTGAAAGGCATAAAAAAGCGCCATGATTTCTGCGGCATAATTTCCATCCAGATTGCCTGTCGGCTCATCCGCGAGCAGGATGGATGGCCGATTGACAACAGCGCGCGCAATCGCCAGACGTTGCTGCTCGCCGCCGGATAAAGTAATCGGCATGGTTTTTTCTTTGCCCAGTAAGCCCACTTTATCCAGCGCCGCACGGATGCGCTTGCCGGCCTCGGACCCAGTAACGCCATTGATATAGAGTGGCAGAGCGACATTGTCGAAGCAATTGCGATCAAAAAGTAATTTGTGGTCCTGAAATACCAGGCCAAATTTGCGGCGCAAATAAGGCACGGCTGCTGCGCGCAGTTTGCTGACATTCTGGTTGCCGACCAGTACCGTGCCAGCGGTGGGGCGCTCAATTGCCGCGATGAGTTTAAGCAAGGTGCTTTTGCCTGCGCCGGAATGACCGGTAACAAATACCAGTTCACCTGTCTCAATACTAAACGAGACGTCTCGCAATACCTCATCGCTGCCAGGATAGCGCTTGCTGACTTGATCGAATTTAATCATTCAAACAGGGCTTCCACAAATTCATCCGCCTTAAAAGGGCGCAAATCATCAATGCTCTCGCCTATGCCAATATAGCGTATCGGAATGGGGCGCGATTGTGCAATGGCAGCGATTGCCCCGCCCTTTGCCGTGCCGTCCAGCTTGGTTAACACCAGGCCGGTCACTTTTAGGGCATCGTCAAAGGCTTGTACTTGTGAAACTGCATTTTGCCCGGTATTGGCATCCAATACCAATAGCACTTCGTGCGGCGCGCCAGGCAACGCTTTATTAATTACGCGCTGAACTTTACGGATTTCATCCATTAAATTTAGCTGGGTAGGCAAGCGCCCAGCGGTGTCTGCCAGCACAATATCAATACCTTTGGCGCTGGCGGAATTCACCGCATCAAAAATCACTGCGGCGGAATCACCCCCTTCGTTAGAGACTACATGCACCTTGTTACGCTCGCCCCATGCCTGTAATTGTTCACGCGCCGCAGCACGAAAAGTATCGCCGGCAGCTATCAGCACAGATTTACCTTGCGCCTGAAACAGATTCGCCAGCTTGCCGATAGTGGTTGTCTTGCCGGAGCCATTCACCCCCACCAGCATGATGACAAAAGGTTTCGCAGTTGGAGTTTCCAGCGGTTTTTCCAAGGGTGCCAGCAGTTCGAGTAAAGCCTGCTTAAGAGCATCGCGCAGCTGGCTGGTGTCGTTAAGGTTTTGGTGGTTAACGCGGGTCTTGATTTGTTCCAGCAATGTGCCTGTGGCCGCAACCCCCACATCTGAAGAGAGCAGTACGGTTTCCAGTTCTTCATAAACCGCGTCATCAATTTTGCCGCCGCCAAATAAGCCGCTTAGCTGGTTGCCCAGCTGACTGCGTGTTTTAGCCAAGCCATTTTTAAGGCGCTCTGCCCAGGATTGCCTAGGCTCAGTGGGGGCAGCTTGGACAGGTTCCGGTGCAGGATTGGGGGTTTTGTCTTTTTTGAAGAAATCGAACATGGTGACTTACCTCTAGTTTGCAGCCTCAGCATGCAACTTAAGCCCAAGCGATTTCATCACCTTGAGCACCGTGGCAAATTCAGGCGCGCGTTCACCAGAGAGTGATTTATACAAACTCTCACGGCTCAGCCCAGTAATCTCGGCTATTTTAGCCATGCCTTGGGCGCGTGCAATGTCCCCCAAAGCCTTGGCAATAAAAGCAGCATCGCCGTCACTTTCTTCAATGCAGGCATCAAGATACAGAGCCATTTCTTCAGGTGTTTTCAAGTGTTCAACTACATCATATTTACTAAAAGTTGCTTTCATGTTTTATCTCCATTCCAATGCGATTTGTTTAGCCAGCTTAATATCTTTAACTTGGGCGGATTTATCACCTGCGCAAAGCAAAATAACCATCTGATGATCCTGTTGCATGTAGTAAATGCGGTAACCGCGCCAAAAAACAGTCGCAATTCACTAATACCTTCACCTACAGGGCAATGGTCACCAAAATTGCCCATTTCAACACGGGAGAGCCTGGCCAATACGCGAGACCTTACCTTATTATCTACAGCATCCAGCCATGCACCAAAGTGATTGCTTTTGATAATCTCAATCATGGTTCAATTGTAGCCAATAGGCTACAAAAGTCAAGTCAAATAACAAGGTTTACTGGAAGCAGTGGATGATGCAAAGTGGAGGGCGGCAGCATGAACTGGATGGACTTCCCACGATATGGTGGACACCTAGCCTTGTTTGCGCCAGACCTCTTCAAATGCCTCAGGGCTCATCCCGTATAGATGGGTATGGCGTCTAGCCCTATTGCCAAATAAGCCAACTAACTGAATCAGGCGTCCATGCCACGAACTAACAACGGATTACCCGAGTCAATGATTACGGTTAGCCATTGAAATGCCCAGCTATAATAGAGCACCATTCAGGAGAATAAAAACGTGTTACTACGCAGATTACTGATATTGCTGGCGCTGATGCCTTGTGTGGCTTTGGCCGAAGTCAATATTCAAGAGTTCAAGTTGGATAATGGCCTGCGTATTATCGTCCAGGAAGATCACCGCTCACCAGTGGTGGTATCGCAAGTGTGGTATCGCGCAGGCAGTCTGGACGAGGTCAATGGCAAAACCGGCGTAGCCCATGTGCTGGAACATATGATGTTTAAAGGCACCAAAAAAGTAAAAGCCGGACAGTTTTCCCGCTTGATTGCAGCGGCAGGCGGCAGCGAAAATGCATTTACCAGCTTGGATTACACCACCTATTTTCAGCAACTGGAAAAATCGCAATTGCCGCTTTCCATGAAGCTGGAAGCTGATCGCATGGCTAATCTGCAGTTGACGGAAGAAGAATTTTCCAAAGAAATTAAAGTAGTGATGGAAGAGCGCCGCTGGCGCACAGAAGATAAGCCGCAATCCAAAGTGGGTGAACAGTTTCAAGCTACCATTTTCCATGTACACCCTTACGCAAGGCCGGTTGTGGGCTGGATGAATGACCTGGAGAATATGACGGTTGCCGATGCGCGTGAGTGGTATAACAACTGGTATGTGCCCAACAATGCGATTCTGGTGGTGGTGGGTGATGTGAACGCGCAGGACGTGTTGAAATTGGCAAAACAATACTTTGGCTCAATCAAGGCGCGCGTTTTGCCGGAACGCAAACCACAGAACGAGCCTGAACAAAAGGGTGAGCGCCGCGTGATAGTGAAGGCATCTGCCGAGCTGCCTTATGTGCTTATGGGCTACCACGTACCCGCCATGATGGATGCGGACAAAGACACGGAGCCTTATGCGCTGGAGATATTGGCTGGCGTACTGGATGGCAACGCTTCGGCGCGGCTTAATCAAAATCTGGTACGCCAATCGCGAATCGCCGTGGATGTGGGTGCGGGTTACGACTCGATAGCGCGCGGCCGTCAGGCAACATTTGAGCTTGATGGCACGCCGTCTGAAGGCAAAACGGCTGCCGAGCTTGAAGCTGCGCTATTGCAGGAAATTGAGAAAATTAAGGAATTTGGTGTAACTGCAGAAGAATTGCAGCGGGTAAAGGCGCAAGTGATTGCAGCCAATGTTTATAAGCGTGACTCAATGTTTTATCAAGGACTGGAGATTGGGCAGCTTGAAACTTCGGGTTTCTCATGGAAGATTTTGAAGGATTATCCAGCCAGGCTTGCCGCGGTAACGCCGGAGCAGGTGCAGGCAGTTGCCAGGAAATACCTGGTGCGCGATAACCTGACCGTTGCCACACTTGATCCGCAACCCATAGACCCGAATGATGCTACCCCCAAAGGCAAGCCCCATGTCCACTAATTTCTGTGCGGCAAAACACGTCGCTCATGCTAACTTTGTTGCAAAAGCGCTTAAAAATCCTCATTTAGAAAATCGTAAATTTCGGTTTTTGCGCACTTTTACGCCGCGTTATCAAATCGCTTTGGCATTTTGCCGAGACTACAAAAAACTAGGCCTCATTATTTGTGCATCCTTGATTAGCTTGTCTGCTCAGGCAGCCGTGAATATTCAGCACTGGCAGACCAGCACGGGCGCTGAAGTGTATTTTGTCGAGAATCACGATCTGCCGATTATCGACATCAGCATCAATTTCGCGGCGGGCACGGCGCGCGATGAAAAAGCCAAGGCTGGCTTGGCGGGGATAACGCGCTACATGATGACTTTAGGCGCTGCCGGGTTGTCGGATGAAGACATCTCCAAGCGCCTGGTGGATGTAGGCGCACAGATGGGCGGCGAGCAGGATGCAGACCGCGCAGGCTTTAAGCTGCGCACATTAAGCAGTGCGCGTGAACGCGAGCAAGCCCTGGACATCTACACCAAAATTTTGCAGCATCCGGATTTTCCGGCTGTAGTCCTGGAGCGCGAAAAAGCACGCATCATAGCCAACCTTAAAGAGGCGGCTACCCAGCCCGAAAGCATATCCAACAAAGCTTTTATGACGGCACTTTATGGCAATCACCCATATGCCCTGGATGATAGCGTCGAACCGGAAACAGTGACTGCTATCAAGCGTGAGGATTTGCTGAAATTTTATGCCACCTATTTCGGCGCAAAAAATGCTGTTGTCGCGTTAATCGGCGATATAAGCCGTGAGGATGCGGCAAAAACCGCAGAACGCATCACCAGTGGTTTGCCAGACGCACCCGCGGCAGGTGCATTGCCTGCGGTAAACTATCCAGCGCAGGCGTTTATGCAGCGCATCCCTCATCCGGCGAGTCAGTCACATATATTGCTCGGCTACCCTGGCATGAAGCGGGGCGATGCTGACTATTTTCCCCTGTATGTGGGCAACTATATTCTGGGCGGCGGCGGCTTTGTTTCGCGACTCACGGAAGAAGTGCGCGAGAAGCGCGGTTTGGTCTACAGCGTTTATAGCTACTTTATGCCGATGGCTGAGCTTGGGCCTTTCCAGATTGGCTTGCAAACCAAAACCGAACAAGCTGCAGACGCATTGAAAGTGGTGCATGAAACGTTGGATAAATTTGTGAGCAAGGGTGTGACCGAAGCAGAATTAAAAGCGGCCAAACAAAATATCATTGGCGGTTTTCCACTGCGCTTGGATAGCAATAGCGAAATTCTCAACTACCTGGCGGTCATAGGTTTCTACCATTTGCCTTTGACCTATCTGGATGATTTTAGTGGGCAGGTTAGCCGGGTGACGGCAGCACAGATTAAAGATGCGTTTAGTCGCCGCATTCAAACAGACAAAATGGTTACGATTGTAGTGGGTGGCAACTAATCGCGTTCGCATAGACGGCGGTGAATGGCGTAGCCGCCTGCTAACTTTCCCTGATGCGCCCGGGCTGCGTCCGACGCCGGATCGTGTGCGTCAAACCCTGTTCAATTGGTTGGGCCAGGATCTGCATGGCTTAACTTGCCTAGATTTATTCGCTGGTACCGGTGTGATGGGGTTTGAGGCTTTGTCACGCGGCACCAAAAGTGTGGTGATGGTTGAAAAATCTATGCCTGCCTACAAAGCGTTGCTTGAAAACAAAAAACTTCTTAAGGCCGATGCCGCGCAAATCCTCAATTTAGACGCAGCGCAGTTTTTGGCACAGAACCGCGAAGTTTTTGATGTCGTTTTTCTTGACCCACCCTATAACCAGGGCTGGCTACCCAAGCTGCTGCCGCAGATTAAATCATTGGTTTCGCCGGATGGCCTAGTTTATGCTGAGGCCGAATTTGCTCTGAAAGGTGACGACGACTGGCAGGTGTTAAAACATGGCAAAGCCGGCAGTGTTTACTATCATTTATTAAAAAACTCATTAGCCTGTTAAAATTGCAGCATGAATCTTAAAGTTGTTTATCCGGGCACTTTCGACCCCATCACGCGAGGCCACGAAGATATTGCGCGCCGCGCCGCGGGCTTGTTTTCAGAAGTTGTTGTTGCAGTGGCACAAAGCCCTGGCAAGGAACCTTTTTTTGACGTGGCCGAGCGTGTGGAGATGGTGGCTTCAGTATTAGCAGATTGTCCCAATGTCACAGTGGCAGGCTTCTCCGGCCTGCTCATGCATTTTGTGCAGGCGCAGGGCGCTCATGTTGTCATTCGCGGGTTGCGCGCCGTTTCTGATTTTGAATATGAATTTCAGTTGGCGGGCATGAATCGCAAACTTTTCCCCGAATTGGAAACGGTGTTTCTCACACCGGCTGAGCAATACATGTTTATTTCAGCAAGCCTGGTGCGCGAAGTCGCGCTACTCGGCGGCGATGTCAGCCAGTTCGTTTCGCCTCTGGTTGAAGATCGCATCGCTAAAAAGATTCGCCAGTAAAACAATTTTATGGCCTTAATGATTACCGATGAGTGTATTAATTGTGACGTCTGCGAGCCAGAATGTCCGAATGGGGCTATTTATCAAGGGCAAGAGATTTATGAGATAGACCCTAACCTTTGCACCGAATGCGTAGGACATTTTGCCAAGCCCCAGTGCCAGCAAGTGTGCCCGGTTGACTGCATTCCATTTAACCCCGAGGTGCGTGAAAGCAAGGACGAGCTTTATCAAAAATATCTTAAAATTACAGTAGTACCAAAAGCCCTAAAAGCAAGTTAAGGAGAATTAAAGATGCGCATGTTACATACCATGCTTCGCGTCGGTAATTTAGACCGCTCAGTCAAATTTTATACTGAAGTTCTGGGGATGAAATTGCTGCGCCAGCATGATTTCCCGGATGGTGAATTTATGCTTGCCTTTGTGGGTTATGGCAGCAAGAACGACCATACGGTGCTGGAGCTCACCTATAACTACGGCAAAACCAGCTATGAAATGGGCGGTGCGTTCGGACATATTGCGCTGGAGGTGGACGACGCCTACAAAGCCTGCGAACAAGTTAAAAAGAATGGCGGAAAAGTGGTGCGCGAAGCAGGACCAATGAAGCACGGCACCATTGTGATTGCATTTATTGAAGACCCGGATGGCTACAAGATAGAGTTTATCCAAAAGGGCAGCAATGCAGGTGCATACGTGCATGCAGCGTAAATCCTGAGCCAGTCTTACTGAAAAAAGTCTTTCGCTTTATCCATCCAGGATTTGGATCTGGGGCTGTGCTTGGCCGAATCCTGCTGATTGATTGCTTCCATTTCACGCAGCAACTCTTGCTGCCGTTCGGTAAGTTTTACCGGTGTTTCTACCACCACATGACACATCAAATCCCCATGT
>JBCKUK010000025.1:0-20309 GCA_038924905.1 Methylophilaceae bacterium | reverse complement strand
TGGATGAGGTAAGCAAATGATTAGAAGGCTTTTCGCTGTATCTATTTTTCTCATGGTGTTTGCAGGTTCTGCGGTTTCCAAAGAGCTGCCGGATTTTACCGAGCTTGCTGAAAAGCAAGGCGCCGCCGTGGTGAACATTAGTGTCACGCAGGTGATGCAAGGGAACGGAATGGCCATGATGCCTTTTCCCAATATGCCTAACGATGAAGCATTGGGCGAGCTATTCCGCCGCTTTGGTATTCCAGCCCCAGGCGCTCCGGGTGCGCCGCAGCAGGAATACAAATCACAGTCTTTGGGTTCTGGTTTTATTATCAGCAGTGATGGCTATATCTTGACCAATGCACATGTGATTAACGAGGCGGATGAAGTCATCGTCAAGCTTTCTGATAAACGTGAGTTCAAAGCTAAAATTGTTGGAGCAGATAAGCGCACCGATGTTGCGCTGATCAAGATTGAAGGCAGCGGATTACCCAAAGTAGTTGTGGGCGACCCAAATTTGTTAAAAGTGGGTGAATGGGTAGTAGCGATTGGCTCGCCTTTTGGCTTGGAAAATACGGTGACACAGGGCATTGTTAGTGCCAAGGGTCGTGCATTGCCGCAAGAGAATTTTGTGCCTTTTATCCAGACGGACGTGGCTATCAATCCGGGTAATTCTGGTGGCCCACTGTTTAATATGAATGGTGAAGTGGTGGGGATCAATTCACAAATATATAGCCGCAGTGGCGGCTATATGGGCTTGTCATTTGCGATACCGATTGATGTGGCAATTGACGTTTCCAATCAGCTTAAATCCGCAGGCAAAGTGACACGTGGCTGGTTGGGTATTGGCATTCAGGAGATCACCAAAGACCTGGCCGATTCCTTTGGCATGAAAAATACCAATGGCGCATTGGTGTCGAATGTTGAAAAGGGCAGCCCGGCAGACAAGGGTGGTTTGGAAGCGGGCGATGTGATTGTCAAGTTTGATGGTAAGCCAATCATGGCTTCATTAGACTTGCCGCGTGCAGTAGGCGCAACAAAGCCCGGCAAGCACGTTTCGGCTGAAGTATTGCGTAAAGGTTCCAGTCGTACCCTCAATATAGCTGTAGGAGAAATGCCAGTTGATAAGGATGAGGTCGCAGGTAATGGCCATAAAGCGCCTGCCAAGCCGGAAGTGAATCGTATCGGCCTGGTGCTCAAGGAGCTTACTCCACAGCAGAAGAAAAAGCTGAATGGCAAAAATGGCCTGATTGTTGTTGAGGCGCAGGGCCCAGCTGCGCAAGCTGGTATAAGGCGCGGCGATATCATTCTGGGGTTAAATAACAGCGAACTGCAAAGCGTGGAGCAATTTAACAAGCAAATCGCAGGGATGGCGAGTGGCAAGACCGTTGCGCTACTTGTCCAGCGCGGCGAGAATACGCTTTATGTTCCAGTAAAAATTAATGGTAAATAGTTACGGCCAAAGGTGCGTTGACTGCGCATTTACTGTAAAATCCGCACTGTAAAATTCGTAGCAATTTATAGATACAAAAGGGCGCTTCGGCGCCCTTGTTGTTGGTCACCTTAACGCCCATGAAAAATATTCGTAATTTCTCCATTATTGCCCATATCAACCACGGTAAATCTACCCTGGCGGATCGCATCATTCAACTCTGTGGCGGTCTATCCGACCGCGAAATGGAAGCACAGGTGCTGGACTCCATGGATCTTGAGCGTGAGCGCGGTATTACCATCAAGGCACAAACGGCGGCACTTACCTACAAGGCGCTGGATGGCCAGACCTACCAGCTTAATTTGATTGACACGCCCGGGCACGTCGATTTTTCGTATGAAGTCAGCCGCTCGCTTGCCGCATGTGAAGGGGCATTGCTGGTAGTGGATGCCTCACAGGGAGTGGAAGCGCAGAGTGTGGCTAATTGCTACACCGCCATTGATCAAGGCGTAGAGGTCACGGCTGTGCTCAATAAAATTGACTTGCCATCAGCCGATCCAGAACGTGTCATTCAGGAAATTGAAGACGTGATCGGCATAGAAGCGAGCAATGCGGTGCGCTGCTCTGCCAAAACCGGCGAGGGCGTACGTGATGTGCTGGAGGCTGTTGTAGCGCGTATTCCAGCACCGAAAGGCAACGCTGCCAAGCCCTTGAAGGCGCTTATTATCGATTCGTGGTTCGACAATTATGTCGGCGTGGTGATGCTGGTGCGTGTGGTGGATGGTGTTTTAAAGCCAAAAGACAAGATCAAGCTAATGGCGACAAAGGCTGTGCATTTATGCGAGCAGGTGGGCGTGTTTACACCAAAATCCCAGCCAAGAGAGATGCTATCCGCTGGCGAAGTAGGTTTTATTATCGCTGGCATCAGGGAGCTGACTAATGCCAAAGTGGGCGATACGGTCACACTGGCAGATGAGCCTGCCAGTAAAGCCCTGCCTGGGTTTAAGGAGGTAAAGCCGCAAGTGTTTGCCGGGCTCTACCCGGTAGAGTCCAACCAGTTTGAAGCACTCAGGAGCGCACTGGAAAAGCTGCAGTTGAACGACGCTTCCTTACAGTTTGAGCCGGAAAATTCTACCGCGTTGGGTTTTGGTTTCCGCTGCGGCTTTCTGGGGCTGTTGCATATGGAGATTGTGCAAGAGCGCCTGGAGCGCGAGTACGATATGGATTTGATTACCACCGCGCCCACGGTGGTTTATGAGCTGTTACTCAAAAATGGTGAAGTGGCACAAATTGAGAATCCATCGCGATTGCCCGACCTTTCGCGTATTGAGGAGATTCGCGAGCCGGTCATCACTATCAGTCTGCTCATGCCGCAGGATTATGTAGGGCCGGTAATGACGCTGTGCAACAGCAAGCGCGGGGTGCAGCGCAATATGCAGTATATGGGTCGGCAAGTCATGCTGACTTATGAAATGCCACTCAATGAAGTGGTGCTGGATTTCTTTGACAAACTGAAGTCGGTATCGCGTGGCTACGCCTCCATGGATTACGAATTTCTGGAATTTCGTGCTGCCGATCTGGTCAAGCTTGATATCATGGTCAATGGAGAGCGGGTTGATGCGCTGTCATTGATTGTGCATCGCAGTAATAGCATATATCGTGGGCGTCAGCTTTGTTCCAAGATGCGCGAGCTGATTCCGCGCCAGATGTTTGACGTGGCAGTGCAGGCATCCATCGGCGCCAATATCATTTCTCGCGAAACCGTTAAAGCGATGCGTAAGAATGTGCTGGCAAAATGCTATGGCGGTGATATTACACGCAAGAAAAAACTGCTGGAAAAACAAAAAGAAGGCAAAAAGCGTATGAAACAAGTAGGTAACGTGGAAATTCCGCAAGAAGCATTTTTGGCGATTTTGAGGGTAGAGGATAAGTAATGGCGATGCTAGGAAACATTCTTTTTTTCGGAGCAATTTTATTGGGTCTGGTGTTGGTGTATATCAACACCATAAGTTTTGCCTTATTGATGCTGCTGGGGTTAGTGCTGACAGGCGGGGTTTGGCTGGCTGATAGTTTGTTTTGGAGCAAGCGCCGTGTAGCTGGTATTGCTGAACCAACCGTAACCGAGTACGTCAAAAGCTTTTTCCCGGTGATATTTGCGGTGTTCCTGATTCGTTCGTTTATTGTGGAGCCATTCAAAATTCCGTCCGGCTCAATGATGCCAACCTTATTGGCCGGTGATTTTATTTTGGTGAATAAGTTTGTTTACGGTTTGCGCGTGCCGATTCTTAACAACGTTTTTTACCAAATTGACCAACCGAAACGTGGCGATGTATTCGTCTTTCATTACCCACCCGACCCGTCCATAGACTATATCAAACGCGTGGTGGGTCTGCCGGGAGATAAAATTGCCTATCGTGATAAACAGCTTTACATTAATGGTGAAAAACTTGATGTAAGTTTTGCCGCAGATTACCAATATATAGGCTCAGGGCTGAATATGGTCAATACCAAGCGCTATCAGGAACAGCTGGGCGATAAAAAGCATGATATTTTGATTGAAGACAACAGCATCACCATTGACGGCGAGACAGAAGTGCCGCTTGGTCATTACTTTGCCATGGGTGATAATCGTGACAACAGCAAAGATAGCCGTGTGTGGGGATTTGTGCCTGAAAAGAACCTGGTGGGCAGGGCATTTTTTATCTGGTGGAATTTCGATAATTCCGGCAAAATCAACCTCTTTAGTAGAGTTAATTTCAACAGAATCGGTAATTCAATTAATTAGGAGAGGGTCATGTATAAATTAGCTGGACATAAGCAAGGCGGGATGACTTTTATCGGTTTTGTTTTGATTGTTGCCATGATTATATTTGTAGCAACCATAGGCATTAAGCTGTATCCGCCTTATGTGGAGTTTTTGACGGTTAAAAAGGCAATCGCCAGAATAGCAAGCGATTCTTCATTCGCAGAGATGACGCCAAAAATGATCAAGGAGAGTTTTGACAAGAGCGCCTCTGACAGTATCAGGGTAATTTCCGGCGCAGACCTGACTATTGGGAAAGGCAGTGGCGGCAAACCCGTCGTTCTGGCTGAGTATCAGGTTGTGGTACCGATTGTAGGCAATATCAGCGCTCTGCTTGATTTTAGCGCATCCTCCGATCCTAACGCCGCTCTAAGTGCTGCTACCGAATAAACTGAATGTCTCAAAGTGACCTGGCACGCCTGATTGCCCATGATTTTAAAAATGAATCGTTACTGATTCAGGCGCTCACGCACAGGAGTCACAGCAGTGCCAATAACGAACGCCTGGAATTTTTAGGCGATGGCGTGCTTAATTTCATCATTGCCCATCAGCTATTTCAGCGCTACCCCAAGTTGCCAGAGGGTGATCTCAGTCGCCTGCGCGCGCAGTTGGTTAAAGAATCCACATTAAGTGAAATTGCTGTTACTTTAAATCTGGGTGAGTCGCTGAGGTTGGGAGAGGGTGAGCTGAAAAGTAGTGGCTGGCGCCGCCCATCGGTGCTGGCAGATGCCCTCGAAGCTATTATCGGCGCGGTGTTTCTCGATGGAGGCTTTGATGCTGCGGAAGCTTTTGTAGTGAGAGTCTACACTTCATTGCTCGAACAAATCGATCCAAAATCCATCGGCAAGGATCCCAAGTCACTATTGCAGGAATATTTGCAGGGTCGCAAGATAGACCTGCCAGAATATGCTGTATTGGCAACCGAAGGCGACGCACATTGCCAGACTTTTCGTGTTGAATGCCATATACCAAAATTAAGAATTACCACACACGGTGAGGCCAGCAGCCGCCGAATGGCCGAACAGCAGGCCGCCGAGTTGGCTTACAACAAAATAAACACGCCCAAAGGCCGTTCATGAGCGATGCAGGATTTCGCTGCGGCACGGTAGCGATTGTTGGCCGTCCCAATGTGGGCAAATCTACGCTACTTAATCACATCCTCGGTCTCAAGCTTAGTATCACTTCGCGCAAGGCGCAGACTACACGCCATCGTTTGCTTGGCATACACACTACGCCAGATGCCCAGTATTTGTTTGTAGATACGCCAGGCTTTCAGCAAAAACATGTCAACGCGCTCAATCGCAGCTTGAATAAAACGGTGACGCAAGTGCTGGCTGAGGTTGATGTAGTGTTGTTTGTGATCGAGCCCATGCATCTGGGTGATGCTGACAGGCTGATATTCAGGATATTGCCCGAAACCAAGCCGGTGTTACTGGTAGTCAACAAGGCAGATTTGATGGGCGACAAAGGCAATTTATTACCACTTATCCAGGATTTCGATACTGAGTTCCCATTCGCTGCCATTGTGCCTGTCAGTGCCAAAAAGAACCTCTATCTTGATGAGTTGTTGCTAGCCATACGCCAGCACCTGCCGGAACAGGCAGCTATTTATGACAAGGATGAGCTTACCGATAGGAGCGAGCGTTTTTTAGCGGCAGAGATACTACGTGAAAAGGCATTTCGTTTTCTGGGAGATGAAATTCCCTACTCGCTGGCTGTCGAGATTGAGAAATTTGAGCAGACCGGCAAGCTGCGTCGCATTCACGCGGCGATTATTGTGGATAAGGAAAGCCAGAAGCCCATGCTAATTGGCAAAGGTGGCGAGAAGCTCAAACAGATTTCTACTGAGGCGCGGCAGGATATGGAAAAACTGTTCGGTAGCAAGGTTTGGCTTGAAACCTGGGTGAAAGTTAAAGGCGGCTGGGCTGATGACGAGCGTGCCTTAAAGAGTTTGGGGTATTAGATTCACTAGCCACAGAGGACACAGAGTTCACAGAGAACCCCCCAAGTGATTGAGTACGTCATAATGATGTCATCGGTGCGTATGGCTAATTGCAAAGGCTATATTCATATTGCTTTAGAATTTCCGTTTTTCTCTGTGTGCTCTGTGTCCTCTGTGGCTAAAGGTTTTGATCTATGTCTAAAAGCTTCTAAATGACAACCAGCAATATCACACGGCAGGAAGCGCAACCCGTATACGTCTTGCACACCTACCCCTTCAAGGAAACCAGCCTGGTGGTTGAGCTGTTTACCCGCGATTTTGGGCGTGTGGCAGCGGTGGCAAAGGGCGCGCGGCGGCCACGATCGGCTATGCGCGGCATGCTGCAATCTTTTCAGCCGCTGGTTGGTGCCTGGTCCGGCAAGCAGGAGCTCAAGAATTTGCACTCCATGGAATGGGGCGCAGGCTTGCTGATGCTACAAGGCGAAGCATTAATGTGCAGCTTCTATCTGAATGAGTTGCTGTTGCGCTTGCTGCCGCGTGAAGATGCCCACGAAGTCCTGTTTGACTACTACGGCCAGGTGCTGCGTACCCTGGGAGCTAGCCGCGAGCTTGCCAGCACGCCATTAGCTACCACGCTACGGCGTTTTGAGCTCAAACTGCTACAGGAAATGGGCTATGCCGTGCCGTTGCAACTGAATGAGCATGACGCTCCGGTTGAAGCCGGACGCGACTATTGCTATATCGCCGAACGTGGCGCCTGTCAGCCGGGTTCTCAGCAAAACGGGTTACAATTGTCGGGTAAAACTTTGCTGGATATGCTGCAGGATGACTATACCGACCCGCAAACCCAGCAACAGAGCAAGCAACTAATGCGTGTGCTGCTTGCACATTATTTGGGTGATAAACCCTTACACACCCGTCAACTCTTGATTGATTTACAGGGTCTTTGAAATTAAAACCATGATAAAACTGGGCGTTAATATTGATCATGTCGCTACCATCCGCCAGGCGCGTGGCACGCGCTACCCAAGCGTGGTACAGGCGGCTTTGCGCGCCGAGCAGTCGGGCGCAGATAGCATTACCCTGCATTTGCGCGAAGATCGTCGTCATATGCAGGATGCCGATGTATACAGCCTGCGCAGTCTGTTGCAAACGCGCATGAATCTCGAGATGGCGGTAACCGATGAAATGATAGGCATAGCGCTGGAAGTCAAGCCGCAGGATGTCTGTCTGGTGCCCGAGCGCCGCGAAGAGCGCACCACCGAAGGTGGGTTGGATGTGACTGGCAATCTTGAAAGCGTAAAAAAAGCCTGCCAACGTTTGGGTAAGGCAGGCATTCGCGTCTCGCTTTTTATAGGCCCGGATATAGCCCAGATTGACGCGGCCAAGGCCGCAGGTGCGCCGGTTATCGAGCTACACACTGGCACATTTGCCGATGCCGAGCGTGAGCCTGAACAAGCGCATGAGCTTGCCCGCATCAAGCTTGCCGTGGCGCATGGCGTTAAATTGGGACTGGCGGTCAATGCCGGCCATGGTTTGCACTATCACAATGTCAAACAAATCGCTGCAATTGACGGCATTGAAGAGCTGAATATTGGTCACGCCATTGTTGCCCATGCCTTGTTTGTCGGTTGGGATAATGCGGTGCGCGAAATGAAGGCGCTGATGGTGGAAGGCGCTTCCGGGCGCTAATGGCATGATTTACGGCATCGGTACTGATATCGTTGAAGTTTCGCGCATCGAATTTTCATTGGAGCGTTTCGGTGATGCTTTCGCCAAGCGCATTCTCAACGAGCGCGAGTGGCAGGATTACTCGCTTTCAAAAACAAAGGCACGCTTCCTCGCCAAGCGTTTTGCTGCCAAAGAGGCTTTTGCCAAAGCTCTGGGCACAGGTTTTCGCCCGCCCGCTACCTTTCAGAATATCGGCATTGCACATGATGACCTGGGCAAGCCAGTACTCGATCTGGCGCCAGAACTGCAAGCATTTTTGGATGAAAAAGGGGTTTGTCAGCAGCATTTATCGATTAGCGATGAAAAAGCGCTCGCTGCAGCCTTTGTCGTACTGGAAAGAAATGCGCGGGAATGAAAGTGCGAGACTGCTGTTATTGCTGGGTTGCCTGCTTGGCATCCCACAGGCGCAGGCTGAAGAATGGCAATTTCTAGGCCCCAGTCAGGTAGGTAAACATTATGTTGATCGCGACAGTTTGCAGTGGGGTGATGATCAATCCAGTTTTAGCATAGTGACCAATGTCATTAAGAGCGATAAAAGCGCATGGCTAACGGTGATAGAAATTGACTGCCATCGAAATACATTTACCTACACCCATGGCATCAAGATGCAAGATAAAAATGTCTTATCCAAATTTGATACACCACGCCGAACTGAACCCATAAGCCCTGAATCCATGCCCGATCGGCTCAAGCAGCAGTATTGTGATACAGGTAGTAGTTCCAGTTCCGCCGAGTGGGAATCCATCGGCAAAAGTAATATCGCTGAGGTGTTTTTTGATCGAACATCCATCAAACAAAGTCAGGATGGTGACAGCTTTATGGCAGAGACCAAGGTTGTGCCTTTGGACAATCAGGAGCCGACCTTCAGCAGAATTCTGTTTAATTGCAGCGATAAAACTTTTACCTTGCTCAGGTTAAGTAAATTGAAAAATGGAAAAATAGAGCATGTATTCAATAAACCACAGCAACCGGCAGCTACCAGCAAGACGGCAACACTGGAAACTCTGGCGGCCAAATTTTGCGCAAAATCTGCTAAATAGATGATGATTCATCCGACAAAGTCCAGCGATACATTTCCCAGTGGAGAAGTTGACCTGGAACGTCGTTTCGGCGGCGTGCGCCGTCTTTATGGCGAGGTTGGATTAGCGCGCTTTCAGGCAGCCCATATCTGCATCATTGGCATCGGCGGCGTGGGTTCCTGGGTAGCAGAAGCGCTGGCGCGCAATGCCGTTGGCAACATTACCCTGATAGACCTCGATAATATCGCCGAATCCAACGTCAATCGCCAGATCCACGCCATTGAAGGCGAGTTTGGCAAGGCCAAGGTTAGCGCCATGGCCGAGCGTATTCGTGCAATTAATCCGACTTGCCGGGTACAGGAGATTGAAGATTTTGCCACCGTTGATAATATAGAGACTATGCTGAACAGGGATTTCGACGGTGTGATAGATGCAATTGATGATGCGGTTGTCAAAGCTGCCATTGCTGCCTATTGCCGTAAAAATGAACTATTGCTGGTGATGACGGGCGGCGCTGGCGGCCGCCTTGACCCGACTAAAATCAGCAGCGCAGACCTGGCAAAAACCAGTGGCGACCGCCTGCTGGCTAAAGTGCGCACTATTTTACGCCGCGATTACGGCTTTCCGCGTGGGGCAAAAGCCAAATTTGACATCCCGTGTATTTATTCTGACGAAGCAGTAATACGCCCAACTGAATCGGCCTGTGACAATGACCCAATTACCGGTCTTAGCTGCGCTGGTTATGGCTCTTCTGTGTGTGTCACGGCGTCATTTGGCATGGCAGCCGCCGCCATTATGCTGAAATTTCTGCTCAAATAGTAATTTCAGCGTAGTGGACAATTAGGTAAAATAGCCGAGCCCCGCAATTAAAGTTACCTTGAATGAGGTTAGGTATGATCGCCACCTTAGCTAAATCATCAACCAAATCAAAACGTGAAAAATCCAGCATTGCTGTACCGGCTGGCGCAGGCAAAAAAATGTCGATAGCAAAGGAACTGCAAAATCATCTGGCATTTTCAACTTTCAAAACAGACGAGACGGCCACGCCGCGTGATTGGTATGTGACAACCGCGCACGCGGTACGCGACCATGTGGTTGAGCGCTGGGTAAAAACTTCCAATGCGTATTGCGCGCAAGATCCCAAGCGCGTTTATTATTTGTCGCTCGAGTTTTTGATGGGGCGCATGCTGTCCAATGCCGCCTTGAATCTGGATATTGCAGAGCCGCTACGCGAAGGTCTGCGCGCGCTTGGCCACCAGATGGAAGATGTGGCGGAAATGGAAACCGATGCCGCACTTGGCAATGGCGGCTTGGGACGTCTAGCCGCATGTTTTCTGGATTCCATGGCCACCATGAGTATTCCGGGTACAGGCTATGGCATTCGTTATGAATATGGCATGTTTCGTCAAGCCATTGTTGATGGTCAGCAGGTTGAACATCCGGATAACTGGCTGCGTTATGGCAATGTATGGGAGTTCCAACGTCCTGAGAGCACCTACGTCGTCAAGTTTTTTGGTCGTGTGGTGGAGTACAGTGACCCGGACGATCTTGATCATGCCATTGGGCATCATTGGGTAGATTCTGAAAATGTAGTGGCGATGGCCTATGATGTGCCGATCCCGGGTTATTGCACCAACACAGTGAACAATCTGCGTTTGTGGACTGCTAAAGCCTCGCGCGAGTTTGACCTGGGGCATTTTAACGAAGGCAATTATGAAAAATCGGTAGAAGAGCGCAATGCAGCGGAAAGTATTTCCAAGGTACTCTACCCCAATGACACTTCGGCCTCCGGCCGTGAACTGCGCTTAAAGCAGCAATACTTCTTTGTGTCGGCTTCCATTCAGGATATTCTGCGCCGCTTTTTATCCAAGCATAACGACTGGAATATTCTGCCGGAAAAAGCGGCAATTCAGCTTAATGATACTCACCCGGCGATTGCGGTGGCAGAACTGATGTACCAACTGGTGGATGTGCATCGTCTCAAGTGGGATTACGCCTGGCAGCTGGTTGGCAAGATTTTTTCCTACACCAATCACACTTTGATGCCGGAAGCACTGGAGACCTGGCCGGTGGAAATGTTTGGTACCTTAATGCCGCGCCATCTTGAGATTATTTATCAAATTAATCACCAATTCCTGCACATGGTTAATCATAAGTTCCCGGGTGATACGGATCTGCTTAATCGCGTTTCAGTTATCGATGAAACACATGGTCGCCGCGTACGTATGGCGCATCTGGCCGTGGTTGGCAGTCACACAGTGAATGGCGTGGCAGCGTTGCATAGCGAGCTGCTTAAGACGACACTATTTGCAGACTTTAACCGGATATACCCGGGCAAGCTGGTAAATGTGACCAATGGCATTACGCCGCGTCGCTGGTTAAATCAGGCTAACCCCGGGTTGACGCAACTGATTTCTTCAGCGATAGGTGATGGTTTTCAGCGTGATCTGTTCAAGCTTACCAAGCTCACCCCTTTAGCCAATGATGCTGATTTTCGCAAGTCTTTCCGCGCTGTTAAGCAGGCCAACAAAGTGCGCCTGGCCAATAAAATTGAGAAGCTCACTGGTGTTAAGCTCAATACCAACAGCCTGTTTGATGTGCAAATCAAGCGCATCCATGAATACAAGCGCCAGCTGCTGAATTTATTGCATGTGGTCACGCTATACAATCGCATCCGTTCCGGACAGGCAAAAGATGTAACGCCGCGCGCTGTTATTTTTGGCGGCAAAGCAGCGCCAGCCTATTGGATGGCCAAGCAGATTATCCGTTTAATCAATGATGTGGCTGCGGTAGTCAATGAAGACGCGGCGGTTGGCGATAAACTCAAAGTCGTGTTTTATCCTAATTACGAAGTGTCAGCGGCTGAATTACTATTTCCTGGCAGTGATTTATCCGAGCAGATTTCTACCGCAGGCACTGAAGCTTCAGGCACTGGCAATATGAAAATGGCGTTAAATGGCGCGTTGACTATCGGTACGCTGGATGGCGCTAATATCGAGATTAAAGATGAAGTGGGTGATGAAAATATCTTTATTTTCGGCATGACTGCGGCAGAAGTGACGGCAACCAGAGCCAATGGCTACAACCCGCTTGATTACTACAACGCCAATACCGAGCTCAAGCAAGTGCTGGATATGATAGCCGGCGGTTTCTTTTCGGTGGACGAGCCAGATCGCTATCAGCCTGTTTTTGATGCGCTGGTGGGTAATGGCGACCATTATTTATTGCTGGCTGATTACGCCAGCTATATAGCCACACAGGATGAAGTGGGTAGGGTATACCAAGACCAGGATGAGTGGACGCGCCGCGCCGTGCTCAATGTAGCGCGTATCGGTAAATTCTCCAGTGACCGCACCATTGGCGAATATGCCAATAACATCTGGAAAGTAAAACCACTCAACCACTGAGTCATTGGAGTCGCCTGTTATTTTTTGGAGCCTATCATGCGCCGCATCATTGCTGTTTTAACCCTCATTCTTTTTGCCACCCACGCCAACGCCCTGGGCTTAAGCGACCTCAGTAATGCTGATGCCAGCGGTGTGGGCTGAAAGAAGCTCTGATTCAGGGCGTTGGTAAAGCCGTCAGCAAACTGGGCACTGTGGATGGGTTTTTTAAAAATCCGCAGGTGAAAATTCCGTTGCCGGATTCCATGAAAAAAGTCGAAAAGACCATGCGTATGTTTGATATGGGCAAGCAGGCGGATGAGCTGATACTCAAGATGAATCGTGCAGCGGAGGCCGCGGCGCCAGAAGCCAAGGCCTTGCTGGTGGATTCAGTCAAGAAGATGAGTATGGCTGATGCCAAAAGCATCCTCACCGGCCCGGATGATGCCGCCACGCAATACTTCAAAAAAACCACTTCCGCACCAATGACCGAAAAATTTCTCCCTATCGTTAAAAAAGCCACGGAGGATGTAAAGCTTGCCCAGCAATACAATAAATTTGCTGAACTGGGTAGCCAGTTTGGGTTGGTGAAAAAGGATCAGGCTAATCTGGAACAGTATGTGACGCAGAAAACCCTGGATGGGGTTTATTTGATGATGGCAGAGGAAGAAAAGGCGATTCGGGAAGACCCAGTGGGGCAGGCGAGCGGGTTGATTAAGAAGGTGTTTGGGGCGATAGGGAAATAAAGTGCACTTCTTGATTCAGGCGTTGGGATTTCAGAAATGGCACGACTAGCACCAGACATCGATTACAGCGCGGAATTACAAACAATCCGTGATGCTTATGTGAGCGCAACCCCGAAGCAGCGATTATCCATAATTCGGCAACGACTTGAGGACCACCACTTTGGCCCCAATCGTTTAGTAACCGTGGTTTCTGCCGTTGAGGCGCTTGCCCGTTCACTCGTTATGAATTATCGCGCGACATCCAAGGCTGATATGAAAAGGCTTTATACCAACTTCATGAACCTAACTCCCAAAACACTTGTTCTAGAATACTTGGAAGTCCGTGGAATAACCGACCCAACAACATTCTTTAAAGAGGACAATTGGCAGTTGTTTGGGTATGCAATCGATTACAGAAATATGTTGGCTCACGAGTGTACTTATCTGGGGCTGGACAAGTTTCCTTCCCTCATTGCAGCCTGTGAAGAAGTGTTAGAAAGCTTGGTAAAGTTGGGACAGGTGCGCGAAAAAAGCTCAAGTATTAGGTAATCCAATAAGTCGGTCTCGCCCGACCTGCGAGTTACTTTCTTGTGCTTGTCCACAAGAAAGTAACCAAAGAAGAAGACACCCCCTGCCACTTAATCCTTCGCCTCAGCGCCTCATCTGGGGCGGCTTTGTCGTCAAGGTCGCGACGAAGGAGCGGGCACTTGACGGGCATGCCCTTCACGGGCACGCAACGCGCCCTGGCAGACTACACACAACATAGTCTGCTGCGGGGGGGCTTGAAACGGTGCGTGCCGCTTATCCCAGCTTAGGCTCGCATCGCAGGCGCGTCAGAGGGGTTATCCCCTCTCCCCAACCCCTCTCCCATAAGGCGATGGGCTACAGCGGTGTTTCTCTTTTACCAACCCTCTCCCGCTTGCGTGGGAGGGTGCACGACAGTGCGGGAATGACGAGCTACTTTAGGGTTTCTTTGGTTACTTTTGACACCAAGGTCGCGACGAAGGAGCGGGCACTTGGTGGGCATGCCCCTTGCGGGTACAACAAGCGGTAATTAGCTGTCGGGCTACCCCCAACCGGGTTTAAGTATTATTTCTGGTAAAATTAGTTTTTCGCTAATTTCCAAGTTCCTACATGCTTAGTCTCCGTGGTAGCGTAGCGCTTTCCCCCTTTCGTCTTGACAAGATTCTTGCCGCGCTAAAGACTGCCGCACCGCGTATTACCTATCTCTACGCTGAGTTCTGGCACTTTGCATGGTCGGATGTTGATTTGATGCGTCCGCAGAAAAATACCCTGCAAAAAATTCTGACCTACGGGCCAAAAATGGTGGAAGGGGCAGCTGACGGCGAGCTGTTTTTAGTGATACCGCGCCCGGGAACGATTTCACCATGGTCATCCCGCGCCACGGATATTGCGCATCACTGCGGGCTGGAAAGTATCAAAAAGCTGGAACGTGGCGTGGCTTTTTATGCCGATACCGCAGATGGCAGTCCACTGACCGAAGCCGAACAACAGGCGTTAAAGCTGCTTATCCATGACCGCATGACCGAGGCGGTATTTGGCAACCTACAGGATGCTGAGCGCCTTTACCACAGCGCTAAACCAGCGCCGATGGCCAGTGTGGATATCTTGGCAAAAGGAAAGATTGCGCTATTACAAGCCAATACTACAATGGGGCTGGCACTTTCACCCGATGAAATTGACTACCTGCTTGAAAATTTTAAGCGCATCGGCCGCAACCCGACCGACGTTGAGCTAACCATGTTTGCGCAGGCCAACTCCGAGCATTGCCGCCACAAGATTTTCAATGCCGATTGGGTGATTGATGACGCATTCCAGGCCCAGTCGCTGTTCGGTATGATACGTAGCACCCATCAGCAGAATCCCGGCAAGACAGTCGTCGCCTACTCTGACAATGCTTCGATTGTGCAAGGCGAAGTTACCAAACGCTTTTACCCGCAAGCTGACGGCAGCTACGCTTATGTGGAAGAAGACATGCACTTTTTAATGAAGGTGGAAACGCACAACCATCCCACGGCCATTTCACCGTTTTCTGGTGCGGCAACTGGCGCGGGCGGCGAGATTCGCGATGAAGGCGCAACCGGCAGCGGCTCCAAACCCAAGGCCGGTTTGACCGGTTTCTCGGTATCCAATCTCAATATTCCGGGGTTTGGGCAGCCGTGGGAGAAGCCTTACGGCAAACCTTCCCGTATCACATCGCCACTGCAAATCATGATTGACGGCCCTTTGGGCGGCGCAGCCTATAACAACGAGTTTGGCCGCCCTAACATTGCCGGCTATTTCCGCACCCTGGAAATCGAATCGGATGGCGAAGTGCGCGGCTACCACAAGCCCATCATGCTGGCGGGCGGTGTCGGCAATATTTCAGCCAAACATTCCAAAAAGAACCCGATTCCGTCAGGCGCCTGCCTGATACAACTCGGTGGGCCAGCCATGTTGATTGGTCTTGGCGGCGGCGCAGCGTCAAGCATGGATACCGGTGCCAATGCCGAGAACCTGGATTTTGATTCGGTGCAGCGCGGCAACCCGGAGTTACAACGCCGTGCGCAGGAAGTCATAGATCGTTGTTGGCAACTGGGCGATAAAAATCCTATCCTGAGTATTCACGACGTCGGCGCTGGCGGAATTTCCAATGCCTTCCCCGAGCTGGTAAATGATGCCGGTGTCGGTGCGCTGTTGCAGCTGCGCAACGTACATAACGAAGAGCCGAGCATGTCACCGCGCGAGCTATGGAGCAATGAAGCGCAGGAGCGTTATGTGATGGCGGTAGCCGAAAATGATTTGGCGCGCTTTGCTAAAATCTGTGAACGCGAACGCTGCCCGTTTGCGCTGGTTGGTCACGCTACTGCCGATAAGCACCTGACGGTGGAAGACAGTTATTTTAATAACAAGCCGGTGGACATGGATTTATCCGTGCTACTCGGCAAACCGCCAAAAATGACACGCAACGTGGTGCACAAGCAGCGCCAGCCAACCTTGTTCAATACCGACGGGATCGATTTGAAAGAGGCTGCATCCCGTGTGTTGCGCCTGCCAGGGGTAGCCGATAAAACCTTTTTGATTACGATTGGCGACCGCACCGTGAGCGGCCTCATTGCGCGTGACCAAATGGTCGGCCCGTGGCAGGTGCCTGTGGCTGATGTGGCGGTGACGCTAGCTGGTTATGAAACCAATCGCGGTGAAGCATTTGCTATCGGTGAAAAGGCGCCGCTGGCTTTAATCAATGCACCTGCCTCCGGCCGCATGGCGATAGGCGAAGCGATTACCAATATCGCCGCCAGCTCTATTGAAAATCTGAGTGATTTAAAACTTTCTGCCAACTGGATGGCACCAGCCGGCCACCCAGGTGAAGACGTGGCTTTATACGCCACTGTGCGCTCGGTTGCCATGGAATTGTGCCCTGCACTCGGTATTAGCATCCCGGTAGGCAAGGATTCCATGTCCATGAAGACTGTCTGGACAGAAGGCGATGAGAATAAGGCGGTTACTTCCCCGATCTCGCTCGTCGTTACAGCCTTTTCGCCAACGCCCGATGCGCGCAAAACCCTGACGCCGCAACTGAGAACCGATCTGGGCGATACCAAGCTGATTCTGATAGACCTGGGCGCTGGCAAGAATCGCATGGGCGGTTCTGCCTTGGCACAAGTCTATGGCGCGACTGGTAATGTGGCGCCGGATGTGGATAATCCTTCCTCGCTGAAGGCGTTCTTCTCAGCGATTCAAACGCTCAATCAAGAAGACAAACTACTGGCCTATCACGACCGTTCGGATGGCGGCTTGTTTGTGGCGCTGGCGGAGATGGCCTTTGCCGGTCGTTGCGGCCTGGATATCGACTTTAGCCGGTTGTCTGCGGATGCGGTTAGCATTCTCTACAATGAAGAGCTGGGTGCCGTGGTTCAAGTGTCAGCTGATGAGGCGACAGCCGTCTGGGGGCGTCTGAATGATGTGCTGCCTGGTTGTGTGCATATCATCGGTGCGCCGGTGACGAATAACCATGGCTTTGTGGTACGCCAGCATGGTGATGTGATTTTTGCCGAGCTGCGTGTTGATTTGCATCGCATGTGGTCAGAAACCACGTATCAAATGCAGAAAATACGTGATAACCCGGTTTGTGCCCAGCAAGAATATGACCGTATTCTGGATGTGAATGACCAAGGCCTGCATCAGTATCTGACGTTTGACTTTGCCAACCGTATTGAGGCACCTTATGTTGCCACAGGGGTAAAACCCAAGATGGCTATTCTGCGCGAACAAGGCGTCAATGGTCAGGTAGAAATGGCCGCTGCTTTTGATCGCGTTGGTTTTCAAACCTATGACGTGCATATGAGCGATATTATCAGCGGCCGTGTTTCGCTGCGTGATTTTGTCGGCTTTGTGGCTTGTGGTGGCTTCTCCTATGGTGACGTGTTGGGCGCTGGCGAAGGCTGGGCCAAGTCCATCCTGTTTAATTCACGTGCGCGCGACGAGTTTTCTGTCTTCTTCCAGCGTAGCGACTCATTTGTTCTGGGTGTATGTAATGGCTGTCAGATGATGAGCAATCTGCGTGAGCTTATCCCCGGCACTGAGCACTGGCCGCACTTTGTGCGCAACAAATCCGAGCAGTTTGAAGCACGTTTTGCCATGGTAGAAGTGCTGGAATCACCCTCACTGTTTTTTAGTGGAATGGCTGGAAGCCGCATGCCTATTGCCGTTGCGCACGGTGAGGGTTTTGCTGAATTTTCCTCACAGGACGCTGTCGAAGTGACGCTGGCAGACAAGCTGGTCAGTATGCGTTTCGTGGATAATACAGGCCAGCCAACCGAAATTTACCCGTTTAATCCGAATGGTTCGCCACAGGGGATAACAGGATTAACCACAAAAGATGGGCGTTTTAGTATTATGATGCCACATCCTGAACGGGTGTTTAGAACTGTCCAGCAGTCCTGGCATCCGGATGGCTGGGGCGAAGATAGTCCGTGGTTGCGTATGTTTGGCAATGCAAGAAAATTTATTGGATGATTTGTTTCATTAATACAACGAGCAGAAAAAGAGAACAGTATGAAAATGATGAAGGCACTTATTTTGGCAGCAGCAATTAGCATCCCGATGTCGGCTTTCGCGCAGGTAACCGATGATGAGCATGTGGTGTTTACCGAGGCGCTACGCGATGGCAATATTAAGGTAGTTAAAAAGTTTTTAAATGCCAATGCCGGCGTGAATGATCTATATTTTTCCTGGTCGGCGCTACAAATCGCGGCCAATAAAGGCCAGCTGGAGGTAGTGAAGTTGTTGATTGAGAAGGGCGCTGATATTAACTATCAACATCCCATCAGCAAAAATACTGCCCTGCATCTGGCGGCGTTTTCTGATCATCCTGAAGTAGTTAAATACCTGATTTCCAAGGGTGCTGATGTTAACGTCAAATTGCGCGCCGGTGTTTCTATCATTCGCCAACTACGTGACGAAGGCAATATCAAAATGGTCGATTTGTTGTTGGCAGCAGGCACCAAGGAAGAAGGCTGCGAGGGCAAGTGTTTCTAACCTTGGGTATTAGCTAAAGCAATTGATGCCTGAATCTTAAGGGATTAATTTCGATGATTAACACCCTTTTTTCAAAAATCAGCTATTTTTTATCCGTCGGCCTCTGTGGCCTGCCCATAATAGGCTGTGCAGGTATGGCGGAAGTCACTGCAATACCGAGCGATCCGGCTGCTGCTTTAAAATTACCTGCAGGTTTCAAGGCGCAAGTTTTTGCCAAGGTGAGCGTAGCCGGAAGCGACTATTTTCGTGGGCCACGGTTTATGGCTTTTGACCCGGCAGGCAATCTCTATTTATCCATGGGCATGGATAACAAAGTCGTCATGTTGCCTGATGCCAATAAAGACGGCATTGCAGACGAAGTCATCACCGTTGCCGATAAACTCAATGGGCCGCAAGGCTTGGCTTTTCTTAATGGCGAATTGCTGGTAGCTAATCAGGATAGCGTAGTAAAACTACAGCAGAAAAATGGTCGCTGGCTTGCTGTTGCTACACCTTTTATTAGCGGCCTGCCTTCCGGCGGCCATACGCTTAAAACCATCAAGCTTGGGCCTGACGGCTATCTTTATATAAATGTCGGTTCAAGCTGTAATGTGTGCACCGAAAGTGACCCGACACGCGCCACTATTTTGCGCTATAACACGGATGGCAAACCAGCCGGGGGATTTGAAATGCATGCCCGTGAGTATCCCTCGCAGATTTGGGCGGCAGGCTTGCGCAATTCGCAAGGGTTTGCCTGGCATCCGCTAACCGGTGCAATGTTCGCCACCAACAATGGTTCTGATATGCGCTCGGATACTAAGGGCGGCAAAGTGAATGATGAATTGCCGCCAGAGCACCTGAATTTGATTGAGCCGGGCGCCCACTATGGCTGGCCACACTGCTGGGGCAACCAGCACACAGATCCAAATTTCCCAGGCACCAAGGGTTTTTGTGCGACAACGCACCCGCCCGCAATTACTTTCACGTCGCATTCAACGCCGTTAGGTATTACTTTTTTGGATAAGGCAGCGTTTCCCGGCGAATATAAAAATGATGCGATTGTTGCATTACACGGCTCATGGAACCGTACCCAGCCTTCTGGATATAAATTAGTGCGAGTAAAATTCAATTTGCATCGGCCGATTGAAGTCGTTGATTTTGCAACAGGCTGGTTGGATAAGCATGGAGCCCAGGTTGGAGCATGGGGACGGCCGGTTGATGTTATTGTAGGAACCGATGGCGCGCTGTATGTATCCGACGACAGAGCAGGTATGATTTATCGAATTACGTACAATAGGGCATCGCATTAATTGGCAAACTAAAGAAATTGAAATGAAACTTCGTCAAATCATCCATACACTTTTTCTCGCCTGCACCCTTTTTGGCGTGACAGTCACAGTCCGAGCCGCAGATGCTGGCTCTGGCAAAATGCTGGTGTATATCAGCCCGCAGGACTACACCAATTCCACCAAGCTTTGGCACTTTTTTTATGATTACTGGTTTAAACAGGGGCCAGTAATAGAACCTATTGCTCTGGAGGCACTAGGAGCTGAGTTTGGCAAGGTAGAAATGTGCCAGGCTGATAGCATGGGTAATATGCTAGTGTGGATTAAGCCCAGAATGTATTACAACCCACAAATGGGCGTTTTTTATGGTGAGGTGACAGCCGACGTGTTCACCGGTGGTGGCAGGGCGCTGGGTACTTATGTGGGGGAGTCTCGAAAACTGGGTTTTTTGGATGTATATCCAAATCTTCAGATAGAAGCCCTTTATAA
>JBCKUK010000024.1:0-20336 GCA_038924905.1 Methylophilaceae bacterium | reverse complement strand
CGTCGCAACTTTTGATGCCAACCAGGACGCTAACTACAATCTTGCAAACTGTGAGTTTGCACAAGAGCTTTTTAATACCAACCAACCACATTATCTGGGCAGTATCTATAGCAGCATCAAATACTGGTGTGAAAAGGGGAGATTCAGAAAATGAACAGCATCTTGGCTAACCCATCATTCAAACTCGACTGGCTAAAGCCAGCCAAGTAGGATGGGCAGACTTCTGCCCACGCGGTCTGCGACAATTGGGCAAACTTTGCCGCCCTAACTTGCTAACTTAAAGCCTGATAGTTTCGTTGGCCGAAGGCACCAGCACACTCCAGTTCATTTTCTCCCTGATCACTCCGGAAAACTGGATGGCAGTTGCTGATTCACCATGCACCACAAACGTCTGCTGTGGCGGCTGTTTGAAATGCCCCAGCCAATCGAGCAACCCGGCCTGGTCGGCATGCGCTGAAAGGCCGCCGATGGTATGGATGCTTGCCCGCACCGGAATTTCTTCGCCAAATATCCTGACCAGGTCTGCGCCATCCACCAGCCTTCTACCCAGCGTACCTTGAGCCTGGAAGCCGGTAAAAACGATGCTGCATTCCGGACGCTTGAGGTTGAGGCGCAGGTGGTGTTTGATACGCCCGGCATCGCACATGCCGCTGGCAGAGATAATGATGGCACCGGAACGGATGTCATTAAGCGCGATGGATTCCTCCACCGATTGCACAAATTTGATATCGGGCAATTGCTGGCCTTTTTCTTGCGCCCAGGCAAGTAATTTCTGTGTTTCCGGATTGAATAGCTCGATGTGATGCATGGTGATTTCCGTGGCGGCGAGCGCCATTGGCGAATCAACATAAACCCTGAGATCGCTCAGGCGCTTTTGCCGCGTGAGGTCTATCAGTAAATATAGAATTTCCTGAGTGCGCCCAACGGTAAAGGCGGGCATGATGATATTGCCATGCTTGCGGTACCGGGTGTCTTCAATCACCTGGACAAATTCATCCAGCGTATCGTCCAGATTTTTGTGCAGGCGGTTGCCGTAGGTGGATTCTACTAGCACAATATCCGCACTCTCCACCGGCGTCGGGCTATGCAGAATGGGGCGACCCGGCTGACCAAGATCGCCCGAGAAAACAATCTTTTTGCCGCCAGCCCACACTTCAATAATGGCAGAGCCCCGGATATGTCCGGCATCGAGAAAGCGACAGGCCCCACTGGCATGGGGCTGGATATTCTCTGCATAGGCTACCGTCTGCACCAGTTCCAGAGCGGCTTCTGCATCACGCAAAGTGTACAGCGGCTCAAGGCTGCCATTGTGGTTGTGACCGTGATTACGTTCCGGATGCTGCGCCGCCCATTCTGCTTCTTTAGTCTGGATGTGGGCGCTATCAGCCAGCATGACTTTTAACAAATCCAAACTGGCTTTGGTGGTATAAATTGGGTTGTTGTAGCCCAGCGCGGCCAGGCGCGGCAACATGCCGGAATGGTCGATGTGGGCATGAGTGAGTAATACAAAATCGATAGTCTTAGGATCGAATGTGGGGAATTTCTGGTTCTTCAGGTCGGCATCATGGCCGCCCTGAAACATGCCGCAATCCACCAGGAAGCGCACTTCGCCGGTATCCACCAGGTAACAGGAACCTGTCACCTCACCCGCCGCGCCACAAAAAGTTATTTTCATGTGATTTCTTCTCTAGAACAAAATATCAGGGGATAAATCCGGTTGATTGAGTGACACAGTCATGCCTTATCGTCGCAAACCATATTAATCATCTGCAAGCCAAACCCAACACCGAAGCCATTCACGTCACTCCCAACCGCGCCCAACCCGCCTTTACGATTGCTGGAGGATAAATCCACATGTATCCAGGGCACGTCACCTTCGATGAATCTGGACAGGAAGCGAGTAGCCAGCACGTGGTCAGCGCCGCCCTCCAGGGTGCATTGTTTGACATCGGCGATGCCGCTATCCAAATCTTCATCATAGTCATCGTCAAACGGAAAAGCGCAAACACGCTCCCCGGCTGCACTGCCCGCCCCTATTGCCTTGCAGAGCAATGCCTGGCGATTTCCTAAAATGCCGCTGTAACGGTCACCCAGCGCGGTAGCCATGCTGCCGGTGAGCGTAGCGAAATCCAGTATAAACTCCGGCTTGGCGCGGGATGCCAGAGTCAATGTATCGGCCAACACCATACGGCCCTCGGCATCGGTATGTACAATCTCAATGGTGGTGCCGTTAAGCGCAGTGACGACATCATTTTGCTTATAGGCTTTGGGGCTGATGTGGTTTTGTGCGATGGCCAGCCAGCAATCAATTTTGACGGGTAATTTACTTTGCGTTGCGGCCAGCAATATACCCAGCGCCACCGCTGAGCCATTCATATCTTCATGCATGCCATGCATATAGCGCGCAGGTTTGAGGTTATGGCCGCCGGTGTCAAAACAGATACCCTTGCCCACCAGCGCAATGTGTTTTTTGGCGCCCTTGGGTGTATAAGTCAGATGCACAATCGCCGCATCCTGCGGCTCTGAGCCTTGTCCAACAGCCACAAAAGCACCGGCGCCCATTTTTTGCAGCTTTTTCATGTCGAATTCTTCATGCTTCCAGCCGTACTCTTTGGCCAGTTTTGCCACTTTTTCACGGTATATGGTGGGCGTTAAATCATTCGGCGGCAGCATGGTCAGGTGACGTGTGAGCGTATTGCCGGCTACCCGCGCCAGCACCTCGGCATAGCCATGCGTTTCTTGCCAGCCATGCAAGGCGATGGTTTTCAGCACGCGTTTCTTCTTCACAGCCTTGCGCGTTGGCAACTCGGCGGCATTTACACTGGCCACATAAAACGCTGCACAAGCGCTGGCTTTTCTAAATTTATCATTGCCAAACAGCGCTATGGCCAGACTTTCCGGCTTTTCATCCAATAACGGTTTTAGCGCCTTGCGCAGGCTGGTGTGCCGCTGAAAGACGTTTTGTTTGGCATCCAGCACTACCCAGCTTGCCATATTGCCATTGGGCAAATCAGCAGTCACTGGCGTTTTGGCCAAATCGGCATACAAACTATGGCTGCGCTTTAATTTTGCCTGCAACACCTTGTCAAAAGGCAGCTTGGTGGGCTTGGTTGGCGGCAACACAAAAAGTATATGGCCAGCGGTGGCAAGTGATTTTTCATCGGCCAGACTGGCAGATTGCCTTAATTGAATGGACATCAATACTCCTCTAATTTAAAGCGTGGGCGCGGCTTGTAGCGCCGCATTAACAATTAGTCGTACAGCTTAAAACTTGACCGAAACGGCTAAAAAAGCCAGAATGCGTCTCTAGACTGTATACCCGCAAATTAATTTATTCCGAATTGCATTCAAAGGAAGACAAGGCGTAAGGGTCGCAGACAGTACAAAATTTAAGTACGGCAAGACCCGGCAACACAGTATTCGTTTGAATGCAATTTGGAACTAGATACCCGATTATACCCACTGCGTAAAGCAAGTTCCTGGAGATTTCTACATGGCATTAACCCCCGATACCGACCCGCAAGAGACCCACGAATGGCTTGATGCCATTGAAGCGGTGCTGGAGCAGGAAGGAACCGAGCGTGCGCATTTTCTGCTTAAAACGTTGATTGATAAGGCGCGGCGTTCCGGTGCCTATCTGCCCTATAACGCTACGACGGCCTACGTCAACACGATTCCTACGCATTTGCAGCAACGCTTACCGGGTGACCCCACAATGGAGCGCAAGATTCGTGCGCTGATTCGTTGGAATGCGATTATGTGTGTGCTGCGTGCCAATCAAAAATCGCCGGGCGTGGGCGGCCATATTGCCAGCTTTCAATCGGCAGCCACGCTTTATGACGTTGGCTTTAACCATTTTTTTCGCGCGGCGAATGAAAATTTCGGCGGCGATTTAATCTTTTTCCAGGGGCACTCATCGCCTGGCATCTATGCGCGTGCCTTTTTGGAAGGCCGCTTGAGCGAAGAGCAAATGTCCAATTTCCGCATGGAAACTGGCGGCAAGGGCTTATCTTCTTATCCTCACCCATGGCTGATGCCAGATTTCTGGCAGTTTCCAACGGTTTCGATGGGTCTTGGCCCGATACAAGGCATTTATCAGGCACGCTTTCTTAAATACCTGCACGACCGCGGCATTGCCGATACCTCGGATCGCAAGGTTTGGGTATTCTGCGGCGATGGCGAAATGGATGAGCCGGAATCACTTGGCGCCATTTCATTAGCCTCGCGCGAAAATCTCGACAACCTGATTTTTGTGATCAACTGCAACTTGCAGCGTCTGGATGGCCCGGTGCGCGGCAATAGCAAGATTATCCAGGAACTGGAAGCTGATTTCCGTGGCTCCGGCTGGAATGTGCTGAAGGTGATTTGGGGTTCGTATTGGGATCCATTACTCGCCATGGATAAAGACGGTCTGCTGAAAAAACGCATGGAAGAAGCCGTGGACGGCGAATACCAGAACTTCAAAGCCAAGGGTGGCGCATATACGCGTGAGCACTTCTTTGGCAAATATCCTGAGCTCAAGGAAATGGTCGCTGCGATGTCGGACAACGATATCTGGCGCCTTAACCGTGGCGGCCACGACCCATACAAGGTCTATGCGGCTTATGCTGCGGCAACCAAGCACAAAGGTCAGCCAACCGTTGTTTTAGCCAAAACCGTCAAGGGCTATGGCATGGGCGCTGCGGGTGAAGGCCAGAATATTACGCACCAGCAAAAAAGCATGGATATGGAATCGCTGAAAGCTTTCCGTGACCGCTTCAACATCCCGGTGAGTGATGCTGATATTGGAAAACACGCATTCTATCGTCCTGCGGAAGATAGTCCCGAGATGCAATATATGCGCGAGCGCCGCCAGACACTGGGTGGCTATATGCCTACACGCAGGCGCAAAGGCAATGAACTCACCGTGCCGCCGCTTGCGGCATTCGACAATATGATGGTGGCTACGGGAGAACGCGAGATTTCCACCACCATGGCTTTCGTGCGCATCCTCTCAACCCTGGTGCGCGACAAAACCATCGGTAAGTATGTGGTGCCTATCGTGCCCGATGAAGCACGTACCTTCGGTATGGAAGGTATGTTCCGCCAGCTTGGCATCTATTCTTCCGTCGGTCAGCTCTATGAGCCGCAGGATGCTGACCAGGTGATGTTCTACAAAGAGCAGAAAGATGGCCAGATTCTGGAAGAAGGTATTAACGAAGCCGGTTCATTCTGCTCCTGGATTGCTGCGGCCACGTCCTACAGCGTCACCGGCGTGCAGATGATTCCGTTCTACATTTTCTATTCCATGTTCGGCTTTCAGCGTATTGGCGACCTGGCTTGGGCGGCGGGCGATTCACGCGCACGCGGCTTCCTGCTTGGCGCGACCGCAGGCCGTACCACCTTGAACGGTGAAGGCTTGCAGCATGAAGATGGCCATAGCCACCTGATGGCAGCCACCATTCCTAATTGCGTGGCTTATGACCCAACTTTTGCCTACGAGCTCGCGGTAATCATCCAGGAAGGCTTGCGCCGCATGGTGCAAAATCAGGAGGATGTGTATTACTACATCACCTTGATGAATGAGAATTACAGCCATCCGGACATGCCAAAAGGTTGTGAAGAAGGCATACTCAAGGGTATGTACCTGCTCAGAGGACAGAAGACAGGGGACAGGGGACAGAAAAAACCGAAAGTGCAATTGATGGGCAGCGGCGTGATTCTGCGTGAAGTAATTGCCGCAGCGGAGCTACTGGAAAAGGATTGGGGCGTATCAGCAGATATCTGGAGTGTCACCAGTTTTACTGAGTTGCGCCGTGAAGGCCTGGATGTCGAGCGCTACAACATGCTGCATCCAGATAAACCGCAAAAAGAAAGCTACGTTAGCCAATGTCTGAAGAAAGCAGAAGGCCCGGTCATTGCCTCGACCGATTATATGAAAGCGTTTGCCGAGCAAATTCGTGGCCTTGTGCCCAACCGTTTTGTGGCACTCGGCACTGATGGCTTTGGCCGCTCTGACAGCAGGGAGGCGCTACGCAGTTTCTTTGAGGTAGACCGCCATTACGTGACGGTGGCCGCACTTAAAGCGTTGGCTGACGATGGTAAACTGCCCGCAGCCAAGGTAAGCGACGCCATCAAGAAATACAAGATCAACGCAGCCAAGCCTAATCCAACCACGGTTTAAGGGAAGCGGACATGACCATTAAAGACGTGCTCGTCCCCGATATTGGCAACTTTGATAGCGTGGATGTGATTGAAGTGCTGGTGAAAGCCGGCGACAGCGTAGCGAAGGATGATTCACTGATCACGCTCGAATCCGACAAGGCTTCGATGGATATCCCTGCGCCGTTTGCTGGCGTGGTAAAAGACATCAAGATGAAGGTGGGCGACAAGGCTGCACAGGGTAAGTTGATCCTCACTATGGACGCCACAGAATCAGAGAAGGGGAAAGGGGAAAGGGGAAAGGGCAGCGGCCCAGCACCTACGCAACCTCCCTCGCCCCCGGCAGGGGGAGAGGGTCGGGGTGAGGGGGCATCACCCTCCTCTCTTCACTCTTCCCGCGAAGCTCTCCCGCCTCCAAGCAGGCCTGCGCCCGAGGTGTCCGCGCCTATTCCGCCAAAAGCAACGCCCAATCCCGTTGGCGCAAGTGCTGTCACTGCCTCCGGCAAGCTCGCACACGCCAGCCCCTCGGTGCGTAAATTTGCACGCGAGCTGGGCGCTGACTTGGCACTGGTGAGAGGTAGCGGCCCTAAAAACAGAATTTTGCAATCCGATGTCCAGGCCTTTGTGAAAGGCGAGCTTTCCAAACCGCGCGCTGAAGCACCAGTCGGTGGTATGGCAGTAGCGCAAGTGCCGGTCATTGATTTTAGCCAGTTTGGCGAAATTGAAACCAAACCGCTGTCACGCATTAAAAAGATTTCCGGCGCAAACCTGCATCGCAACTGGGTCACTGCACCGCATGTCACGCAGTTTGATGAAGCTGATATCACCGATCTCGAAGAATTCCGCAAATCCATGTTGGGGGATGCCGAGAAACAAGGCGTCAAACTCACCCTGCTTGCCTTCTTGATAAAGGCCGCAGCTAACGCGCTGCGCGCTTATCCTAATTTCAACTCTTCACTTTCAGCCGATGGTGATGCGCTCATCATGAAGCATTATGTCAACATCGGTTTCGCCTGCGATACGCCAGATGGTTTGGTGGTGCCGGTGGTGCGCGATGTGAACCAAAAAGATGTGCTGGCTATTGCGCGCGATCTCGGTGAGCTGTCTGCCAAAGCCCGCGAACGCAAACTCAAAATTGAAGAAATGCAAGGCGGCTGCTTTACTATCTCCAGCCTGGGCGGTATCGGCGGGACAGCTTTCACGCCCATCATCAATTTCCCGGAAGTGGCGATTTTGGGGGTTTCGCGCGCATCCATGCAGCCGGTTTACAACAAGGCCACCAAGGGCTTCGAGCCGCGCCTGATATTGCCACTGTCGCTATCTTATGACCACCGCGTGGTCGATGGCGCAGATGGTGCGCGTTTTACTAGCCACATGCGGATGATGTTGTCCGATGTGCGTAGGTTGTTACTATAAATAATTAACCACAGTTAAAAACATTAGCCACAGAGGACACAGAGCTCACAGAGAACTTCAAAACCTAAATAAAAATAATCAATGATTACATCAATCCTAAGACCATATTTTTTATCTGTAGTGATTGTTTTTGATTAGTTTTTCTCTGTGTTCTCTGTGCCCTCTGTGGCTTAAAAAGGTTTTTCATACATGAGTCAAATTACTGAAGTTCTTGTGCCTGACATCGGCAATTTCGATAGCGTTGACGTGATCGAAGTGCTGGTTAAACCCGGCGACGTCATTGCCAAGGAAGACCCTCTTATCACGCTCGAGTCCGATAAGGCCTCGATGGATATGCCATCGTCCCATGCCGGCACGGTCAAAGAGTTGAAAGTGAAGGTTGGCGACAAGGTCGCCAAGGGTACGCTGATTCTCTTGCTTGAAGCGGAAGCTGCAATTGAAACGAACTCGCCTGCATCTGCGTCTGCGAATTCGAGTGCGACGCCAGTACGCGAAAGCGAGGAGCAAGCTTCAAAGATAGCACAAGTAGTGCAGCGAGAAGCGAGCAACGAAGCTGACAAAGTAGTGGCGAAGCAATCGAGTTCGGACTTGCATGCAGAGGTGTTGGTGCTGGGCTCTGGCCCCGGCGGCTACACCGCCGCTTTCCGCGCCGCCGACCTTGGTAAGAAGGTGGTCCTTATTGAACGCTATGCCACCTTGGGCGGTGTCTGCCTCAATGTTGGCTGCATCCCATCCAAGGCTTTGTTACACGCCGCCAAAGTCATTACCGAGGCCGAGGAAATGGCCGCGCACGGCATTACTTTTGGCCGCCCGACCATCGCGCTCTCCAAGCTGCGCGAATGGAAATCCAACGATGTAGTAGCCAAACTCACCGGTGGCCTGGCGCAAATGGCCAAGCAGCGTGAAGTCACTACCGTGGTAGGTGTTGGCCAATTTACTTCGCCCAATCAAATCAAGGTCACTGCGGCCGATGGCTCGGTCACCACCGTCTCTTTTGACAATGCCATTATCGCTGCCGGCTCACAGGCCGCCAGGATGCCCGGCGCAGATGATGATCCGCGCATCATGGATTCGACAGGCGCCCTGCTGTTGGAAGATATTCCCAAACGTTTGCTGCTGGTTGGCGGCGGTATTATCGGCCTGGAAATGGGCACAGTGTATGACGCATTCGGTAGCAAAGTAACTGTCGTGGAGCTCTCCGACGGCCTCATTCAAGGCTGTGACCGTGACTTGGTGCGACCTTTGCAAAAGCGCATGGAAAAACGCTTTGAGAAAATCATGCTGAGCACTAAGGTCAGCAAAATGGAGCCAAAAAAAGACGGCATCCACGTTTGGTTTGAAGGCGAAAATGCGCCAGAAAATAAAACGCAACCTCAAGTCTACGACCGCGTACTGGTCGCTATCGGCCGCCGCCCTAACGGCAAGAACATTGGCGCGGAACACGCAGGTGTGGCAGTGGATGACCACGGCTTTATCGCCGTGGATAAACAGATGCGTACCCGTGACAACCAAGGAAATGCAATCCCGCATATTTTTGCCATTGGCGATATTGTCGGCCAGCCCATGCTGGCGCATAAAGCTTCACACGAAGGCAAGGTGGCGGCAGAAGTAATTGCCGGCCATAAAGTTGAGTTTCAGGCCATGGCGATACCATCCGTTGCCTATACCGACCCGGAAGTAGCATGGGCTGGCGTGACAGAAATTGAAGCAAAAGCTAAAGGGATTGAAATCGAGAAAGCCTCATTCCCCTGGGCGGCCAGTGGACGGGCATTATTAATCTCACGCACCGAAGGCGTTACAAAACTGATCTTTGATAAAACCACGCATAGGCTGATTGGCGCGGGCATTGTCGGCATCAATGCGGGAGAATTGCTGGCAGAAACCGTGCTGGCAATAGAAATGGGGGCTGACGCTGAAGACCTCGGCCTCACCATTCACTCGCATCCGACCTTGTCGGAAACCGTTGGCTTTGCCGCAGAAATGATGGAAGGTACGATTACCGACCTTTATATTAAAAAGCGTTAACCATCCAGACAAACCCAACTAAAAAGCCGAACGTTTGTTTGGCTTTTTTATTTTTACTGAGTCTAGTCCAGTAAACTTTATTTTTTAGCGGCGGATTTTGCTTTTGGTTTAGCCTTGGCCTTAGCTTTTGGTTTGGCCTTGGCTTTTGGCTTGGCTTTAGCCTTAGGCTTGGCCGCTGTTTTTGCTTTTGCCTTGGGCTTAGCTTTGGCTTTTGGCTTAGCTTTGGCTTTTGGCTTAGCTTTGGCTTTTGGCTTAGCTTTGGCTTTAGGTTTTGCAGCTGCCTTCGGCTTGGCTGTCGTCTGCATCATTTTAGCCGCATCCTGCATCTTACCCGCCGCAGTTCCCATTGCTTGGTTCAACATCTTCTTGCCCGCAACAATCGCTCCTACCATCGCCACTTTTTTTGTGATTGATTTGATGATTCCCATACTAGCTCCTATTGACAAATTGCCTGTTTAAGTTCGCTTCCCGGAAAATCCGGTTTCAGCTTTTCAATTTCGGCCGCCGTATCAGCTGACATATTGCTGATAAACAAACTGGCTTGGCCCTTTTCGAGATTGCGTACCCCTTTTACCGCTGAAACTACACCCTTGCTTTTTAACTCTTCCAACAGTTTAGCCGCTAATTGCTCGTCCTTAAATACCCCAAGCGAAATTGCATTGTGCCACTGTATCTCCTGCACTACAAAAAAATCTTCTACACCGAGCGCGTGCAACTCCTCTACTTTGGCTTGCGCTGCCTCTGCTGAGGCTAAACGGGGAATATACACCCAATGGCGCGTGGCTTCCTGCAAACTTTGTTGCTTAACCGTTGCATCAAGAGAATATTTGGTAAGAATACTACGCGCTTTTCGCAGGCTGGCCACAGAAAAACTGCCCCATTCATAACAAGCAACTTGCACTGGTGCCGTGTCAACAGGCGGTGCTACCGCCACGATTTCTTTAACTTCAGTTTCTTTCCTGGGTAGCGCCTCAATCTCTTTTGGCGTCAGTAATTTTATTTTTTCGGCCTGCAACGGCTGATGGTTGGTTGGCACGCTGGCAGGCGGTGACAAATCCAGATTGAAAAAAGTCAGCAGCAAGATATTTACGATGGCAAACAGCCAGACTATCCACTTCATGCAATTTCTCTTTCTAACTCTATTAGACCCTGTAGCACAAGATTATCGGCTATCACCACGTTATTGACTATCGCGCTGGCATTCAGAGCATCTGCCAGACGCATTGCATCGCCACCACTTACTATGCAACGCGGTGCACCAGCCTCGCGTTGCTGCAATTTAATTACCACGGATTCTACCGCCCCTGCCATTGCGCTTAAAGCACCTGTATGAAGTGCGTCTCCGGTATTGGCAGGGAAGTTCTGCATACTGCCGGAGCCACCGGCTAGGCTAGGCGCGGCTTTGATTAGACTGGTCTGCATCAAATTAAACCCCGGCAATATGAGCCCGCCCAAGAAGATACCATGTCCAGTTTTTTTATCAACTCCCAGCGCATCTACCGTCAGCGCGGTGCCTGCATTGGCTACCACACAAGGTGCGTGATAATGCTGCCAGGCTGCTATCAAAGCCGCCCAGCGGTCTGTGCCCAATTGCTGCGGGTCGCTGTAACTATTTTTTACGCCGCAATTTTCCGCTGTAGCGGTTACCCAATGCACAGGGATGGCAAGCGGTTGCAACAGTGCGTTCAAATGTTTTGCAAATGCATCGCCCGCCACATTGGATACCACAGCGCGTTTGCAGGCACGCCAGGCAACAGGCACTGCACTTAGCTCTTGGTTTAGGCTGACACCATGCGCCTTTAATTCACCGGCACTATCAAACACGCCCCATTTAGTGCGGCTGTTACCGGCGTCTATAGTTAAGATTGTGGTTGAAATCACAATGCGCCTCGCAAACTGATTTCGCCCGCCGAAAAACGCTGCAAGCCGGATGCCGTTTCGACCAGCAGCACGCCGTCTGCCGCAATGTCATTGGCTGTGCCTTGCACCTCGCGCCCATCGGGCAACGACAGGTGCACTGGCTGGCCTTGGTAGGCATGGTGTTGCAGCCATTCCTCGCGCAGATTTTCAAATCCGTTGGCTTCAAATTCACGCAATACATCCGCCAGGTTTTTAAGCATCAGGCCCAGCAACTCGCTCGGGTTTACTGGCTGCGCCGTTGCTGTCTCCAAATCAATCGCGGGCTGGTAAATATGCTGCTTGAGCCGCTCCGGCAAGTGTAAATTGACGCCTACACCTATCACCGCGGCGCTTGGGCCTTCCATATCGCCCTGTAATTCAATCAGGATGCCCGCCAGTTTCTGGTAATGGCTATCGTGGTAATAAAGCACATCATTTGGCCATTTAAGTTTTGCTTTGGTCGCCCCTGCCGCATGCAGGGTGCGTATCAGTGCCACGCCCACCGCCAGGCTCAGGCCGGATAGCGCAGAAGCGCCCACATGGAAGCGCCACAGCAGCGAAAAAGTCAGGCTAGACCCTAACCCTGCCTGCCATGAGCGCCCACGTCGCCCCTTGCCATGCGTTTGCAATGACACCGCCACACAAGTCGCATGTGCCGCACCAAAGCCGCCGCTATTGGCCTGCGCCTGTTTCATCAAATAGCTGTTGGTGGATTCGAGCTGGTCGTGCAGCTCCAGGTTAAACCAGGCGCGCTCCTCGCCTATCGCATTCAGCACAGCATCGCGCTCCAGCAAGGTAATCGGCTCGGGCAACTTATAGCCGCGTCCGCGTACAGAAAAAATCTGTACGCCCAGCGCCTCGGCCTCCTGCAAAGCGCCCCAGACCGTGGTGCGCGACACCTTAAAGCGCTGTGCAATCGCCTCGCCAGAGTGAAAACGGCCATCTGCGAGCAGGCGTAAAATGGGGAAGGTGAGATTGTTCATGCGTCAAACAATATTAGCATAGCGGGCAACAAACTTTGTCAGGCTGGCTACGTGTAAAATGACGGAAATATTTTTAATTAAACCTGCCATGTCATCAGAAAAAACGCCTGCCTTCCCCGCCCCTAATTTTATTCGCGGCATTATCGAGCGCGATTTAGCGCAAGGCACCTATACCAAAAAAAAGTGGGATGGCAGCCCAGGCGGCGCCACGCACCAGGCAAGCGGCAAACCGGACCCGGCTAAAATCCGCACACGTTTTCCGCCGGAACCCAATGGCTATTTGCACATCGGCCACGCCAAATCCATCTGCCTTAATTTTGGTCTGGCGCGCGATTACGGCGGCGTGTGCCATCTGCGCTTTGACGACACCAACCCGGAAAAAGAAGAACAGGAATATGTGGATAGCATCACCGAATCGGTGAAATGGCTGGGCTTTAGCTGGGAAGGCTTCGGCGATAACAATCTCTATTACGCCAGCAATTATTTTGATTTTATGTATCAAGCGGCAGAGGCGCTGATCAGCGCAGGCCATGCCTATGTGGATCAGCAATCAGCTGATGAAATGCGCGCCAACCGCGGCACCCTGACCGAGCCCGGCAAGGATTCGCCGTGGCGCAACCGCCCTGCGGATGAGTCACTGGGCTTGTTCCATGAGATGCGCGATGGCAAATATGCCGATGGCAGCATGGTACTGCGCGCCAAAATTGATATGGCCTCGCCCAACATCAACCTGCGCGACCCGGCCATCTACCGCATCAAGCGCGCCACCCACCACAACACCGGCGATAAATGGTGCATTTACCCGATGTACACCTACGCCCACCCGATTGAGGACGCGCTGGAAAATATCACGCACTCCATCTGCACGCTGGAGTTTGAAGACCAACGCCCGTTCTACGATTGGCTGCTGGAAAGGCTGGCTGAAGCTGGCCTGTTAGCACATCCGCTGCCCAAGCAATACGAATTCGCCCGTCTCAACCTGACCTATGTGGTGCTTTCCAAACGCAGGTTGATTGAGCTGGTTGAAAATAAACACGTCACTGGCTGGGATGACCCGCGCCTGCCCACCCTGGCTGGCGCGCGCCGCCGTGGCTATACGCCAGAGGGTTTCAGGTTGTTTGCCGAACGCATTGGCGTCTCCAAAGCAGATTCATGGATCGAATACACCATCCTCGAAGACTGCATGCGTGAGGTACTCAACGAATCCGACGAACGCCGCATTGCCGTGCTCGACCCGATCAAGCTGGTGATTGATAACTACCCAGAAAATCAATCCGAGGATTGTTTTGCGCCTAACCATCCGCAAAAACCAGAGCTGGGTAAACGGGTAGTGCAACTTTCAAAAGAGCTTTGGATAGAGCGCGAGGATTTTATGGAAGTACCCAGCAAGGGCTATTTCCGCCTGTTCCCGGACAACATGGTACGCCTGCGTTATGGCTATGTGGTCAAATGCACCGGCTTTGAGAAAGATGCCGCAGGCAATGTTGCCGTAGTACATTGCGACTACCTGCCCGACACCAAATCCGGCACGCCGGGATCAGATACCGTCAAGGTAAAAGGCAACATCCACTGGATCTCGGCCCAGCACGCCTACGCTGCCGAAGTGCGCCTGTATGACAGACTTTTCAAGGAAGCACATCCCGGTGCTGGTGACCGTGATTACCTGAACGACCTCAACCCGGATTCTGTCAAAGCCATTACCGCGCAATTGGAACTTGCATTGAAAGATGTGAGGCCGGAAGATAGATTTCAGTTCGAACGGCATGGTTATTTCGTGGTAGACAGCAAAGACTCAAAGGCGGGTACGCCAGTGTTTAACCGCACGGTAACGCTACGAGATGCTTGGCAGAAGTGAACAAAAATGTAATGATATGTTTTAATAATTTCAAGGAGTTAGCCTCATGAAAACCGCCGATTTAATTAACGAACTTGCAACTTTACCCGTTGAAGAGCGCGCTTTTATTGCAGACTCCATCCTCAAAACGCTAAACTCAGCCAATGCGGAAATTGATAAAGCGTGGGCAGATGTTGCGAAAGAACGCCTAAACGACATTGATGCTGGCAACGTACAAATGATTTCTGCAATGCAAGTGTTCGAACGCATTAATAAACGTTTAAGCTAGCATTATCGATGAAACTTGAGTTTCACCCGCAAGCCGCACAAGAGCTTGAAGATGCCGTTAATTATTATGAAGATTGTAATATCGGTCTAGGCAAACAGCTCATGCTAGAAATTTATGCAGCAACAGACCGCGTGCTCGCGCACCCTCAAGCGTGGCCAATCATACAAGGGGACATTAGGCGCGTGCTAGCACACCGCTTCCCTTATGGTTTGTTGTACGTCGTTAAAAATGATGTGATTCAAATCCTAGCCGTAATGAACCTAAATCGTCATCCAGATTACTGGAAAAAGCGCGTATAACAGCTCATGAAAACAATAAAACAAACTCCAGATCTAATTGGTGCAGATGCTGCCTTGCGCCGCGCGGCAATTAACGCCAAAAATTAAAAATTAAAGAAATTAAAGGGGTCAGTTTGAGCTTCGAATATTTTTTAGAGGATTTATATCATGAAAATCGCCAATAACGCCGCCGAGCTCGTCGGCAACACTCCACTGGTTAAACTCAATAAGGTCGCGGCGGGCATAGATGCCACCATCGCCTGCAAGCTGGAATACTATAGCCCGGCGCATAGCGTGAAAGACCGTATTGCCGTGGCAATGATAGACGCGCTAGAAGCACAGGGGCGCATCAAGCCGGACACCATCATCCTGGAGCCAACCAGCGGCAACACCGGTATTGGACTGGCGATGGTATGCGCAGCGCGCGGCATCAAGTGCGCTTTTGTGATGCCGGAGACCATGAGCCGTGAACGCAGGCTATTGCTAAAGGCTTATGGCGCTGATTTGATTTTGACACCGGGGCCGGATGGTATGCCAGGCGCAATCAAGAAGACTGAAGAGATGGCAGCGGCTGACTCGCGCTATGTAGTTGCACAGCAGTTTGAAAACCCCGCCAACCCGGAGATACACCGAAAAACGACGGCAGAAGAAATCTGGCGTGATACCGATGGTAAGGTGGATATTTTTGTTTCCGGCATCGGCACTGGCGGTACGATTACCGGCGTGGGTGAAGTCTTAAAAGCGCGCAACCCCAAGATTCAGGTTATCGCGGTGGAGCCCGATGCCAGCCCGGTGCTATCTGGTGGGCAACGGGGTCCGCACCCGATTCAAGGCATAGGCGCGGGCTTTATCCCGGCAATTTTAAATACCAAAATCTACGACGAAATAGTGCGTGTGAAAAATGATGATGCCATGAATATCGCGCGCCGCATGGCGGTGGAGGATGGCTTGCTGGTCGGCATATCTTCCGGCGCGGCGGTGTGGGCAGCGATGGAAGTAGCCAAACGCCCTGAGAACAAGGGCAAGCTCATCGTGGTGATTATTCCATCGTTTGGCGAGCGCTATTTATCTACGCCGCTTTACAGCCATTTGGAAGTCTAGGCCGAGATGAAAAAAACATTCCCAAAAAGACCGCGCAAATTAAGTTCTAAAAAAATTGGTATGGCGCCGGGAACGCTCATGCATGTGGGCGAAGTAAAGACCAAACATCCTGTTATCAGCTTGACTGAATACGATGCGAAACACGTAATTGAGAACACGTTAGACGCAGCTACCATGCGCGATTTCGAGCTGCCGACCAAAGACAAGATTTGGCTGAATGTGCACGGTTTGCAGGATGCCCAGCTTATCGCTGATATTGGCCATGCATTTAACCTGCATCCGCTGGTGATGGAGGATATCCTGCACACCAATCAGCGCCCCAAGATAGATACTTATGGCGATTATCTTTACATCGTTGCGCACTGCTTTCATCACGACAAAGAACAAAACACACTGGCCTCAGAGCAAATCAGCCTGATTCTTGGTAAGCATTTTGTGCTGACCTTCCAGGAGCGGCCAACTGGCTCTTTTGAGCCGATACGTGAGCGCTTGCGCACTGGGCGCATGCATATCCGTGAGGCTGGGTCTGATTATCTGGCCTATGCCTTGCTGGATGTGATTGTGGACCGCTATTTCATTGTGTTGGAACAAATGGGCGATGAATGCGAAACATTGGAAGAAAAGCTGTTGCGCAAACCAACCACTGCGCTGTTGCATAACATCCACCAACTAAAACGGGAAAGCATGGAGCTGCGTCGTAGCGTGTGGCCTCTGCGCGAGATGATTAACACCCTGGTGCGCAACGACAGTCACTTTTTTACGGCAGACACCGTGCTTTTTTTGCATGATGTCTATGACCACTCGGTGCACGTGATTGAATCGCTTGAAGCCATACGCGATTTGCTCGGCCACATGCTGGATATTTATCTCTCCGGCATCAGTAACCGTGTAAATATGGAAGTACGCGCGTTGACGGTAGTTGCCATGCTATTCATGCCAGCCATGCTGATTGCGGGCATCTTCGGCATGAATTTTGAAGTCACGCCCTGGCTGGCGGACATAGATGGCTTTTGGTGGGCACTTGGCACGATGGCAAGCATTGCCTTTATCATGATTCTTATATTCTGGCGCAGGCAACTGCTTAGCCGCCGCTAAATTCGGTAGCCTAGTTTTTTAACAAACTCGTATATTTGGCGCGTATTTTCGCCACTTTTGTCCCTGCAACTGCCATACAATAAGGCTGGTTGGGGTTCTTATCATAGTAATACTGATGGTAATCCTCCGCCGGCCAGAAGGTCTCTGCACCATTGATCTGCGTCACAATCGGCTCCAACCAAATCTGCTCTGCATTTAGCCTGGCAATCATGTCCCTTACGCTTTGGCGCTGTTCTTCATCCTGACAGAAAACAGCCGAGCGATATTGCGTGCCAATATCATTGCCTTGGCGGTTGCGCGTGGTAGGGTCGTGCGAGATGAAGAATATCTCCAGCAACGTATCAAATGAAACCTGGGCAGGGTCAAAAGTAACTTTGATGCCTTCTGCATGACCGGTATCGCCGTTGCATATCTCTTTGTAAGTCGGATTTAAAGTATGGCCGCCTATGTAGCCAGAGGCCACGCTTTTAACGCCACTGAGCTGCGAGAACACTGGTTCTGTGCACCAGAAACAGCCGCCTGCAAAAATTGCGATTTTGTCGTTATCCATCCCAATGACCCTTGCCTATCCGATTAGCACCCACAAACACTACACCTAGTGGGTCGGTAAATCCGACAATCGGGCCGTCGCAGCTGGCATTCTTGCGGTAACCCATTGTGCCACATGGCATTCTGCCAGCCCTGCCGGGTTTTCTCGTGGTCTGGCCGCATCCCATATCTAGTATGTGTGGGTGCTAATCGGATAGGCAAGCAATGACCTTAGAAAGTTACTTGCTACGAGTATGATACTTAGTCAGACAAGTCTGCAAAAAATTATAAGAATGATCCAATAAAGTCAGATTGATTTAGAAACAAAATCACAATGTCATTAAATGCACTTTATGTAGATTTTAACTCCTACTTCGCTTCGGTAGAGCAACAGCTACGCCCGGAGCTGCGCAGCAAGCCAATCGGCGTGTTGCCAGTGATGGCAGAAACCACTTGTTGCATCGCCACAAGTTATGAGGCCAAAGCCTTTGGCATTAAAACTGGCACGAGTGTACGTGATGCGCGCAAGCTGTGCAAAGACATGATTTTTGTCGAAGCGCGACCGTCGCTTTATGTGGAGTTTCACCACAAACTCATCGAGATTGTAGAAAGCTGCACGCATGTAGAAAATGTATTCTCGATAGATGAAATGGTTTGCATGCTCACCGGCAGCCAGCAAAAGCGTGAAAATGCGTTGGCGTTGGCAAGCCGCATAAAACATGCTATTGCCATAAAAGCAGGTGATCAAATTCGCTGCTCAATTGGCATTGCGCCCAATACCTTTTTGGCCAAAGTCGCATCCAATATGCAAAAGCCGGATGGCTGCGTAGTGATTGAAACGAACGACCTGCCGAAAAAACTCTATGCACTGAAATTAAGAGATTTAAATGGCATCGGCAGACGTATGGAAGAACGCTTGGTGCGTAAGGGCATTGCCACTATCCCCCAATTATATGCCTCTAATCGCCAGCAGCTGCGCGCCGCCTGGGGCAGCATTGAAGGTGAGCGCATGTATGACAGGCTGCGCGGCATTGAATTGCCACTGGTCAAACATGACCGTAGCAGTCTCGGCCATTCGCACGTACTACCGCCTGAACTGCGCACGAAAAATGCTGCATTAGCTGTATTGCACCGCCTGTTACAAAAAGCCTGTATGCGCCTACGCAGTTATGAGCTCTATGCCTCTGCTATCAGTGTCAAAGTTAAGTTTATCAATCATCCAAGCTGGGTGACAATCAGCGCATGCTCACCGACTAATGACACCCTGGTGCTCACCCATGCTTTAGAACAGCTATGGCAAAACTACCCCGCCCGCAAAACCACGCCACACGCGGTCGGCATAACTTTCAGCGGCCTTGTGGAGCTTGGTGAACGGGCGCTGGATTTATTTATGCCTGCCACCAACGCAACAAAAAGGAAATTGGATACCACGTTAGATAAACTGAATTTGCGTTATGGTAAAAATACGGTATATTTCGGTGGCGCCCACAATGCATTGAATAACGCTCCCATGCGAATTGCTTTTAACCACATCCCGGATTTAAGCGTAGAAGATAACGGCCCCGCAAAGGCGTCATCATGAGCCGTGTCGCCGTGTTCAACCAAAAAGGTGGAGTGGGCAAGACCACCACAGTACTCAATCTTTCTGCCGCTATACACCGCCGGGGCGGCAATCCTCTCCTCATTGATATTGACCCCCAGAGTCACTTGACAGAAATCCATGAAAGTCCGCCGCAAGAGGCTGGCCGCAGTTTATTTGGCTTTTATCAGGACAACAAACCCCTAGAACAATTGCAGATTGAGTGGCCACATATTGGCCGGCTTATTCCGTCACATCGAGAGCTGATCAAGGTAGATTCGGTGTTTGGCAAAGGTCCGGCCATTCTTAATCGCCTCCGGTATGGCCTCGAGGCACTGGAAAAAGAAACCCCCACACCCAACACATTGATTGATTGCTGCCCGTATCTAGGGGTGCTTTCGCTAAATGCAATTTTTGCGTCAGATTTGGTACTTATTCCTATTGCATCAGACTTTTTATCATTTCAAGGTGCGCAAAAAGTCGAACAAACTTTGCAGGCATTGGAGCCAGTGTTAAAAAGGCGCGCTAATCGACGCTATTTACTGACTTGCTACGACCGTCGCAGAGGCATGACCTTTGAGGTGCATGAGCAGGCTAAAGCAAACTTTGGTAAGGAGTTGTGTAAAACTGTCATTTCTGAGAATGTAGCGCTTGCTGAAAGTCCACAACTTAAAAAAGACATTTTCCGCCACAGCAGCAGCAGCGCTGGCGCGCAAGACTACGATAAACTGCTTAAAGAATTAATTAAATCGGGCTTGATAAATCTGGGCTAGAAACGCGATCTATCGATTACCGACAATCAAGCTCAGTACATCTTCAAAGCTTGAATTTGCGGAACGCTCCGGCATCACAATATGCGAATCAATGATTTCGCAATGATGGTACATCTGCTCTAACTTACGCTTCGCTTCATCTTCATTGCGTCCGTAAATTCGCAAATTATCCACAACCGCGCCGTTGCGGCTACGAATCTGGTATACATATTTCGTCATCAATGGTGCATGCATAATAGTTAATTCCAATAAACTGTTATGCATAATATAGAACTATTATTTTAAAAAGACAAGCTATCTCTTTGTATTTAATAGGGTATCTATATGGATGGTTTAGAGATACACTCAACCACTATATATAGTGGTAATTTTTCATGGCCGATTTTCCTAAGAAA
>JBCKUK010000023.1:0-20466 GCA_038924905.1 Methylophilaceae bacterium | reverse complement strand
ACAGGCTGATAACGCGCGTTCATACTGCGCCCTGCGCTATGACCCTTAAGCCACAATATCCCCAGCACCAGCCCTAAAATGGATCCAATTACCGCATAACGGTCACTATGACTAACATCATCAGCAAAAATTCCCCCGACCAGCAACGCGCCAGCCAGCATGGCAACCAAGGGGATACCATAAATCATAAGCGAACTCACCAGTAGCGCCTGCTCCTCGATACCGACGATGACGCTATCACCTACTTTTGCGTTGATTTGGTTGCGCGCCTTGAAAATATTACTGCGGTGCCCAAATAAGCGACCCCACAGAGAAATTCCACAGCCGCGCGTTTGCCCACATAAACCACAAGGTGTACGGCGGATGATTTCGAGCATGGCTACGTCTTGCTCAAGGCCTACGACAATGGCACTTTCTTCGATCATTACTAATGCTACTTTCTTAATGGGTTATTTTTTAAAACTGACCGCTTTTGCAATCTGCGCTACAGTGCTTTCCGGCACTTCACCCACCACCATAATTTGATGGCCGTTTGTCACATTGGCATAAAAATTAGTCGCGCCTATCACTGTGTGGCCAGTCTTGGGGCGCACCCCCTTGGTCAGCGGCTCAATAAACAGTGAAACCGAAGCCAATCCATCAGAAAAAATAATATGGGTCATTGGTATTTTTTTGCCTGGCACCACGCACTTTAATTGATCAACCTGACGATAACCTGCTGGCAATGCTGCCAGAGTCCACCTATCCACTGTAGCCGTGGAGGTAGTTACTACGGGGTCTTCCAGCACATATGATTTGTTACTGTCAACGCTGGGCTGGAACCAGTCCATGTTCTGCGTATCCAGTAATTGCAGTTGATTAAATGCGATTTGCTCTATGATTTCATTGCGTTCGTTACTGACTAGCGATTTTAACAACAGGCCATATTCGCGATCAGTCCAAAGCTTGTATTTATAGCGAAAGCGATCGCGCGGATCAAGAAAAACGATCTGTCCATCGCGTCCGCCTACGCGCTCTTGCCCGCCCAGATGCGCCTGGTAGCTGAGCTTGATGGCATCCATATTGGCAGGTAAAAGCGCAGGAAACATGTTTTTCCCACGGCGCTTTTCTATCATTACCTTGCCATCCCGGGTATTGAATATAACGGCATTCGCGCCCTGGCTTAACACTTCACGAGGCGCGCCATCCAGCACTACAATGCGCGCATATTCACCCTGGCTGGAATTCATGTGTGTAATTTCAACTGATTTAATGCTGCCCACCGATTGGTAGGTAAATACGCCTTTGTAGCTTAATTCTCTGGCTGCATTCGCGGCCTTTTGCAGAACCGCCCAAGGGTCATCCGCTGCATCTTCCCCGGCAAAAGCTGGTGAAAATGGGCTTGCCAGCAACCAAACCAACAGCAGAAATTTCATTACTTGCCGCTCCCTGTGTATGTAGCCGGCTGGATATAATAAGCAGCGCTACTGGGCGCAGAGGCTTGATGCGCCAGCAAATATTCGGAGGGCAGATTCTGTGCGATTTCTATCGGGGTAGCATCCGCACCGTTTTGTACCTGCTGCTGCAACACCATCCAGCCAACAAAGGCCACGGCTGCTACCGAAGCAGCGACTGACCACAGGATGGGAGTTTTTACAAAGGATTTTTTGGTATTGTCTCGAGGTGTTAGTACGGTTGGTTCTGCTTCCAGTGTTCGCATAAGGCGCAGATGAAAATCGGCCTTGAATATCGGGTTGCCACGCATGGCATCGCCTATCAGATGATAGGTGGCCCAACACTCGGCGGATTCGCCGCCTGCTTTTACTGAGGTAATCAGATGCTCGGCGGTGTCTACCGCCAGCTCGTCATCCATTAATGCTGAAATTTGATCTTTCATTTTTTATCTCCTAATACAATACTCACCAACGCTTGTTCTCGGGTGTATCCAACAGTGGACGTAACCGCTTAGCAATCGTCTCGCGCGCTCTGAATATGCGTGAGCGCACGGTGCCGATTGGGCAATTCATCAAGGTTGCAATTTCTTCGTAACTCAAGCCTTCAATCTCGCGCAGCGTAATGGCGGTGCGCAACTCTTCCGGTAAAGCGGCTACCGTGTCATTCACCGTTTGCGCAATCTCTTTGGCGGCCAGCTCTGTTTCCGGCGTGTCCATGGTGCGCAATTCGTTGGCGTCCTCGAAATTCTCCGCATCTTCAATTTCGATATTATTGCTGATCTGCGGTCTGCGCCCCATGGAAACCAGATAGTTCTTGGCAGTATTGATGCCAATACGATAAAGCCAGGTATAAAATGCGCTGTCACCGCGGAAGTTAGGCAGCGCGCGATAAGCCTTGATAAAAGACTCCTGCACCACATCCTCAACTTCTGCCTGGTCGCGAATTAAACGTGACAACAGACGGCCTAATTTTCGCTGGTATTTCTCTACCAGCATGCCAAAGGCGCGCTTGTCGCCGCGCTGTGCACGCTCGACCAATTCCTGATCTATTTCGCGATTATTCGCTACTGGGTTTGCACCCATATTAGTCCTGCTCCCTGTCTGCGTTGCCTGGTTCCAGGTTGCGCTTGAATGCGACCTGGAATCGACAGTCGGAGTATACCCTTGCGTCGCAGTATCAACGAAACTCAGACGCGAAAATTCTCCAAACTTTTTAGTATCTATCATGACGCAGCTCCCGGCTTTAACTTGACTAGCTTACATCTCAAGACAGCGCTAAACTCGCATAAGTTCATCATAAAAAATCAACCAGAATATTCCTATGCAACAATACGACGTTCTCATTATCGGTAGCGGGCTTGCCGGCCTCACGCTGGCACTTAAAACCGCCAAAGAGAAAAAAGTTTGTCTGGTAAGCAAGCGTAGCATTAACGATAGTTCCAGCAACTGGGCGCAAGGCGGCATTGCAGCTGTACTTACCGATGACGACTCAGTAGAAGCGCATATTCAAGACACGCTAATTGCCGGCGCCGGTCTGTGCGATGCTGAAGTTGTGCGTCTGGTAGCAGAGCGTGGCCGTGAAACCGTGGAATGGCTGATTAAGGAAGGTGTGCCTTTTACGCGAGAGGATGACAACAGCGGCTATCACCTGACGCGTGAGGGCGGGCATAGCCATAGACGCATCATTCATGCGGCCGATGCTACTGGCCAGGCGGTACAAAATACCCTGGCAGAGAAAGTCTGCAATCATCCCAATATCACTCTACTGGAAAATCACATCGCAGTAGACCTGATTACCGCGCGCAAGGTTGGTATGAAAAGCGGTGAGTGCCTGGGCGCCTACGTACTCAATAACAAGAACGGAAAAGTATTGACCATTGCCGCTCAGCACACGGTACTGGCGACTGGCGGTGCCGGCAAGGTTTATCTCTATACCACCAACCCTGACGTAAGCACCGGTGATGGCGTAGCAATGGCGTGGCGTGCTGGCAGCCGGGTGGCGAATATGGAGTTTATTCAATTCCACCCTACCTGCCTTTATCACCCACAAGCCAAGTCATTTTTAATTACTGAAGCCGTGCGCGGAGAAGGCGGCATCCTCAAACTGCCGGACGGCAAGCGCTTTATGCCATCGCACGACAAGCGTGCAGAACTGGCACCACGCGATGTGGTTGCGCGAGCCATAGACTTTGAGATGAAAAAACGCGGTATTGATTGCGTTTATCTGGATATTTCTCACCAGCCAGCCGATTTTATCCTGTCGCACTTTCCCACTATTTATCAGCGCTGCAAGGAGCTCGGCATTGATATTACCAAGGAGCCCATCCCCGTCGTTCCAGCAGCGCACTACTGCTGCGGCGGCATTATGACCGACCATAACGGTCGCAGTGATTTGCCCGGGCTGTATGCCATCGGCGAGACCGCTTATACCGGCCTGCATGGTGCCAACCGCCTGGCCAGCAATTCATTGTTGGAATGCCTGGTGTTTGGTCAGGCTGCGGCGAGCGATATTCTATCGCAAGCTGCCAAGCCTGCCGTTAAGTTGCCTGATTGGGATGAAAGCCGTGTAACCGATGCGGACGAAGAAATTATCATCACCCATAACTGGAACGAGTTGCGGCGCTTTATGTGGAATTACGTTGGCATCGTGCGCACCAATAAGCGCCTGATACGGGCACTGAACCGCATCGATATGCTGCGCGACGAGGTGCATGAGTTTTACAGCAACTTCCGTATCAGTAACAACCTGATCGAGCTGCGAAATTTACTGCAAGTGGCGGAGCTTATCGTTAAAAGCGCAATGGCGCGCCATGAAAGCCGTGGCTTGCATTTCAGCAAGGATTACCCGGACATGCTGCCGCAAGCCGTTCCCACTGTGCTTAAGCCTTCTAACTACTACAGCCTGCTGGATAGTCAACATGGCCACCGGCACAAGGAATCCACCCATTCATGACAACCAGAGTAATTAGTGCATGCTACATGGCATTGCTGACCATGTATCAAACATGTGTCTATGCCGCGTCTGACGACGCAACCCCACCAAAATTACAAACCTATATCGTCGCTCATCCTGATGACTGGCAGCTATTCATGGGCGACGAGGCATTTGCGCAAATTGTGGGCAGAGACCACGTTATTTTTATTTATTTGACGGCAGGAGGGGCTGACCGTCCACCAGCATATTGACGCGCCCGTGAGTTGGGAGCTATGGCATCTATACAAGCGGCAGTTACAAAAACGGTACGTGATACCCAGCCAACAATGAACTGCCATCAAGTCACAATCTAGTCTCGCCCATTACAGCGCTGTGACGAGGCAAATACCAGCAGTTATTTTTTGCGTCTTCCTTCCGAGAATATCAACGGTTCCGGTTTTGTCCAGTATCACAACCAGTCGCTGGACAAACTTTCTTCCGGCCAAGCTATGGCAGCGGTCGATGGGTCTACGGATTACCACAGCCTACAGGCTTTACAGGAAACACTATTGGTTTTGTTGGAGCTGGAACTGGCAGCGACTCCCACTGCACAACTTGAATTGCATACCCATGATCCCTCCTTTTTAACGAATCTGTTTGATCATGCCGACCATCGTGCAACAGGGAATATAGTCGCCAAAATCGCTGCGAAGCTGAATGCCAGCACTTTTTATTACGCAGGATATGGCATAGCTGAATTACCGGTGAATCTGTCTGATACTGCGATCAAAATGAAAATACTACTATTTAACGCTTATGATCGCCAACCAGTGCTGGTAAACCAGGCATGGGGCGCTGCGGCAGAGTGGCCAACTACTTATGCTGCCTGGCTGTCGCGCACTTACAAGCGGACAGAGTTGCGGCAGATCCAATAAGCTATTAAGGAGCACCCTTGCATCTTATCTATGCATTACTGCATCCCGACAAAACCCTGCATCTGATTACGGCGCAATATGGCTCTCTGGTATATCTGGCGCTATTTTTCACGGTCTTTTGTGAGACCGGCATACTGCCGCTATTTTTCCTGCCCGGTGTACCGCTGTTATTTATCAGCGGCGCATTGTGCGCGACCGGCGTGATGAATATCTGGCTGTTGATGCCGCTACTTTTCGTCGCCGCCGTCATTGGCAGCAATATCAATTACCGGCTTGGGAGAGCCGGTCAGTCAGAAAATTTTACCGCATCATTCGCGCTGGATTAATTACCGGTGGATTAATCAAGCAGCGCTGCGAAAAACGCATGTATTCTTCGAGAAATATGGCAACACCACTTTTCTGGTGTACTTGTTCATCCCATTTGTCCGCACCTTCGAACCTTTTGTTGCCGGTCTATCCACCATGACTTACAAAAAATTCCAGCTGTTCAGCATCGCCGGGGCGGCGCTATGGGTGCTAGTGCCTGCGGGCTTTCTGTTCGGCAACATCCCGTTTATTCATGAGCATTTAAACGTCATTGTACTAATAAGTGTTTTTGTCGGGGTGGGCTTAACCCTGATTGGTAGTCTGTGGAAGCTATCCAGGAAATTGCTTGCGCACTAGTTGGGGCTGATAGCTAATGTACCTAGAATTACGCCTTGCACTTTTAAGTCGGACAAAATAGTTCGGCCAAATTGAATAATAGCCGCTGGGTCAGAATGCGCGGTCTCAATCGCAATTTTTTCCAAAGCCTGCTGGCCTGTAACATTCCCTGCTTGCAAGATCGTCAACAGGCGTGCTGTCAGCTGATTGATTTCGACAAATTGCACATCATCTTTGGCGTCCCGATACACCAGCAAATGCACTGGCTCTTTTAAAGGCGCCTTAGGCTTGAAACGCGGTGAAATTAATTGCACCGGGTAATCATAGCTAAGCAATGCAAGCGCTGGTGCCAATAGCGGTGAGCCTTGCAGCAAGTCTCCTTCCGCATCAACAGTAGCCATATCAATGGAGACGTCGGCAACAGCCAGTGCCAGCTCTATCCATTCATAATGCGCAAGGCTTTTAAGGTAGAGCGGTAGGTTTGGTGCGGATTCCAGGTAGCGCAAAAACTCTTCCGGAATTTGCCGGAACAGCGGGCTGTGACATTGGTGATGGCTAAAAAAACCGCGAATGAGTTTTTGCCAGGCGCGTGCTCCCAAAACCTTCTTTGCAACAGGAAAACAAGGCGAGACACTGGATTCGAGATTATTAAATACAGTCTCGGTATATACCCGCATGCGTTTTGCCGGTACTTTGGCCGGACGCGGGTTTACCTCAGGGTTGCGAATATGGCCGGTGAATTGTAGCTGATATTGCTGAAAGCTTGGCAAAGCAGTCTTCATGTTGCGGCTACTTTTTGTAGCGCCTTGATTTGCACTGCCTTGATTGATTCTATAAGGCGCTTGCAGCTTGGCGATACTATTCACTTCGCGCATAATCTCGGGTAGTGGCGGGATATTGATATCGCGCTCCAACAGCGTAGGAAAGGTGCCATGCAACTGATAAGCCTCTTTGAGTAGCGCCCATACCGGGTCGATCACGTCTTGCCCATGCGTATCAATAATCAAGTCGGGCGCTTCCTGGTCATGTCCCGCTATATGCGCATAAACGATGCGTTCGCCCGGCAAACCGCGCAAAAATGTATGTGGGTCAAAGCCAAAATTAACGCTGTTCACGTAAATATTGTTGATATCCAGGTGCAAGTCGCAATCGGCCTCTTGCAGCACCGCACACAAAAAAGTTAATTCATCCATCTCGGAGATGGGTGCTGCCACGTAGAAAGAGGTATTTTCTACCGCAATGCGCCGCTGCAGGATATCCTGCGTTTGGCGGATACGTTTCGCCACATAATGCACGGCTTCTTCGGTAAACGGGATTGGCAGCAAATCGTATAAATAACCGCCATCGCTGCAATAGCTCAGATGTTCGGTATAAAGCGGGATTTGGTGACGTTCGAGAAAGGTTTTAACTTGCTGTAAAAACACCTGATTCAGCGGATCCGGCCCGCCAATGGATAAAGACAAACCATGGGCGGCAATCGGGTAACGCTCGGTGAACCACGCAAGCTGTTTGGCCACGCGGCCACCGGCGTTAATCCAGTTTTCTGGCGCAATTTCAAGAAAATCAATGGATGCGGTTAAGTCCTTGCCAAACTCGGCCTGCAGCTGGGGAATCAGCTCGCGCTTTAACCCCAGCCCTGCTCCTTTGATATTGTTAGAATGCACTTGGTCAACTGCCTACTACTTGTCAGCGTGGCAAGAGTCTTCCTTGGCCTTGTCAGCACTGCAATTGGCTTCTTTCATCTTTTCTGCACTGCAGTTGCCTTCCTTCATTTTATCCGCACTGCAATTACCTTCTTTAGCCTTATCGGCCATTGCTTTCTTTTTTGCAGCGCTACATTTATCAGTACCGCACTTGCCGTCTTTCATTTTTTCGGCATCGGCAACCATGTAGCCGGAGGATAAGGATTTAAGTGCAAATGGATTTTCCGCAGCGTGAATACTGGTTGCAGCAATTGATGCTACAAATGCGCTGCCAATGGCCAGAGCCAGGGGTTTGTTGGTAACTTTCATGTATTTCTCCTAAATTGGTATCAAATAGACCTTGCCTATCCGATTAGCACCCACAAACACTACACCTAGTGGGTCGGTAAATCCGACAATCGGGCCGTCGCAGCTGGCATTCTTGCGGTAACCCATTGTGCCACATGGCATTCTGCCAGCCCTGCCGGGTTTTCTCGTGGTCTGGCTGCATCCCATATCTAGTATGTGTGGGTGCTAATCGGATAGGCAAGAAATAGACTTCAAAAAAATTCAGCTTGCGTCAATCAAACCGGTCATTGCGCGGTTTTACCCGAACAAACAACTAATGATTAGATTCAAGCTTGCTCGCAATGCGCTTTCTAGCTTCCGCTGGCAGCACTATCTGTGTATCTTGCTCGACGTTTTTACCTACACGCTGCATGGCTTGCCGCAGCAACTTGAGCTGACCCACAAAAAGCGTGCAGGCATCACACACCATAAGGTGCAAAAATAATGCGAACCGTTCCCGGTAGGAAAGCTTGCGTTCCATGGACTGGGACGCAAGCTGGCTAACTTGTTTACAACTCAGCATGTTTACCTCCCATCCAATGTAACTCGAGACATTTCCTTAGTCCCCTACGAGCCCGATACAGCATTACCCAAGCATTGGTCGAGCTGATTGCCAGTTCCTTACAAATTTCTTCATTATCGCTTTCGTGCACTTCCCGCATCAGGAAAAGACTGGCAAGTTTGGGCGGCAGTTTGTCCATACACTGCTGCAAAATACCTAGAAACTGCTTTTGTTCAAGCAGTCGTTCCGGTGCGCCCCAGGATTGCGGCTTGTCCAGCCAATGACCATCTTCTTCAAAAAATTCATCCATGCCGGGCTCATCGGTTAATAGATCACCCTCATGCTGAAGCGGTTGCTCGCGCATCTGGCGTCGTATCAAATCAATAATTTTGTGTTTGAGTATGCCGGTCAGCCAGGTGCGAGGTGCCGATTTGCCTTCATAGGTTTGATTCTGAATCGCTGCAAGTAACGTTTCCTGCACCACATCCTCGGCTTGATGGGTGTCGCGCAAGCGCGCTAACGCGAAACGATAGAGATAATCGCCATGCTCGGTAAGCCAGTCGTTCTACGCACTACTTGTCATTGGGTTCCCCAGATTGTGCAATTCGATAACATTCTACATTGAGGCTTTTTTCTGCATACAGTTCAAGTATGTCTCCGTATCCGGTTGCTGACCGTCACGCTGGGCTTGCCAGACAGTTTCTGCCAGGCAATCCATCAAATCGTGCTGAGCCTGGTGACTATCCTCATGTTTTTGCTGCAACTTTTGGTAGGCCTGCACAATACCAGGCGGCTGATTGATACCGATCTGCTCCAGCACCGACAGGTGCAAGCTCATGTGTAGAAATGGATTGGTTTCGCCCATTTCAGGAAAATAGGCTTGCTGTAGATAGCGCTCAGGCGCATCAAGCACCGCGTGATATTCAGGATGCATCTCTACTACCTGCATGGCAATCGCCTCCAGGTCTGTCAGTGGCTGCTTCTGCTTGTACTTGAGCCAGGCATCAAAAAAGAATTGTCGAACCTGATCGCGGCTGGGATTAAATAAAGCTGTCACCCCTAGCTCCGAGAAAACAAGCCCAGAACGGCCGAATACTGGAGCAACTCACTGCCGCCATTTTGTTTGTGATTGCTAGGCGCAATTTCGCCGTTGCCATAAAAACCTATCAATGGCATATGTGGGAACTGCGTCCGCAACAAAGATAAATCATAATCCACACCACCGTAAAAATAATGCCCACGGCCCAGGCATGAAAATAACATGCCGAAATCTGGCCGCATGCCGAGCCTGCTCTCTAAATTGACCGCAGTTTGCTGCAAATCCTTCAGTGCGGCTTCTACCTCGCGTATCGCCCAGCATAAAAACTGTCCGGTCTGCACACGCTTGGCAAGCGTAGTGGATTGATCGTTATCATTACCACTAACCAGCGCGGCTAGCTGGTAGTCGCCCGCGTTAATCGCCTCGGCAGTGTCAGCAAAAACAGCCATGATTCGATGCAAGGGAATGGACTCATTAATGGCATCACAAGCACGTTGCAGCACCTTGAACGCGGGCTTTTCTGCCAGCATTTGCACATCATGTGCGTCTGCCTTGGTCACCTGCTTGGGTTTATCAAGGATGCGCAGGCCGTGCGCTGCGGCAACGACACCTTTAACCCCTTGCAGCACAGCTTCACAATGCCCCTCCACTGCTCCCTTGCCGTTTTGCCAAACGGAAAAAGGCCCTTGCCCAGTGGCGTCACCGGATACACCACCAAAGCGTATACCACAGCCCCACTACCCGACATCCAGGTGGTGTTAATGGCGTTTAGGCGCAGCCAGAGTGAGCAGTAACTGACTGGCATCCTTGGTTGAAAGGTGCGTCAGAGCGACTTCACCGCTCAGCACCAATGCCGCAGCGGCCGGTGCATCCAGCATCCAGTCCTGCTCGGTAAATATACCGGGGCAACAGCCCATGATTTGCGTACAGCTTGCGGCCTTTGCCGCCGCACGCAAGGCAGGAACAGGATCGCGCGCAAATTCGGAGGTAAGGAACAGCAGTACGCTACTGGCAATGCTAATATCTGCGGCATGCATCGCCTGCTTGACTGCTTGCGCAGCCAGATTAGGGTTTGCCTCTCGGCCAATAGCAAGGCCAGTGGCGACGTTCATAAACCTTTCCTCACACAAACTCCTTGGCTCGATACTCACACAAATCTTCAATCACACATTCACCACATTTGGGTTTGCGCGCAATACAAGTGTAGCGTCCATGCAAAATTAGCAGATGATGCGCGTCGCGTAAATATTCTTTGGGAACAACTTTCATCAGCTTTTTTTCAACCTCAACCGGCGTTTTTCCGGGAGCCAGCCTGGTGCGGTTACCAAGGCGAAACAAATGCGTATCCACTGCAATGGTAGGCTGACCAAACGCGGTGTTAAGCATGACATTCGCAGTTTTGCGCCCTACGCCCGGCAGTCGTTCCAGCGCCTCACGCGTGCTGGGCACTTGTCCAGCGTAATCATCCACCAACATCCGGCAAGCAGCGACGATGTTTTTGGCTTTGCTGTGATATAGACCGATAGTTTTGATGTATTGTTCCAGGCCTTCCAACCCCAATACAAGCATGGCTTGCGGCGTATTGGCCACCGGAAAGAGCCTGGCCGTTGCCAGATTCACGCCCTTGTCAGTGGCTTGTGCGGAAAGGATAACGGCGACCAGCAGCTCAAAGGTGCTGCCATGAACAAGCTCGGTGGTTGGCTCTGGTATTGCGAGACTTAATCTACGAAAAATCTCACGACACTTTTCCGCATTCATTTTTAACTAATCAGTGACTTTGCGCAGCCGTCATTGGCAGCATGGGCGTAGACTCGGTCTTGCGCTGTTCTACCCAATTGCGCGAGGCTATCAGCAAGCCAAGACCAATAAAGGCGCCGGGCGGCAAAATAGCCAGCAAAAAGCCATGGTAATCAGGAATCACCGTCACTACAAATTGTTTGGCTGCTGGCCCCAATGCCAGATCAATGCCGGACAACATCGTACCTTGACCGACTAATTCACGGATCGCACCCAGCAAGGTGAGTACCATGGTCAAGCCCAGGCCCATCATGAAGCCATCCAGTATCGAAGGCGTGGTGGGGTTTCTCGCGGCAAATGCTTCCACGCGTGCCAGCACGATACAATTGGTCACAATCAGCGGGATAAAAATCCCCAACACTTTATGCAAGGGGTGAGCAAACGCATTCATCCCAAGATCAATCACCGTTACCAACGCTGCGATAACCAGGACAAATACCGGGATGCGGATCTCTTCGGGAATGATGCGGCGAATCGGCGAAACCGAGCCGTTACTCGCCGCCATCACGAGTGCAGTGACAAATCCCAGGCTCAGGCCATTGACTGCAGTGGTGGTCACCGCCAAGGTTGGGCATAGACCCAGCAGCTGTACCACACCCGGGTTCTGCTTCCACAGCCCATTCTGGGCAATGTCTTTATAGACGCTCATTTCGATACTCCTTGTGGCTCATTTGCCGCTGTCTGTGCCAATAATACGTCTTTATTGACACTGAAATATTGTAATGCCTTGTGCACCGCCTTAACCACGGCGCGCGGGGTAATGGTGGCGCCAGTCATGTAGTCAAAAGACCCGCCGTCCTTTTTGACCTTCCATTGGTCTTCAGTTGTTTTCGCCAACGATTGATTATCAAAATGCCTGATCCAGTCGCCATGCTCGATATCAATATAATCGCCCAGACCCGGCGTTTCCTTATGCGCCAGTACGCGCACTCCGGCAAGGCTGCCATCCTGACGAATCGCAATCAACAGCTTGATATCGCCACTATAACCATCCGGCGCCGTTGTCTCCAGAATCACCGCTGATGGCTGACCGGCAAGCCGTGCACTATAAGCCAGTGTCTCCGTGCGATTGCCGAGTTCGCCGCCTGCTGCAATCTTCACCGTATCTTTCAGCAAATCATTATCATGCAAGGCTGGCGGCAATACCTGATCTAACAGCGCCATGCGCGCCTCTGCCTCGCTGGCCGCAATTGGCGCCTTGGTACTGAAATAGGTATACGCCAGCAAGGCAGTTCCTATTGCCGTAAACCCTGCCATCAAAGCCGTGGTGATGGCTGTATGTCTGAATTTGGATTCACTCATTGCTTGTTCTTGCTTACTTGGAGTGGCCAAAGACGCGCGGTTGTGTGTAGGCATCGATCAGCGGCACGCAAATATTAAAAAACAATACTGCAAACGCTACGCCATCAGGGTAGCCGCCATATACACGGATTAAATAAGTAAGCACGCCAACGCCCGCCGCAAAAAACAATTTACCCTTAGGTGTGGTAGGCCCGCTCACCGGGTCGGTAATAATAAAGAACGCGCATAGCATGGTCGCGCCACTAAACAAGTGAAATCCCGGGCTAGCAAAATGTGCTGCATCTGCCATATAAAACAGGCTGGCTGTCAGCGCAATTGCGCCGAGAAAAGCTGCCGGCAAATGCCAGGTAGTCAGACGCTGCTGCACCAGATACAAGCCGCCGAGCAAATACCCGGCCGTCACCAGCTCGCCGCCTTTGGCACCCAGCACACCAAAAATCGGTGCTTGCGTGACGGTTTGGACAGTGTGATGCAAGGTCAGTTGCGTCTTCAAATAATCGAGCGGTGTAGCCGAACTTATCGCATCCACCAGCACCCCCGCAGGCAATTTTCCGCTCAATATATAGCTCAGCTGATCCATAAAACCGAGCTTGGCTTGTGCCAGTACCAGCGGTGCCGGCCAGCTGGTCATGATCAGCGGAAATGAAATCAGCAACACCGCGTAACCAACCATCGCAGGATTAAACGGGTTATAGCCCAGGCCACCATAGAGTTGCTTGGCAACCACAATGGCAAACAACGTGCCCAATACCACCAGCCACCAGGGAGCCAACGGCGGCAAGGCCAAGGCCAATAACCATGCGGTGACCAGCGCACTGCCATCCATCAAATAAGGTTTTATCGGACGATCACGCAACTTGAGCATCGCGGCTTCGGACGCCAAAGCGGTGACGGAAGCCAGCGCCAGCGTCACCAGTATGCCGCCGCCAAACACCCAGACATAGGCAGCTATGCCAGGAACAAGCGCCAACAACACTTTCAGCATAATAATGCTGACAGAAGGTGCGTTTGAAATATAAGGCGAACGGTTGATCATGCTAATTATTTTCCTCTACTTTGGCAGGCAGTTCTTCTGCTTTCTGCGCGTTAACGCGCTCAACCGCAGCGGCAATGGCTGCTTTTTTCGCGTCGTCTTCGCCTGCATCACCTGTAGCCTCAGCGGTTCTTTGCGCGTGTCTTTGCGCACGTTCTGCTTTCTCGCGATCGATACGCATCAAGCGGAATTCATTGCGCTCGCGGGCAATATCGGCAGCCTGTTTGGCCTTGTCCTGCGCAATAATCTCGCTCTTGGCATAACGATAGTACTGCACCAACGGGATATTGCTCGGGCAAACGTAGGTACAGCAACCGCATTCAATGCAATCAAACAGATTATAATCACGCGCTTTTTCAAAATTATCCGACTTGGCAAACCAGTACAGCTCCTGCGGCTGCAAATTCACCGGGCAGGCATCAGCGCAGCGCGTACAGCGGATGCAAGGCAACGCCGGCAATGGCTCCGGGAAGATTTCCGGCGCACTGACGATGATGCAATTGGTCGCCTTCACTACCGGCACTTTACTGGAGGGCAAATTAAAACCCATCATAGGCCCGCCCATGATTAAATCCGCATGCGCTGCTGTGCCGCCTGCCAGCTGAATCAGCTCATCCACCGCCATGCCCAGCGGTACATCAAAATTGCCCGGGTGCGCGACATTGCCGGTAACAGTGACGATGCGCGAAATGACAGGCTCACCATGGTTCAGTAGCCGATGCACAGTGTAGGCCGTAGCGACATTAAAGCATTGCACGCCAATATCGGTAGGGTATTTGCCGCTAGGCACTTCTTTACCAGTGAGCACCTGAATCAACTGCCTGGCGCCGCCGCCTGGATAGATGGTAGGAACGATAGCCACAGCAATTTTGATTGTGCTATTTACGCACGCCTCGCGCATGGCGTTAGACGCTTCCGGCTTGTTATCTTCGATGCCGACGATGCATTCCTTGGCATCCAGCAAATACTGCATGATTTCAATGCCGCGCACGATCTCCACAGCACGCTCACGCATCAGCACATCATCACAGCTAATGTAAGGCTCGCACTCTGCGCCATTCAGGATTAAGGTGTTAACAGGATGCCTGGCGTCCCCACGCAATTTAATGTGCGATGGAAAGGTCGCCCCGCCCAAGCCTACTACGCCTGCCTCGCGCAGTCTTTCCAGCACCTCTGCTTTGCTTAAGCCAAGGTAATCAATCGGCTGATGCGCTATCCAGCGGTCTTCGCCATCGCTTTGCAAGGTGATTGAAATATCCGGCAAACCCGAAGGATGCGGAATGAGCTGATCTTCAACCGAAATAATGGTACCCGAAGTCGACGCATGTACCGCGGCTGACATCTGGCCATCCGCCTTGGCCAGCAACTGGCCTTTAAGCACATGGTCGCCGACATTCACCAGCAGCTTGGGCATATTGCCGACGTGCTGACGCAATGGCAGCACCAGTGTTTTCGGTGGTGCAACCACTGCAATCGGTGTGGCCGTCGATTCAAATTTATGTTCAGGCGGGTGCACGCCGCCGTTAAATTTGAACAGCTTGGCCAAGCTCATGACTGCGCTCATGCCAGGGAGCCTCTGATTAAGTCCCACATGGCCGCGCACTTGGCTTTGCGGGATGGGATGCAAGGAAGAATTTGATGTGAATGGTAATTCCCTTCGCAAGAAGTCTGACGCCGCAGACCGCCCGCAAAGCTAAGTGCCCATACGGGTTGTGACAAATTTGTGCGCTTGCTTTGTCGCTCACCTTGCGAATACGCTACGGCTATTCGACGCGGTTCTCTTCGTGCAATCATCACAAATTTATTCACGACGCGGCTCATGGTGGATTTAATTAGAGGCTCCTAGAACCTGCTTGATCTCAAACACCGGGTAGCGCCATTTCCAATTGGTGGGTGACTCTGCAATTGGCTCCATGGTGATGCAATCTACCGGGCATGGCGCCAAGCATAGCTCGCAGCCTGTGCACTCGGAGACAATCACGGTATGCATTTGCTTGGCAGCGCCCAGGATTGCGTCAACCGGGCAAGCCTGGATGCACAATGTACAACCTATGCAGATGTCTTCATCAATCATCGCCACGGCCTTGGGCTTGGGTATGCCGTGCTCAGCGTTGAGCGGCTTGTATTCCATCCCCAGCAAGTCCGCCAGCGCACGTACGCCAGCCTCCCCACCGGGTGGACACTGGTTGATATCGGCTTCACCTTTGGCGATTGCCGTAGCATAGGGTTTGCAACCCGGGTAACTGCATTGCCCGCACTGGGTTTGCGGCAGTATGGCGTCGATGCGCGCAATCAAAGGGTCGCCTTCCACCTTGAACTTTAACGCGGAATAACCAAGAATCACGCCCAGCACCAAGGCCAGGCCTATCATGACGTACAAAGCGGTCAGCATTAACGTGTCAGCCCGGCAAAACCCATAAAAGCCAAACTCATCAAGCCTGCGGTAATCATTGCAATTGCCGTACCTCTGAAAACCACTGGCACGTCCGCCGCATCAAGACGCTCACGCATGGATGCAAATAAAATCAATACCATGGAAAAACCAAGCGAACCACCAAGGCCAAACAATAAGGACTCGGTAAAATTATGATTGGCTTGTACGTTAAGCAAGGGGATACCCAGAACGGCGCAATTGGTCGTAATTAAAGGCAGGTAAATACCCAGGGATTGATAGAGCACCGGGCTGGTTTTTTCCAGAAACATTTCGGTGAATTGCACAACGCCTGCAATCACTACAATAAAGGACAAGGTGCGCAGATAAAATAATTCCGTGCCCAATAAATAATGGCTGATAAGGTAGCTGGTACCAGCGCCTATGGTAAGGACGAAGGTGGTAGCTGCGGCCATGCCTATGGAAGCTTCCAGTTTCTTGGAAACCCCCATGAAAGGACATAATCCCAATATCTTGACCAGTACGATGTTGTTCACCAGCACCGTACTTACCAGAATTAAAATGTAATTTTGCAACATACGCGTTACGCCAAGGCGGAGCTTTGTGTTGAATTGCGAAATTATACTAGTTTTGTGCCTACCGTTATTAACGCTGCTAGAACATATCGTTATAACTTTATAACTAACAGTGCTGGCATCGGTGCTGGCGACAGGGAATTATTTCGATAAAAGCATATTCTACGACCAGCACTTTCAGTTAGAATGCATGGGTTTAATTCTCAGGCCAGATTAATCATGCTGCAAGGCAGTTTTGTTGCCATCGTCACCCCCATGCAGGAGGATGGCGCACTAGATCTAGAGGCATTGCGTTCCCTCATCGATTTTCATGTGGATCAGGGCACAGATGCTATTGTTGTCGTCGGCACCACGGGCGAATCACCCACGGTTGATTTTGACGAGCATTGCCTGCTGATACGTACGACAGTTGAGCATACGGCTGGCCGTATCCCTGTTATTGCCGGCACCGGGGCAAACTCCACCCAGGAAGCCATTGAGCTGACCGAGCAGGCCAAAGCGCTGGGAGCAAACGCCGCGCTTTTGGTAACCCCCTACTACAACAAGCCTACACAAGCCGGTTTGTATCAGCATTATCGCGCTGTGGCTGAAGCAGTTGATATTCCGCAAATTATTTACAATGTGCCAAACAGAACCGCCTGCGATATTGCAAATGATACAACTTTACACCTGGCACAAATCCCTAATATTGTTGGCATTAAAGATGCCACTGGCAGCATCGAACGCGGCACCGATTTGCTGCTGCGAGCGCCTGAAGACTTCGCTGTTTACAGCGGAGATGATGCTTCGTGCCTGTCTTTGATGCTGCTGGGTGGTCGTGGCGTAATTTCGGTCACTGCCAATGTCGCACCCAGGCTGATGCATCAAATGTGCATGCTGGCGATTGCCGGCAATGCAAAGGAATCGCGCGCAATCAATGCAAAATTATTCGCACTTCATCAAAAACTATTTATCGAAGCTAATCCAATCCCGGTGAAATGGGTATTGCAAGAAATGGGGTTGATTGGCGCAGGCATACGCCTGCCGTTAGTGCCACTGTCGCCTGAACACCAGGATGCTTTACGTAGCGCCATGAAAAGCGCCTCTATTTAACCGATGGGGGCCCGAATGAATCGAATCAAGTCTAAAGCTATCACTCTGTTTTGCCTGCTCACGCTGAGCGGTTGCGATAGCATTCCTTTTCTGGATACCACGCCGGATTACAAAGGTGCTGGACGCTCACGTCCGCTTGAGGTGCCCCCAGATTTAACTTCGGCTTCCTCTAACGATACTTATTCCGTGCCCGGTGGGGCAACCACCTACTCCAGCTATAGCCAGGGACAAGGAGGAGGCGCGCTGGAACAGGAACAAATCTTGCCGAATCCGGATAATGTTCATCTTGAGCGCGCTGGCTCGCAGCGCTGGCTGGTGGTAGATGCGCCGCCAGAAAAAATCTGGCCTGTGATTCGTGAGTTCTGGACTGAACTTGGCTTTGCTGTGCGCGTCGAGAACGCACAAACTGGCGTGATGGAAACCGAGTGGGCAGATCCATCCAGCTTGACACAAGATGAAAAAGGTAACTATCTGGATAAATTCCAGGGTTGGCTGGACAAGCTGGATAATCTTAAAAACCGTCAGAAATTCCGCACCCGTATTGACCGCGGCAGTGAAGAAGGCACCACGGAAATTTACATAAGCCATCGCTCCATCAGTGACGTGCCGGATGATGGCAAAGTGAAAGTCCGCACCATTGCAGGTGATATTGATGCTGGCTATGCCCTTAAAAAATCCGCTCGCACCAAGGAGGAAGAAGTGAGGGCGAATGCCGAAGATATTGATGCTGAGTTACTGCGCCGCTTAATGGTGCGTCTGGGCGTTGAAGATAAAAAATCACACTCGGTAATGGCCGCAGTCAACAATGAATTGCGCGCAAAAATCAGTAAACAGCCGGATGGCACCCTCGACTTGACGGTTAATGATCAATTTGATCGTGCATGGCGCCGTGTAGGCCTGGCACTGGATCGCATAGGATTTGTAGTGGAAGACAAAGATCGTTCCAACGGCGTATTTTATGTACGTTATTCCGATGTTGGTATTGATGACGCGCCACAAAAAAAGAAAAGCTGGCTGGACTCATTGGCCTTCTGGAGTGACGATGACCCAAAAGAAGTGCAGCCTGAGCCTAAAAAGGTTACCAAAGAAAGTAGTTTGACCGATAAATTAAAATTTTGGAAAGCCAGCGATACTGGCGTTAACCCTGAATTGCAATACTCGGTAAAGGTCGAAAGTGGTGATAATGGCGGATCGCGCATTATGGTGACAGATAAGGACGGTAAACGTGATCGCTCCAGTACTGCAAATCGTATTATCAGCCTGCTTTATGAACAGCTAAAATAACAATAATGCGTTTTGCATCACTGGGTAGCGGTAGCACTGGTAACGGCTTGGTTGTGGAAGTCCAGGCTACCCGGCTTCTCCTGGATTGTGGGTTTGGCCTGCGTGATGTTCTGAGGCGCCTCGCTCGACTTGGTCTGACGCCAGCGCAACTCTCCGGGATCCTGGTCACACACGAGCACGACGATCACGCAAGCGGCGCTTTCAGGCTTGCCAGTAAATATCAGATTCCAGTGTGGTTAACCCATGGCACCCTCACCATGGTTGAGCGGTTTGTGCCCGCACAGTGCAATTTTGCAATGCACGTGATCGATAGCCATCAGACTTTCAATGTTGGTGATGTGCAAATTCACCCATTTCCGGTTCCACATGATGCCCGTGAGCCTGTGCAATTTGTGTTTACTGATGGTGCGCAGAAACTTGGCGTGCTGACAGATACCGGCACTTCCACTGCACATATTGAAAGCATGCTGAACGGTTGTCATGCTCTTGCTCTGGAATGTAACCACGACCTGGACATGTTGATGAACGGACCTTACAGCCAGCCACTCAAACAAAGAGTGGGGGGGCGCTTGGGGCATCTGGATAACGGAACCTCAGCTAGCCTGCTGGCCAAACTCGACAACACTAAATTGCAGCACATTATTGCCGCGCATTTAAGTGCTACGAATAACTTACCGAAATTGGCAAAAAAAGCACTGGGCGATGCGCTGGGCTGTGAAACTAACTGGATAGGGATTGCTGATCAGGCGCAAGGCTTTGATTGGCGCCAGATAATATAGCTCCCAACGAACTGCTATCAATAAAAAAGCCGACTCAAAGTCGGCTTTTTCGTAGCGCTGTTACCAGCTTAACGCTGGATTATTTCTTTTCTTCAGCAGGAGCTGCAGGAGCGGCTTCAGCAGGAGCTGCAGGAGCGGCTTCAACAGGAGCTGCAGGAGCGACTTCAGCAGGAGCTTCGGCGGCAGGTGCAGCCTCAGGCATAGCAGCTTCTTCAGCAGGTTTTTCACCACAGGCGGTCAGAGCAAGAGCCAACAGAGCAGCAAACAGAATTGAACGAATCATTTTTTTTCCTTAACAATATGAACTATAAATTAAACCAGTTACGGCCAACTCACCTTCGAGCCACCGAATGCGCAGAATTTTACCATCTCTTCGAGAAAAAAACAGTGAAAAAACCAGTATTTTATTAACTTCCGCCAATTTTCTTAAAAAAATTGTTAATTTGAGACAACTTTCAGCCTGAATTTAATCAACCTTGATTGCCAAAGCTGTATTTCGGCTGCCGGACCCACTCTGCCGGCTTAAAATAGCGCGGCTTACATCGTCTCTATGTTGCATGGTGCCGCCCAAATCAAACCACTGACCTGGCGTAACCCGTACCACCGTCGATAACTCTTCAAAATCAATAAACCCTGCATGATTCGGCACCGCAATGCGCGGCGTGATTTCCAGCTCGACTTGCCCACCGATATAGCGCGGACGTACCGCAAATCCGG
>JBCKUK010000022.1:0-21736 GCA_038924905.1 Methylophilaceae bacterium | reverse complement strand
TCTCAAATTGTTCCGTGTTAATGAAGCCGTTGCGCCAGGCAATCTCCTCAGGGCAGGCTATCTTCAGGCCTTGTCTATGCTCCAGCGTAGCGATAAATTGGCTGGCTTCCAGCAGACTCTCGTGCGTACCGGTATCCAGCCAGGCGTAACCGCGCTTCAGAATTTCTACGTCAAGCTGCCCATGCTCCAGATAAATTTGATTGACGGTGGTAATCTCAAGCTCTCCACGCGCGCTTGGCTTAACTGTCTTTGCGATATCAACCACCTGATTGTCGTAGAAATAAAGCCCGGTCACCGCGTAATTGCTCCTGGGTTGCAGCGGTTTTTCTTCGATGCTGGTCGCCTTACCTTGTGCATCAAATGCCACGACACCGTAGCGCTGCGGGTCTTGCACATGATAGGCAAACACGGTGGCTCCAGCACTTTTTGCATCTGCATCGGCAACCATAGTTGCAAAATCATGGCCATAGAAAATGTTGTCGCCTAACACCAAAGCGCTGGGCGCATCGCCCAGAAATTTGTCGCCAATGATAAAAGCCTGCGCCAGGCCGTCTGGACTGAGTTGAGCAGCGTATTGCAGGTTGATGCCCCATTGCGAACCATCGCCCAGCAAATACTGAAAGCTGGGCATATCGCGCGGAGTACAGATGACCAGAATATCGCGTATGCCGGCCAGCATCAGGCTGCTCAGCGGGTAGTAAATCATGGGTTTATCGTACACCGGCAGCAATTGCTTGCTGATGGCCAGCGTTGCCGGATGCAGCCTGGTACCAGAGCCGCCGGCGAGGATAATGCCTTTGCGTTTAGTCATCTTTTTTCACTCAAATAATTTCAGTTAACATGCGCGTGATACCTGACTGCCAATGTGGCAAGTTCAAGCCAAAAGCCGATTGCAGCTTGCCTGTATCAAGGCGCGAATTGTGCGGACGTTTTGCTGCATTAGGAAAAGCGCTGGTCGGTACCGGATCAATTGCATCCACCGTCGTCATTAGTGGGGCTCCGGCGCGCTGTGCAAACTCAATCACAAATTTGGCGTAACCATACCAGGATGTCTCACCCTGTGCTGCCAGATGGTACAGGCCAGCAAGCCACGGATTTGCCAAAACACTGCGAATAGCATGGGCTGTCACATCTGCCAGCAAATCTGCGCCGGTAGGTGCGCCAATCTGGTCATCAATCACGGCTAAGCGCTCGCGCTCTTCAGCCAGGCGCAGCATGGTTTTAGCAAAATTGTCACCGCGCGCGGCATACACCCAACTGGTTCTGAATATTAAATAATTGGAGCAATTTTCGGCGATGGTCTGCTCACCTTCCAGCTTGGTTTTGCCATAGACACTCAGCGGGCCGGTTGCATCTGTCTCTTTTTTCGGATTGCTGCCGCTTCCGTCAAACACATAATCCGTAGAATAATGCACCAGCAAAGCACCGAGCTTCTTCGCCTCCTGTGCCAGCACACCGGGAGCCACTGCATTGATGGTTCGCGCCAGCTCGGGCTCACGCTCAGCTCTATCTACTGCGGTATAAGCAGCCGCGTTAACAATGATATTGGGCTTAATTTTTCGAATGGTTGCAGCCAAGCCTTGCAAATTGGTAAAGTCGCCACAAAAATCCGTGCTATTACTATCCAGCGCAACTATGTCTCCCAGTGGGACCAAGCTACGCTGTAGCTCCCAGCCAACCTGGCCGTTCTTGCCAAAAAGAAGAATTTTATTAAGTGTAGTCATTACCCAAGCCACTTATTCAATAACTGCATAATGAGTTTTTATCCATTCACGATACGCGCCGTTCTGCACATTTGCCACCCACTTGGGGTTAGCCAGATACCACTGTACAGTTTTGCCTATGCCTGTTTCAAAAGTTTCCGCAGGTTTCCAACCCAGCTCGCGTTCTATCTTGCCCGCATCAATGGCGTAGCGTCTGTCATGGCCCGGGCGGTCTTCGACGTGCGTGATTTGCTCGGCATAACTTTTGCCATCAACGCGCGGTTGTATTTCATCCAGTAAGCCACAAATGTTGTGCACAATATCAATATTCGCTTTTTCGTTACAGCCGCCTACATTATAGGTTTCGCCTGGTCTGCCGGCTTCAAGCACGCGGCGAATAGCGCTGCAATGGTCGCTTACATAGAGCCAATCGCGGATCTGCTGACCATCGCCATACACAGGCAAAGGCTTGTTTGCCAGTGCGTTTACAATCATGAGTGGAATTAACTTTTCCGGAAAATGATAAGGGCCGTAATTATTGGAGCAATTGGTAGTCAAAACCGGCAGACCATAGGTATGGTAATAAGCGCGCACCAAGTGGTCAGAGGCGGCTTTGGAAGCCGAATACGGACTATTAGGCAGGTATGGATTGGTCTCTTTAAAAGCAGGATCAGTTGGGCCAAGTGAACCATACACTTCGTCGGTAGAAATATGTAAAAAACGGAAATTCCGCTTATCTGCTTCCGGCAAATTACTCCAGTATGCTCGGGTAGTTTCCAGCAGATTAAACGTGCCAACGATATTGGTTTGTATGAAATCATGAGGGCCGCTGATTGAGCGATCCACATGTGACTCTGCGGCAAAATTGATGATGGCGCGAGGCTTATGCTGCTTGAGAAATTTGGCCACCAAGGCTGTATCACCTATGTCGCCATGGATAAATGTATGTAGCGGGTTAGCCTCAACTTCGGCCAGATTCTCCAGATTGCCGGCATAGGTTAACTTATCCAAATTAAGCACCGGCTCAGCAAGCGTTTTGAGCCATTCAATGACAAAATTAGAGCCGATAAACCCTGCGCCGCCGGTAACGAGAATCATTGATCTCAACTTTTATAATAATCCGGCTTATTATATCGTTGATATTCGCTCTTAGCATTACTCATGCCCATGGAAAGGATTTCTTATGTCGTTCAATATGTTGATTACTGGCGCTAACCGCGGCATCGGTCTGGAGTTTGTCCGCCAATATGCTGAAGCTGGCTGGCAGGTATACGCCACATGTCGCAAACCTGAAAATGCAAAAGCGCTTAACCGCTTGGCAGAGGAGCATGGGGGTTCAGTCAGCGTGCGTGCGTTGGATGTAGGTAATTTTAGTCAAATCCATCAATTGGCAAAGCAATTATCGGGTGTAGCAATTGATTTACTGGTTAATAATGCCGGTATCTATAAGCGTGATTATGCGGGCAGCTCTGGCGGCGTAGATGAACAAGCCTGGATAGAATCATTTCGCATTAACAGTATTGCGCCGTTAAAAATGACTGAAGCCTTTATGCAAAATATCGCGCGCAGCCAGCTTAAAAGAATCGCCAATATAACCAGCAAAATGGGCAGCGTGGATGACAATACCAGTGGCGGACGTTACCTATACCGATCCAGCAAAGCCGCGCTCAATATGATAACCAAGAGCCTGTCTATCGACCTTGCACCACAGGGAATTTTGGTTGCGCTGCTGAACCCCGGCTGGGTGAGGACCGATATGGGCGGCCCAAATGGATTGATTTCGGTGGAGCAAAGCGTTACTGGCATGCGCAAAGTGATAGATAAACTCACCCCAGCAACCAGCGGTAAATTTTACGCATACGACGGACAAGAAATACTCTGGTAAGCCAAGAAATATCAAAGTAACCAAGGCATATTTAATCCGTGAGCCGCCCAAGGCGGCTGGTTTTCCACCCCATCCCATCGCAAGGGAAGGTTGGGATGGGGGGATAGCTCATTTGCGCCTGAAACCCTTACCCCCACCCTCGCCCTCCCCCTGGCAAGGGGAGGGAAATAAATAGTGTGGAACTTCAGCTCTGCCTCATCTGGCTGAGGCAAAGGTCAAACCTTTTTGAGTCCCCGGCAGTGCCGGGGTTTGCCTCACTCACACATTTCAAAACTACCAGTTGTCGGTAAACCCTTTAATCTCGCGCCGCTGACGCTTGGTTGGCCGCCCTGCACCGCGCTCGCGTCTGGCATGGTCATCCACACGAGTAATTTTAAGCTCTGCCCTGCGGCTTCGGCTGCCTTCGGTTTCCGCATAGAGCAAGGCCGCTTCCGGCGCGCCTCTGCGCTGATTGGACAGGCCACGCACCACCACTTCAATCTCAAAATCCTTACTGCGGATATTGATTACAGCGCCCAATTTGACTTCTCTGGCTGGCTTCACCTTATCGCCATCAACTCTCACCTTGCCACTATCAGCCGCATCCGAAGCCAGGCTACGTGTCTTGAAGAAACGCGCAGCCCATAGCCATTTATCCAGACGACATTTTTCTTTCGCATTCTCCTGAGGGTTTTGCTGGGCGTTCAATCTGGCTATTACTTCTTTTGCCAGCGCTCGCGGGCAACATCGTCAGAAACTTTAGCTTCCACCCAGCGTGTACCTGACGGCGTTTGTTCTTTTTTCCAGAATGGCGCATCGGTTTTGAGGAAATCCATAATGAATTGGCAGGCAGCAAAGGCCTCGCCACGATGTGCGCCACTCACCACCACTAGCACAATCTGGTCGGTCGGCTGCAAAGTGCCTATACGATGCACCAGCAAAATATCAAAAATATCCCAACGCGTTTTGGCCTGCTCAACAATATCTTCCAGCGCTTTTTCCGTCATGCCCGGGTAGTGTTCCAGCGTCAGTGTGGAAACTCTGGCACCATCATTCAAATCGCGCACCTGTCCGATAAAAGCCGCTACCGCGCCAGTATCCGCGCGACTAAGGCGCATCCGGCTGATTTCTGCGCCTGCGTCAAAATCCTCTGATTGCACACGTACCGTCACATTAACCTCCTGTGACTGGCGGAAAAAACGCCACCTCATCGCCAGTATTAATCACGGTGCTGTTTGGCGCTAAAGTCTGGTTCACCGCTGCACGTAAAGGGTGGCTGCCCGCAAACTCCTGTTGCCAAGTGTCGCCGCGTGCTGCCAGCAGCGCCATCAGCTTGGCTACGTTTGTGCCTTGCGGCAAATCCAACTCTTCACTGACTAAACCCAATGCTTCGCGCAGCCTTGCAAAATAAAGTATTTTAATCACTTACTTTCTTCCTCGGGCACATCAAGCAAATCATCCAAATCTTCAATCGGCAGCGCGAGTGATGCCTCAGCATCGCCCACCAGCTCTACGCGCTCAATTTGTGCAAAGCGGCGTGAGATTTTCTGGCTGGTAGTCTGCACATCCAATGCATCTTCGTGCGCTTGGCGAATGTGGTCAGCCAGCTTTTTCATACGCGTATCAAACCGGCCAAATTCCTTACCCAGCTTGCCCAACTCTTCTTTGATAATATGCACCTGCTTGCGCGTTTCAACGTCCTTCAACACCGCGCGCGCCGTATTCAATACCGCCATCAGCGTGGTTGGCGAGACCAGCCAGACGCGTTTACCCATTGCATAGGTAATGATTTCAGGGTGATAGGCATGGATTTCTGCAAACACAGCTTCCGCCGGAATAAACATCACCGCACCGTCGGAGGTTACATTAGGAATGATGTATTTTTTGGCGATATCGTCCACATGCTTTTTTACATCAGCCTTGAATTTGCGCTTTGCAATCAGCCGGTCGGCTTCCGCCACCCCGGCCTCAAACATGCGGTGATAATTCTCCAGCGGGAACTTGGAATCCACCGCGACATTGCCCGTGGGCTCGGGCAAAAACAGCATGCAATCCACCCGTTTATTTTCACCTAGGCTGTATTGGAATTCATATGAATTTGGTGGCAATATATTTTTCACCAAACCTTCCAGTTGCACCTCACCAAATGCACCACGGGAGCTCTTGTCACTCAGCAAATCCTGTAGGCTAACAATATTGGTGGTCAGGCCATCTATCTTCTTTTGCGCCTCATCAATGGTAGCGAGACGCGCCATTACATTGGCAAAGGTCTCGTTGGTTTTCTTGAAGCCCTCTTGCAGGCGTTCGTCCACCTTGCCGCTGATTAAATCCAGGCGACTTTCCACAGTCTTGTTCAGTGTTTCAAAAGTGCTGTTGAGCTTCTCCAGCAGGGCTTCACGATTTTTTGTCAGATTCTCCGTTTGCGCCAGCTGCAGGGCTTGCATGGCTTCGCGTGTTTGATTCAGCTCCAGCGCCACCCCCTGCTTCAAGCGCTCGCTGCTATCTGCTAAAACCGTATTCAAGCGGTCGCCCAATTTATTCAGGCCATCATTCAAATCCGTCAACATGGCGCGGTGCTTTTCTTCCAGCTGCGTGCTCAATGACGATGCCTTCGGCTTGAAGACTATGCGCCACGCAAGCCAGAGCAGTAGCAGAAAAGATAGGCCCGCTAAAACAACTAAAATAAGTTCTAACATATGCCTCAAATTATACCTGATGAGACGTGCGTCTTAGCTTTAAAAGCTGGTCATTTTGTGCCACACTCAAGCCCTGATTCGCATCATCAAAAAGGGTGCTTGTGACACGATTAAGACTCCTGATTGGCCATTGGCTAGCCAATTTAACCCGCCGGCTACGCAATAATTTTTACACCTATCTCGCCGCAATATTGACGCTGGGCATACTGCTTGACGCCGGCGTGTTTCATGTCGGTGAAAATATGCGCGATAAGACCTTTGATTTTATGCTGCGTCACCGCGTTATTGTGCCGGCGCGCCCAGTGCTCGTCGTCAAGCAGGCGCCCAAGGGGTCCTACCAGCGGGTGATCGTTCCGGTCGATTTTTCGCCGCATTCTGTCCAGGCGCTCAAGACCGCGATGCACATTGCGCCGAGCGCAGACATCACCATCATCCATGCCTTCGACGTTCCGTTCGAGGGCAATCTGCGGATAGTCGGTGTGGCCGACGAAGAAATTCACCGTTATCACATTCAAGCCCGCCAGCAGGCGCTGAGAAAAATAGGCGACTTGGTGGGGGGTCTCGATGCTGCCCCCTATCGGTTCCGTCATGTGGTGAAACACGGTGACGCGCCTCGCGTCATCCTCGACAAGGAGCAGGAACTGGAGGCGGACCTGATTGTCATTGGCAAGCATGGGCAGTCGATCGTCGAAGATCTGTTCCTCTGGAGTGTGACGCGGCACGTCCTGGCTGACGCGAAATGCGACGTACTGGTGGTCAATCCGGGCAAGTAGCTGGCTATCCATCTGACAATGAACGATTACCTTGCCTTTATCTTGGGTGTTGCGTGCGCCGGAATCGGCGGTGAGCTTTTTCTCCGTGGCGCGGTGGGGCTTGCTCATTGGGCTCGGATTTCTCCGGGCATCATCGGCGCAACCGTTGTGGCATTCGCCACATCGAGCCCGGAATTGTCGGTCTCTATCAATGCCGCACTGGCTGGAACCCCACAAATCGGCCTCGGCGACGCCCTGGGTAGCAACATTGTGAATGTTGCGCTGATCCTTGCTCTTGCATTGCTGATTTCCGGAATCCAAAGTCCTCGTGACAGCGTAAAACGGGATTTCCCTGTGGCATTGCTGGTTCCGGTAATCACCGGCGTCTTATGTCTGGATGGTCAACTTTCCAGATTCGACGGTTTATTGATGTTGAGCCTATTTCTGGCCTGGCTTGTGGCGGCGGTTATTGAGGCGCGAAAACAAAGAACTGCTGCGGTGGAGGTTCTCGGCGAGCATCGTGGCTGGGTGACCGTTTTCTCGTGCGTTGTTGGGCTGGCCTTCCTTATCGCTGCCGGAAGTCTTATTGTGGAGGGCGCAAGAAGCATTGCCGTTTCCTTCGGCATAGATGAATTCATTATCGGGGCAACCGTTGTGGCGGTGGGCACGTCCGTACCCGAACTCGCGACAACAGTCATTGCAAAGCTGCGTGGACACGACGAGGTTGGCTTGGGGACAATCCTCGGCAGCAATATCTTCAATGGCCTCTTTATCGTTGCCGTGGCGGCCACTATCCACCCGATTGCCGTCAGTTGGCGTGAGGTCGCTGTTACATTGGTGTTCGGTCTCGTGGCCTTGGTATTCACTTACCCTACGCGCACAGGCTTCATTGAACGAAGGCGGGGTGTATTGCTTCTGGTGCTATATGCGGCCTATCTCGCTACCATCCTTCAACGGCAAGCAGCCTAACAATTCGCTCAACACGGACGTGCAAAAGCGCCGCTTCGCTCTGCTTTTGCACGCCGGTTAGCTCAAAAGTTAGGCATCAAGATGACCACGGATGGTGTCCTCTTTCATCTTTTTCGGCGGCTGTTTTGATGTAGTCGCAGCATCTTCTGCATAAATCTGTCCTGCGGCAAACAACATTAAAACAGCCGCCGACACTGCCAATTTTTTTTAATTGCATGATTTATCTCCTGGTTTTATGAAACAAACGGTTTGAATCGGATAGTTTATTACTTGTCCCTGCCGATTAACGCCTTGATTTGGCGAAGGTTGACTCACAAGTGTCTGCTACAACCTCTCCGGCAGACTATATAATAGCGGCTATGCTTAGTTACCGTCATGCCTTTCATGCTGGCAACCACGCCGATGTGCTCAAACATTTTGTACTGATGCAGATTCTGCAGCATGCTGCACAAAAAAATAAACCATTCTGGGTTATCGATGCCCACGCCGGTGCTGGTATATATGCGCTGGACAAAGGCTATGCCACACAAAATGCCGAACATGAAAGTGGCATTGCCCGCTTGTGGAACCGTGCAGATCTGCCCACAGCGCTGGCAGACTACGTGGCTCTGGTAAAAACATTCAATACTGATGGTCAACTAAAGCGCTGCCCTGGATCTCCTGCCCTGGCTTATAAGTTTCTGAGAAATGAAGATCGCCTGCGCCTGTTTGAGCTGCACCCTAATGATTACAAATTGCTCGGACAATCCCTCAAAGCGCTGGGCCACGCACCTGACAATAAAAAAGTAATAATAGCTATGGCAGATGGTTTTGCCGGTATCAAGGCCATGTTGCCACCGCCATCCCGCCGCGCCGTCGTATTGATTGACCCGCCCTATGAAGAAAAACAGGATTATTTGCGCGTAATTGAGATGATTAAAGATAGTTTGGCGCGCTTTGCTACCGGCACTTATATGGTCTGGTATCCGCTATTGCAGCGCCCGGAACCAGAAAGAATGCTGGCCAAATTGAATCAGCTGGGCCTTAAAAACTGGCTGCATGTCAGCCTCACCGTGCAAACACCTTCCATAGACGGCTTTGGCATGCACGGTAGCGGTTTGTTCATCATTAACCCGCCTTGGACACTGCCCGAAACGCTACAGGAAGCTATGCCTTATCTGGTGGACGTACTGGGGCAAGATGCCGGTGCCGGATTCAGCCTGGAGCACAAAATACTTTAGGGTAGGCCTATGCTGCGCCATTGTGCCGGGCCGGTTTTATGCACCGAAACACCTTTGCAATCCACGGCGACAGTCACCGGCATATCCTTGACCTCAAATTCATAAATGGCTTCCATGCCCATTTCGGCAAAGGCGACGACACGTGCAGACTGGATGGATTTTGATACCAGATAAGCCGCTCCACCCACCGCAATCAGATATACCGAGCGATGTTTGCGTATCGCCGCTATCGCCTCATCACCGCGCTCAGCCTTGCCTATCATGCCCAGGAGGCCAGTCTTCTCCAGCATCATCTCGGTAAATTTATCCATGCGCGTTGCAGTGGTGGGTCCTGCCGGACCGACTACTTCATCGCCTACCGGGTCAACCGGCCCCACGTAATAGATAAACCGGTTACGAAAATCCACGCCATGCGGCAAGGCCTCGCCACGACCGAGAATCTCGGCAATGCGTTTATGCACTGCATCGCGCCCAGTCAGCAATTTTCCGCTCAAAAGCAGGGTTTCGCCGGGTTGCCAGGTAGTGATATCTTGCGCGGAAATGGTATCGAGATTGACACGACGCGCTTTTGAATCTGGCGTCCAGCTGACATCCGGCCAATCACCCAGATCGGGCGGTGTTTGTTGTGCAGCGCCAGACCCATCCAGCGTGAAATGCGCATGGCGTGTGGCCGCACAATTGGGGATGACAGCTACCGGCAGTGAAGATGCGTGTGTTGGGTAATCCAGAATTTTGACATCCAGCACCGTGGTCAGCCCGCCCAAACCTTGCGCGCCTATGCCTAACGCATTGATTTTTTCATACAGCTCCAAGCGTAATTCTTCCAATTTACTTGCCGCTCCGCGTGCACGCAAGGCTGTCAAATCGATCGGCGATAACAAGGCTTCCTTGGCTAGCAGCATGGCTTTCTCCGCCGTGCCGCCTATACCCACGCCCAGCACACCGGGCGGACACCAGCCTGCGCCCATGTCGGACACTTCGCCTAAAATCCAATCGACAATACTATCGGATGGGTTGAGCATGGTAAATCTGGCTTTATTCTCGGAACCGCCACCCTTGGCAGCAATCTTCACTTCCACCTTGTTGCCGGGCACCAGCCGCACGTGGGTAACAGCGGGCGTATTGTCGTGCGTATTTTTGCGGCTACCTGCCGGGTCGGTAACGATAGAAGCGCGCAGCGGATTCTCTGGCAGCAAATAGGCGCGCCTGACTCCCTCATTGACCAAGGCCTCGAGGTCCACGCCTTGCTCCCACTCTACCGCTGTACCCACATTAACGAACGCCACGACTATGCCGGTATCCTGACAGATTGGGCGTTTACCCTCAGCGCACATGCGTGAATTGGTCAGCACCTGGGCAATGGCATCACGCGCAGCAGGCGATTTTTCATGCGTATAGGCATCGCCCAGCGCGCGGATGAAATCAAGCGGATGGTAGTAGGAAATAAACTGCAAGACATCGGCAATGCTGGCAATAAAATCTTCGCTTTTTATCCGGGTCTTGGGCACGCGTCAGGCTTTTTCTTTCCATGCCGCCGTCACCATAGGCGGGATGCGTGCTATCAAGCGCGGGTCGAACAGTTTAGGAATGATGTAATCTTTACCAAACTTCAATTCAGTCAGGTTATAGGCTTTCAGCACTTCTTCCGGCACCGGCTCGCGGGCAAGCGCGGCCAGCGCTTTAGCGGCGGCAATTTGCATTTCTGTAGTAATTTGTTTGGCGCGCGCATCCAGCGCCCCGCGAAACAGGAATGGAAAACACAACGCATTATTCACTTGATTAGGAAAGTCGGAGCGGCCAGTGGCCATCAGTAGATCGCTGCGTACCGAATGCGCAACGGAGGGCAGAATTTCCGGATCAGGGTTGGCCAGGGCGAACACAACAGGATTTGGTGCCATGAGTTTCAGCAGATCAGGTGCCAGCACATTGGCAGCTGACACGCCGATAAACACATCGGCATCTACCATCACTTCATCCAGCGTTCGCGCAGCAGTGTTGATGGCCAGATCGCGGTTCATCTCGTGCAAATCCTTGCGATCCCTATGCAATACACCGCTCTTATCCACCATGGTGATATGGCTGGCGCCCATCACTTTGAGCAAACGCGCACAAGCGCAGCCTGCAGCCCCGGCACCCAGAAATACAATTTTAGCAGCAGGTAAAGTCTTGCCTTGCAGCTCTAGCGCATTGAGCAATGCCGCGCTCACAATCACCGCTGTGCCATGCTGGTCATCATGGAATACCGGAATATCCAGACGTTCACGCAACTCTTTTTCGATGCGGAAACAATGGGGCGCTGCGATATCTTCCAGATTAATGCCGCCAAAGGTAGGGGCAATGTTGACCACCGTTTCGATAAAGGCTTCCACGCTTGGTGCGGAAATTTCGATGTCGAACACATCAATGCCGGCAAAGCGCTTGAACAATACCGCCTTGCCTTCCATCACTGGCTTGCTGGCCAGCGCCCCCACATTGCCGAGGCCAAGCACTGCAGTACCATCGGTAATCACGGCTACCAGGTTGCCCTTGTTGGTGTATTTGTAGGCGTTGGCCGGGTCACGATGAATTTCGCGCACCGGCTCTGCCACGCCCGGCGTGTATGCCAGCGACAGATCATCCTGAGTAGCGCAGGGCTTGGAAGATTCCACCGACAGCTTGCCCGGTTTCGGGTGCTGGTGATAAGCAAGGGCGCGGGCCTTAAGGTCGTTCATTATTAATCTTTTCAGCAGACCGTCTGCTTCAGTTGTTCCAGAATCGCCGGATTGTCCAGGGTTGAAATGTCGGAGGTGATTTCTTCGCCTTTGGCCAGGGAACGCAGCAAACGACGCATAATCTTGCCAGAACGCGTTTTTGGCAGATTGTCACCAAAACGAATTTCGTCTGGTTTTGCTATCGGCCCGATTTCCTTGCCTACCCATTCGCGCAACTCTGCCACAATTTTCTCCGCTACGTCACCTTCCGGTCTCGCGCCCTTAAGCACCACATAAGCAACAATCGCCTCACCTTTAATATCATGCGGCTTGCCTACAACCGCGGCTTCAGCCACCAGTGGATTGGCCACCAAAGCCGATTCGATTTCCATGGTGCCTAAACGATGGCCGGAAACATTGAGCACATCATCAATACGACCCATGATGGTGAAGTAGCCTGATTTAGCATCGCGCACGGCGCCATCACCAGTCAGATACAATTTTCCGCCTAAATCTTGCGGGAAATAGGATTTTTCATAGCGCTCGGGGTCACCCCAAATGGTGCGTATCATGGCTGGCCACGGCTTTTTAATCACCAGCAAACCACCGGTGCCCCATGGCACATCGCGGCCAGCTTCATCTACTACAGCCGCCTCAATGCCCGGAAAAGGTAGCGTACAGGAGCCTGGCACCAAAGGCGTTGCGGGCAAGGGCGTAATTACATGGCCACCGGTTTCGGTCTGCCAAAAGGTATCCATGATAGGGCAGCGGCTAGCGCCGACATTCTCGTAATACCACATCCAGGCTTCCGGATTAATCGGCTCACCCACCGAGGCGAGCAGGCGCAGACTGGAGAGGTTATATTGCCTGGGATGGATAGCTGGATTCACTGATGCAGCCTTGATCAGAGAACGAATAGCCGTTGGCGCGGTGTAGAAAATACTAATTTTGTGATCCTGGATAATTTTCCAGAAACGGCCGGCATCCGGCCAGGTCGGGATGCCCTCGAATATCACTTGCGTCACCCCCAACGCCAGCGGCCCATAGGCAACATAGGTGTGGCCGGTAATCCAACCCACATCTGCGGTACACCAGAACACATCGCTGGGCTTCGCATCAAATGTCCAGCGCATGGTGTTCACAGCATGCAGCAGATAACCGGCGGAGGAATGCTGCACGCCTTTTGGTTTGCCGGTAGAGCCTGAGGTATAGAGCAGAAACAATGGATGCTCGGCATTCACCCAAACCGGATCGCACTCATTCGCCTGTCCCGCGATAAAATCTTGCCACCATACATCGCGACTGCTATCCCAGCCGATTTCGGCGCCAGTGCGCCGATATACCACCACTTTTTCTACCGCTTCGCAGCCGGACATTTGCAAGGCCTCATCCACTGCCGCCTTAAGCGGCATAGCCTTGCCACCACGGAACTGTCCATCGGCTGTAATCACCGCGCGTGCACCGGTATCCTGAATACGCTCGTGCAAACTTTTGGCAGAAAAACCGCCAAACACTACCGAGTGGGTGAGGCCCAAACGCGCACAAGCTTGCATGGCGACAACCGCTTCTACGCTCATCGGCAGGTAAATCACTACGCGGTCACCCACATCAAGGTTGAGTATTTTTAAGCCATTGGCAAACTGACAAACGCGATGATAAAGCTCCTGGTAGGTAACTTTTGCGACAGCGCCCTCGTCCGCTTCGAAAATCAAGGCGATTTTGTCGGATTTGGTTGCCAGATGGCGATCGAGGCAATTGTAGGAGACATTCAACTCGCCATCGCTAAACCAACGATAGAATGGGGCGGCAGAGTCATCCAGCACTTCAGTAAACGGCTTGTGCCAATCCAACAGCTCACGTGCCAGCCTGGCCCAGAAGCCCTGGTAATCCCTGGTGGCTTCGTCGCAAAGTGCCTGGTAGGCTTCCATGCCAGCAACGGCAGCGTTTTCTCTTATTGCTGCACTGGGTTCAAATACACGGTTTTCGTGTAAAACTGATTCAATGGAACTCATGTGCAGCGCTTTCCCTTATGCTGAAAAATGATGACTTTTATTTCGCCGCTTTTGCCAACGTAGCCCAAGTTTCAAGCAGCGTATCAGGATTGAGTGACATGGATTGTATGCCTTGTTCCATCAGCCAAACCGCAAAATCTACATGATCAGATGGCCCCTGGCCGCAAATGCCCACATATTTTCCCATGCGGTTGCAAGTACTGATGGCCATTTCCAATAGTTTTTTAACTGCTGCGTCGCGTTCATCAAAACTATTGGCGACCAGGCTGGAATCTCGATCCAGGCCCAAAGTCAATTGAGTCAGGTCATTGGAGCCAATGGAGAAACCATCGAAAAACTCCAGGAACTCTTCCGCCAATAATGCATTGGATGGAATTTCGCACATCATGATCAGGCGCAAGCCGTTCTCACCCCGCTTGAGGCCGTGCTCGGCCAGCAATTTAACCACCTCGCGCGCCTCATCCAAGGTGCGCACAAAAGGCACCATCAGCTCAATGTTGGTGTACCCCAGGGTATCACGCGCCTTTTTCATGGCGAGACATTCCAGCGCAAAGCAATCCCTGAAATCTGGCGCAATATAACGCGCAGCGCCACGAAAACCCAGCATGGGGTTTTCTTCAATTGGCTCAAATAAATCGCCGCCTATCAGCTTGCGATATTCGTTGGACTTAAAATCCGAAAGCCGCACAATCACGGGTTGTGGCCAGAACGCAGCAGCAAGAGTTGCGACGCCTTCTGTCAGTTTTTCTATATAAAACGTTTTGGGGTCGGCATAGCCTTGAGCACGCTCTGCTATTGCATCGTGCAAATCGTGCGGCACCCGGTCAAAACGCAAAATGGCTTTGGGGTGTATGCCGATCAGATTATTGATAATAAATTCCAGCCGCGCCAAACCCACACCTTCAGATGGCAATTGGGCGAATTCAAAAGCCAGCGAAGGGTTGCCAACATTCAGCATCAGTTTGACCGGGATAGGCGCCAATTTCGTCTTGGCCTGCACACTCTTTTCATACTTTAGAGAGCCACGATAGACGAATCCGGTATCGCCTTCTGAACAGGAGGCAGTCACTACCTCATCCTCAACCAGGGTACCAGTGGCATTGCCGCAACCTACAATCGCCGGAATGCCGAGCTCACGCGCAATAATGGCAGCATGGCAAGTGCGCCCGCCACGATTGGTAACAATGGCAGAGGCTTTTTTCATCACCGGTTCCCAATTGGGGTCGGTCATATCCGTGACCAGTACGTCACCTGCCTGTACCAGGTGCATTTCGGCTGAGCTTTCAATGATGCGTACCGGGCCAACACCAATTTTCTGGCCAATCGCACGGCCTTCAGCCAGCACTTCGCTTGTTTCTTTAAGATGGTATTTTTCATTGCCGTTAGCATTGGCATCGGCGCGTGATTTCACTGTTTCCGGACGTGCCTGCACCACATACAACTTGCCATCTACCCCGTCGCGGCCCCATTCGATATCCATCGGGCACTTGTAATGCTTTTCAATAGCCACCGCGTGGCGCGCCAGCTCCAGCACTTCGGCATCGCTCAATGAGAATTTTGCACGTTCCTTGGCATCAACTTCCTCAATGCGCACCGATTTACCAGCGGAGCGGTTTTTATCAAACACCATGCGCTGCGCTTTGGAACCAAGACTGCGGCGGATAATGGCAGGAAAGCCTGCAGCCAGCTGCGGTTTGTGCACATAAAATTCATCCGGATTCACCGCGCCTTGCACTACTAGTTCGCCCAGGCCATAGGCGGAAGTTATAAATACAACATCGCGAAAACCGGATTCTGTGTCCAGCGTAAACATCACCCCAGAAGCACCCAAATCGGAACGCACCATGCGTTGCACACCGGCTGAGAGTGCGACTTCAATATTGTTGTAACCGGAATGCACACGGTAGGAAATAGCACGGTCGTTGTACAGCGAGGCAAACACTTCTCGAATGGCATGCAGGATGTTATCTACACCATGAATATTCAGAAACGTCTCTTGTTGGCCGGCGAAAGAAGCATCCGGCATATCCTCCGCCGTGGCAGAAGATCGCACGGCAAAACTGCCCTCGCCATCGGTGGCAAGTGCAGCGTAATGCTCGCGTATCTCGGTCTCTAATCTTGCCGGCAAGGGCGCATCCACTATCCATTGACGAATTTCAGCGCCGGTTTTAGCCAGTGCCACTACATCATCCACGTCTAGCTTGCTTAAGGCGGCTTTGATTTTTGCTTCGAGCCCCTCATGCGCCAGAAAATCACGGTAAGCCTCCGCAGTCGTCGCAAAGCCGCCCGGCACACGCACATCGTTCGCCGCCAGATTACTGATCATCTCGCCAAGCGAGGCATTTTTACCGCCAACACGATCAACATCGCGCATACCGAGCTGATCCAGAGGTATTACGTAGGACGATACTGCGTGGGCTTGCATGCTACTTTCCTCTTTAATAAAAAGTTATTTTATCTACTGTCAACTTAGCCAACCAGTTCCTTGGCCGCTTTCATACTCAATTGTTGCATAATCAGGGATGATATTTCCTCCACCGAGCGCGAGGTGGAATCCAGCACATTAATACCTGCTTGCTTCATCAAATCTTCAGCCAGGCGAACTTCCTGACGACAATTTTCCAGCGCGGCGTATTTACTGTCCGGTCGCCGGTCGCTACGTATACGATGTAGACGATCAGCAGCAATAGTCAGGCCAAAAATCTTATCGCGGTAATTAATCAAAGTGCCTGGCAGCTTATTACGCTCGAGGTCTTCCGGAATAATCGGGTAATTGGCTGCGCGTATGCCGTAATGCATGGCAAGATACAGGCTGGCTGGAGTTTTACCGCTGCGCGATACCCCTACTAGGATGACATCTGCATCCTGCAAGCCGGTCTCGGTAATACCGTCATCGTGACCCAGCGTGAAATTGATAGCTTCAATACGATTGCGATATTCGCTACCCACCACCCTGCGCGACATACCGATGGTTTCATTAGCCGGCATACCCAGTTCAGAAGCAAGAGGGTTAACAAATGTGCCGAACATATCCAAACATAGCCCACCGGTTAATTGAAACAAAACGCGAATTGAGGGGCTAACAATGGTCATGCACAGGATAGCGCGCGCGCCATCTTTGGTTTGTGCGGAATTAATGACCTCAACCGCTTCTTTCGCTTTTTCCGGAGTATCAATAAACGGCAGTCTTACTTGCTTACATTCCAGGCCGTCAAAATGTGATAGCAAACACAGTCCAAGCGCTTCTACCGTGATGCCGGTACTATCCGAAATGAAAAATATAGTGCGTTTGTGGTTATTCATCATAATGTGTTCAGATCAGGTTGTTGCAGCCACTTCAATAATCGGGATTGTCTTTTTTGGTGTGTAGTCTGCCATTTGGTCAAAATTCAGGTAGCGGTATATCTCACCTGCGTTGCTGGTCAATTTATCACCCACCGTATCCAGGTATTCTTTTGCCGTCGGCATGCGTCCCAGCACAGCGCACACGGCTGCCAGCTCGGCTGAGCCCAGGTAAACACGCGCATCCCTGCCCATACGGTTGTCAAAATTGCGGGTGCTGGTAGAAAACACCGTAGCGCCATCCGCCACGCGCGCCTGATTGCCCATACAGAGTGAGCATCCTGGAATTTCCGTACGCGCCCCAGCACGGCCAAATACTGAATATACGCCTTCATGGCGTAACTGTTCTTCGTCCATGCGTGTGGGCGGTGCCACCCAAAGCCGTGTCGGGATAATGCCCACGCCTTCCAGCACCTTGGCAGCAGCGCGGTAGTGGCCGATGTTGGTCATGCAGCTGCCAATAAATACTTCATCCACCTTGTCACCGGTTACCTGCGATAACGGCTTGATATCGTCCGGATCATTCGGGCAGGCAACCAGCGGTTCGATGATGCCATTCAAATCAATTTCGAGCACATAAGCGTATTCCGCATCAGCATCCGGCGTAAGTAATTCCGGCTTGGCCAGCCAGGCCTGCATGGCTGCGATACGCCGCTGCAAGGTGCGAGCGTCCTCATAACCGTTATCTATCATGTTCTGCATGAGCACGATATTGGAGCTCAAAAACTCAATAATAGGCGCTGGATTAAGGCGAACCGTACAGCCATTGGCGGAGCGCTCGGCAGAGGCATCGGCAAATTCAAACGCCTGCTCTATTTTCAAATCCGGCAGGCCTTCAATCTCCAGGATGCGGCCATTGAATACATTCTTCTTACCCTGCTTGCCTATGGTCAGCTCGCCCTTCTGGATTGCTGCATAGGGAATCGCATTGACCAGGTCACGCAAGGTAATGCCGGGCTGCATTTTGCCTTTGAAGCGCACCAGCACAGATTCCGGCATATCCAGCGGCATGGCGCCGATAGCGGCGGCAAAAGCCACCAGGCCGGAACCGGCGGGGAATGAAATGCCTATCGGGAAGCGTGTATGCGAATCGCCGCCGGTGCCTATGGTGTCAGGCAGTATCATGCGGTTCAGCCAGGAATGGATAATGCCATCGCCCGGGCGTAAGGACACGCCGCCACGACTGGACATAAATTCAGGTAACTCATGTTGCAGCTTGATATCCACCGGTTTGGGATAAGCCGCCGTGTGGCAAAAACTTTGCATCACTAGATCGGCAGAGAAGCCCAGACAGGCCAGCTCCTTAAGTTCATCGCGCGTCATGGCGCCGGTGGTATCTTGCGAACCAACCGTAGTGATTTTAGGCTCGCAATAGGTGCCGGGGCGTACGCCTAAGCCTTCCGGCAGACCGCAAGCACGCCCTACCATTTTTTGCGCAAGTGTGTAGCCCTTGCCGGTATCTTTTGGCGCAATCGGCTTGATAAATAAATCCGAAGGCGGTAAATCCAGCAGTTGCCGCGCACTGGTAGTCAAGCCACGTCCGCTAATTAAGGGGATGCGCCCACCGGCGCGCACTTCATCTGCTATCGTGAGTGGTGTCATAACAAAACTGGCAATTTCACTGCCCTGCTCATTTAGCACTTTCCCATCGAAAGGATGAATCACAATCACGTCGCCTGTATCCATTTTTGAAACATCGCACTGGATTGGAAACGCGCCGGAATCTTCAGCCGTATTAAAGAAAATGGGCGCGATCTTGCCGCCAATCACTATGCCGCCGGTACGTTTATTGGGGATATTGGGGATGTCGTTACCCATGAGCCATTGCACCGAGTTGATGGCTGATTTACGCGAGGAGCCGGTGCCCACGATGTCGCCCACATAAGCCAGCGGCAGGCCTTTTTTCTTCAGCGTTGCTATGGTCGCCAGGCCATCCGGCATCTTGTTCGACAGCATGGCGCTTGCATGCAGCGGAATATCAGGGCGCGACCAGGCTTCTTGCGCCGGGGATAAGTCGTCGGTATTGGTTTCGCCAGCCACTTTGAAAACAACACAGCGAATCTCAGTGGGCAACGCAGGCTTATTGCTAAACCACTCGCCATTGGCCCAGGATTCAATCAGCTTTTTCGCATGCAGGTTGCCTGTCTTCGATTTTTCGGCCACGTCATGGAGCGCATCAAACATCAAAATGGTGTGCGATAACGCCTCTGCGGCTTCTGCTGCCATTGCGCCATCGAGCAAATCAACCAGGGCCTGCACATTATAGCCGCCCAGCATGGTACCCAGTAGCGCTATTGCCCTGGATGGCGTGATTAAAGGGGATGCTGCTTTGCCTTGCGCGATATCAGCCAGAAAAGCAGCTTTTACGTAAGCGGCTTGATCCACACCAGCCGGAACGCGGTTTTCCAATAAGTCCACCAACACCTGTGTTTCTCCCGCTGGCGGATTTTTCAATAAATCCACCAGTGCAGCGACTTGTTCAGCGCTGAGCGGAAGGGGCGGCAAGCTAAGGGCTGCGCGCTCTGCAACGTGTTCTCGATAGGCAGTTAGCATGGTATGAAGAATGACAAAAGTGAAGGTGAATTATACAGCAGAAGGCGGTGTAAAAAGCGTGCAGGGCGCCAGAACTCTGGCGCGAGTTTATTTCACCAATTTCACATCGGAGACAAAATATTCCGTCTCGGCAAAACATGAGGTCGGTACACCAATGTGCTGCTCGTAGTTAAGTGTTACTTGTTTACCCAGCGACTGGTTGATTTTGGCGGCTACCGCATCATCGCGCACGCTGAAATAAAATTTTTCGCTCATGGTGCCTGGCATGGAAACCATTGCCAGCTCACCTTCCCATGTTTTGCACACCCAGCCTTTATTGGAAAATTTCTGTACATAGCCCGCACGCTCACCGGAAGAATAAGACCAAGTCAGCGCCAGCCATGTGTAAGCGCAAAAAAGTAATGCTGCTGCCAATAAGCCGCTAAACAGCCAAAGACCAAAACGATGAGGTTTTAATTGCTCCATTGAAACTCCGAAAATAAACTTTGTTTATGCTCAGAAAGAATATTATGGCTCGGTATTATTTAACGATAAACTTCACGCCTGTGTCCAACTCGCACGACCAGGATAATAAGTTGGCTATCTTGTGCCTCGTAAACAATACGATAATCACCAATACGAATACGCCGTAAGCCGGAAAACTCACCCTTCAATACACTGCCTGCGGCTGGGTTATCTTTAAGTTTATCAATCGCCTCTATCAGCCTTAATCGTTGCTCTCGATCTATTTTAGCAAGCGCTTTAGCTGCGCTTGCTTTAATGCTGATTGAGTAGGTCACGCTTGACTTGCTCCCAATCCAACACCGCGTCTGCTGGGTCGCGCAGGGTTTGAATGGCGCAGCTTATATCCTGAAAATCTTCCAGGTAATATTCAATCGCTTGCCTGACCACTTCTGCTCGAGTCCGGCGCAATTCTACTGCTGCACTATCCAGCGAAGCGACCAGTGCATCGGGCAATCTTGCGGTAATTTGGCTCATGTTATTTCCTTTTCTCTGCTGACTTCAATTGAATGTCAATGACTTCATTCTAGCGTTCAGGATGATTTTGTCAATGATTGAAAATGAAAGGATCAAGGCAAAACTAGTAAAGTGGTTTGGCAAACGGTGTAGTACAGCTGGTGCCACTGGCAGAGGCTTCCATATTGTCCAGCGTGCGTTTCTTGTAACCTTTGCCGTGCCTGGCTTCGATAAAAGTACGCAGCTCGTAAACAGTCACCATGCCGTCGCGGTCCTTGTCCATGGCGTGGATATTGTCTTCCACGCTGGGCGCGAGCGCAACCTCTTCTGCCACAGCCAACAATGGCAGTGCCAGCAAACAAAGGCCGAATAGGGTTTTGCTACAACCAGTCATCTGAATCAATATCCCAACTTGAGTGTGATGATGTCCACTATAACCAGTGCCCAAGTGAATGTAAAAGTTCGTGTGATTGTAGGGTAAAATTACGCTATGGCACTTACCTTTAATCCTGCAAAAAGGTTTTCGTGATGGCGCTTACTCCGCTTAACGCACTCTCCCCGCTTGATGGCCGCTATCAAGCCAAACTTGATCCACTACGTCCTTATTTCAGTGAATTTGCACTAATCAAGCACCGCGCACTGGTGGAGGTGGAATGGCTGAAAGCGCTGGCAGCTGAACCTGCATTAAAAGAAATTGCGCCATTGAGCAAGGCACCGCTGAAAGAGCTGGATGCTGCGATAGCCGGTTTTGTTGAAGCCGATGCCGCGCAGGTCAAGGCCATAGAAACCAAAACCAATCATGACGTAAAAGCGCTGGAATACTGGCTGAAAGAGCGCTTTGGCAAAAATTCGAAAATCAGCAAGGTAAATGAATTTATTCACTTTGCCTGCACCTCGGAAGACATCAACAACATTTCGCATGGCCTTATGCTCAAAACCGCACGCGACACTGTCATGCTACCGATGCTGGATAAACTC
>JBCKUK010000021.1:0-23144 GCA_038924905.1 Methylophilaceae bacterium | reverse complement strand
CACTGGTGCTCGACGTGCGTGATGATGCCGAGTTTGCCAATGGGCATATTGCAGATGCGAAGCACATTCCCATGGCGCAGCTTGCCGAGCGCATCAAAGAGATTCAAAAGTATAAGGACAAACCGATTTTAGTGAATTGCCAGGCTGGCGCACGCTCAACCAAGGCCTGTGATATTTTGCGCACCAATCAATTTAGCCAAGTAAACAACCTGCAAGGCGGGCTCAATGCCTGGCTGCAAGCCAAGTTGCCGGTAGTAAAACATGACTAATATTGTGATGTATACCACGGCCAGCTGCCCATTCTGCATGAATGCAGAACGGTTGTTGACCAACAGGGGCGTTAGGGACATCAATAAAATTCGGGTGGACCTAGAGCCTGAATTACGCCTGGAAATGATGGAAAAAACCGGCCGCCGCACAGTTCCGCAAATTTATATTGATGAGCAGCATATTGGCGGCTTTGAAGAATTGCGAGCACTGGATTTGGCTGGCAAGCTGGAGCAGCTATTGGGGAATTAGTAACGCGCGATATTTGAGTTCAAAAGCCGGACGTAAGCGGTTAGAATGACGCATTATTTTAGAGAGTTTATTTAGGGAAAATCATGGCAGAAGCCAAAAAAGCAAAACCAGCAAAACCAGCAGAACCAGTAGCAGCAGAACAGGAAGCACCAAAACAGGATCAACAGCCCGGTTTTAGTATTGAAAAAATATATGTAAAGGACTTGTCTTTGGAGATCCCCAATGCGCCAGCAGTCTTTATGCAACGCGAGACTCCTCAAGTCAGCATAGAGCTTGGCAACAAGGTAACCAAGCTGGAAGAAGGTGTGTATGAAGTAGCTCTCTCAGTGACTGTGACCTCTAAAATCGAAGACAAAACTGTATTTTTGGTTGAGGTTGTCCAGGCCGGCATTTTCCAGGTGCGTAATATTCCTCTGGAAAATATTGAGATTATTGTCAGCGTCACTTGCCCCAATATTCTCTTCCCATATGCGCGCGAGGCCGTATCTGATTTGATTGCACGTGGCGGGTTCCCGCCTGTATTGCTCAGCCCGATTAATTTTGAGTCATTGTATGCGCAGCAAAAACAACAAAAAGTTGAAGGCGCAGCCGCGGGCGCTGATGGTGCAGTTACCCATTAAACGCTACGCCCTTATCGGCTTGCTCATAGTGCTGGCGCCAAATATGGCTTTAGCGCAGGAATATCGGTCTATTGCAGCACCTAAGACAGTGCTGTTTGATGCGCCTTCAGCACAAGGAAAAAAACTGTTTGTTATCGGTCAAGGTTCCCCGGTTGAAGTCATCGTCAATCTGGATGACTGGCTCAAAGTGCGCGATCATCAGGGTGGATTAAGCTGGGTTGAAGCCAAGCAATTGGCAAGCAAACGCACGGTGCTGGTCACCCTCAATCAAGCAGAAATTCGACAATCGGCAGATGCCGCATCTGACCTGGTTTGCCGAGCAGAAAAAGACGTGGTGCTGGAATTGCTGGAAACAGCGACTAATGGCTGGGTTAAGGTTAAGCATCGCGATGGTTTGACTGGCTACATCCTGTCTTCGTCGGTATGGGGTCTATGAAGGTCACTGTGCTAGGCGCAGGCGCCTGGGGTACCGCGCTGGCGCTGCAAATCAGTCGTGAGCACCCGGTCGCATTGTGGACACGCAACCAATCACATTTATCTGCCATGCGCGAAGTGCGCGCCAATCACCAATATCTCGGCGATTTCTCGTTTAACGATAATCTGCAGCCGGAGGGCGATCTAGGTGTCGCGCTCAAAGACTCTGATTTAATTCTGTCTGTGGTGCCTACCGCCGGCTTTCGCGGCATGCTGGAAGCCATCAAAAAACTGGGTTGTAAGGTACCTGTCATTTGGGCCTCTAAAGGTCTGGAAAGTGGCACAGCCAAATTACCACATGAGGTTGCGCAAGAAGTGTTAGGCAACGGCCATTTGTGGGGCGCACTTTCAGGCCCCAGCTTTGCGGCGGAACTGGTAAGAGATTTACCCACCGCAGCCACTATCGCGTCACCTGACGAGGCTTTTGCACGTAAAGCGGGTGCAATGCTGCACAGCGGCAATTTCAGGGTTTATACCAGTACCGATGTCATTGGTGTATCGGTAGGAGGCGCGATTAAGAATGTCATGGCGATTGCCGCCGGCATTAGTGATGGCATGCAGTTTGGCACCAATGCGCGCGCAGCCCTGATTACTCGCGGCTTGGCTGAGATGACGCGTTTTGGTATGGCTTTGGGCGGCAAGCGGGAAACTTTTATGGGCTTGACCGGCATTGGCGACCTGGTACTGACATGCACCGGTGATTATTCGCGCAATCGAGAAGTGGGCTTACGCCTGGCTCACGGTCAAACTCTGGATGAGGTTTTGCACAGTCTGGGTCACGTAGCCGAGGGTGTGCATACGGCGCGAGAGGTACTCAAGCGCGCCGCTGAGCTGGGCGTGGAGATGCCGATTACGCAAGAGGTAGATCAAGTGCTATCACACGGCAGGTCACCTCGAGTGGCAGTTGAAAACCTGCTTAAGAGAGAGCAGAAGGCGGAATCCCACTAATTTGTTTTAAGCGTCAGCTAAGCAGCAATCCTTTGAATATCAGGCATTGGTTTTCCCCGACCCGCGCTAATGCCCTGCAAACTCTCCTTCTAGTTCGTCATTCCCGCGCAGGCGGGAATGACAATCAGACCCCACCCCCATCCCAACCTTCCCCTTAAAAAGTGGAAGGAGCGCTTTCACTCACGGCTTTGGATTCTCTTGTTTGCTCAACTTCCCCCTAAATTAAGGGGAAGGAGCGCTAATTATATGTTGGCTCCCTCACCCTTTAAGGGGGAGGGCTAGGGTGGGGGTAAAAGATAACGCAGGAATGACAATCAAACCCCGCCTTCAAAGCCATTCTGCCGCCAAGCCTCATAAATTAGCACTGCGGCGGAGTTGGATAAATTCAGGCTGCGACTTTGCGGCAGCATCGGCAGGCGAATCTTGTTCTCTGGCGCAAATTGCTCGAGTATTTCAGGCGGCAGGCCGCGTGTTTCCGGGCCAAATACAAACACATCCCCAGGTTTGAATTTTATATCGCTGTAACGTGCGCTACCCTTGGTAGTCAGCGCAAACATACGCCTGCCAGCCAGTACCTCGCAGCAAGTTTGCCAGCTCTCATGTATTTTTAGCGTGGCAAATTCGTGATAATCCAGCCCGGCGCGCTTTAATTGCTTGTCTTCCAGTGAAAATCCCAAAGGCTTTACCAGATGCAAGCCTGCCCCAGTATTGGCGCACAGGCGAATGATATTGCCGGTGTTGGGCGGTATTTCCGGCTGATAAAGAATAATATCGAACATGGTTTAGATTGTTTTTTGCGATCAATGACATAGAATTGGTTTATGATAAACCACAATAGATAATTTTGAGGCCTGCATGCCACGTCCGGAAAAAATTCGTCTCGGTGAAATTCTAGTTCAGCAAGCATTAATTACAGAAGACCAGCTCACTAAATTACTGGAAGAGCAGAAACGTTCCGGCCGCAAGTTAGGTAGGGTTTTTGTTGAAAGTGGTTACGTCACAGAAACACAGATTTCTGAAGCACTGGCACGTCAGTTGCAAATCCCGTTCATTGACCTCAAGCAGTACAACACAAAAACAGAAACTCTGAGAAAGTTGCCAGAAGCCCAGGCGCGACGCTTCCGTGCCATTGTGCTGGAAGATCGTGACAATAGCTATCTGGTAGGGATAGCCGACCCTACCGATTTATTTGCTTATGACGAAATTGCACGTTTGCTGCGTAGAGAGATCGAGCTGGCGGTTGTCCTGGAAAGCTACGTGTTGCAGGTGATCGACCGTACTTACCGCCATACCGAAAAAATATCCAGTCTGGCGCAAGAGCTGGGGCAGGAGCTGGGTGATAGCGTTGTTGACTTTGCAACAATGGGCACTGGCCAGACCGCTGAAGAAGCGCAGGAAGCATTTTAGCGTGCACAAAATGACGCCAATCTGAGCCCTGAACTGGCACAGTTTGTTGACCAGCGTTTGAAGCAAATTCGCCAGCGCTTGCGCTAGTTGCGGTTTTCTGCCGCAATCACCGGGGCAGGGTGCGCGCCAAAACCCAACATTCTACATGTGTCGCACCAGCCTTTTTAACCGCACTGGCAAGCGCATTCAAGCTGGCGCCGGTCGTCATCACATCATCTACCAGCGCAATGCGTAAACCCTTCAATTGGCTATTGCAGCGAAAAGCACCGCGCATATTCTTCACCCGTGCCTTCAATGGCAAGCTGGCTTGCGGCGGTGCTAGCTTTGTTCTAATGCAGGATTGGTGATCCAGTCTTATATTGAACTGTTTGGCTAAAATGCGGCTGAATTCGAGCGACTGGTTAAATCCGCGTTGTTGCAGGCGTTTCGGGTGCAGCGGCATGGGAATAATGACATCAGGCCGTATCGTGAGCTTGATAGAGCTAGCCAGCAGCGTGCCGAAAGTATTTGCCATCGCTAGCTGCTGATTGTATTTAAAACGTTGCAGCATGGCGTCAAACGGATATTCGTAGCGGAACAAAGCTTGCGTGGCGTCAAAATCCGGCGGCGAATGAAGACAATGACCGCAAAGTTGATTATCCAAGGCAGGTAATGCGCATTGCGGACAACGCGCCGCATTATGCCAGGGCAAGCCTTTCAGACAATCACTACATAGCGCCAGTGCACCGCCATTGCTTGCCGTGCAGAGCATGCAGGCTTGCGGTAAAAACATTTGATTAAATTTTGACCATTGGTTAATCAATTGCTGTCTTTCTTCTTAACAAGATATAATTCACCTCACATTAATCAGAGGTTCCTGAAACCAGCGGAGACCAACAATGCTTGAAACCGTCACTGAAACAATCATCAATACCAGCACCATTAAGCGTAGTGTATCTAAAAGTGAAGCTGAAATGCGTTGGAGTGTGGCACAGATTGTTGAATTGTTTGAGCTGCCCTTCAGCGATTTGATCTACCGCGCGCAAAGCGTGCACCGCGAACACTTTGACCCCAACGCTGTACAAGTCAGCACCTTGCTCTCCATTAAAACCGGCGGCTGTTCGGAGGATTGTAGCTATTGCCCGCAAGCGGCACGTTATCACACCGATGTTGAAGATCAGGATTTAATGGCGTTGGATGACGTTGTTGCAGCGGCGCAAGCCGCAAAAGACAGCGGCGCAACGCGCTTTTGCATGGGTGCCGCGTGGCGTGGCCCCAAGCAGCGCGATTTAGAGCCTGTTCTCAAAATGGTAGCAGCGGTAAAAGCCATGGGGCTAGAGAGCTGCGCCACTTTGGGCATGCTAAAAGACGGCCAGGCGGAGCAACTGAAGGAAGCCGGGTTGGATTACTACAACCACAATCTGGATACCGCCCCTGAATTTTATGGCGAAGTAATCACTACGCGCACCTATCAGGACCGCCTGGATACGCTGGAGCGTGTGCGCGAAGCCGATATTCATGTATGCAGTGGTGGCATCATTGGCATGGGTGAAACACGCAAACAGCGCGCAGGTTTTCTGGCGCAGCTTGCCAATATGGAACGCCCACCAGAAAGCGTGCCTATCAATTTGCTTACGCAGGTAGAAGGCACGCCATTACATGGTACAGACGCGCTGGATCCACTGGAGTTTGTACGTACCATTGCGGCGGCGCGCATTACTATGCCAGCGAGTTATGTGCGCCTGTCTGCCGGCCGTCAAAGCATGTCAGAAGCCATACAGGCACTTTGTTTTATTGCTGGCGCGAACTCGATTTTTTACGGCGAAAAATTGCTGACGACAGGCAACCCCAAGGCCGAAGCGGACAAGAAATTATTTGCCAAACTTGGTATCAACAAGCCTGGCATTCACTCGGCTTAAGTTAGCCATTGGCTGCGAATAAATTATTTGCCGGTTTGCAAGCTGAGCTTGATGAGCGTGCCAGTAGTGGATTGTTGCGTAAGCTACGTCTATTGGAAAGCGCACAAGGTGCACATATCGTTGTTGATGGCCGCGTCGTACTTTCATTTTGCAGCAACGATTATCTTGGTTTGGCCAACCATCCCCGGCTTATTGTCGCATTACAGAAAAGCGCGGAAAAATCAGGGGTGGGAAGTGGCGCATCGCATCTGATTACCGGTCATCATCAGCATCATCAGCAACTGGGAAAAGCGCTGGCGGATTTTGTTGGGCTGCCTGCCGCCTTGCTATTTTCTACCGGCTATATGGCCAATCTCGGCGTCGTTACTGCGCTTGTAGGACGTGGCGACGCAATATTTGTCGACAAGCTCAACCACGCATCACTTAACGATGCAGCCATTCTTTCTCGCGCTGAACTCAAGCGTTACCCGCATAACGACCTTGCAGCACTGAAAAAAATGTTGCAAACAAGCCAGGCAACACGAAAGTTAGTGCTTACTGATGCGGTGTTTAGTATGGATGGTGACCTGGCACCTGTGCCTGAATTATTGAAGTTGTGCGAAAAATATGATGCCTGGCTGCTGCTGGATGATGCGCATGGGTTTGGTGTTTTAGGGCAGCAGGGGCGTGGCATTTTGAGCCACTTTAACGTAGCATCAAAACGCATTATTTACATGGCAACTTTGGGTAAAGCGGTTGGGGTGTTCGGTGCCTTTGTCGCGGGCGATACTGTGCTGATTGATTATTTATTGCAGCAGGCACGTACTTATATTTACACTACTGCCAGCCCGCCGGCATTGTCTGCAACAGCGCTGGTTGCGCTTAGAATTATCGAGCAGGACGAGGCGCGCCGAGACCATTTGAAGCAGTTGATTGATTACTTGAGATCAAATTTACTTCTGAAAAATTGGCAATTGACCGACTCGCAAACAGCGATACAGCCATTGATAATAGGTAGCAATCAAGCCGCTTCAAGCTTAAGTGAGCATTTGCTAACATCGGGCATTCTGGTGCCAGCAATACGTCCGCCGACAGTGCCGAAAGGGTCAGCGCGCCTGCGTATTTCATTATCTGCGGCGCACAGTCTGGATGACGTTAAGCGCTTGATTGATGCGCTACATACTGCCGAAAAGGAGCTGACTTGAGCTTATATATTGAAACTCATGGCAATTTTAATAGCACCCCGCAAAATCTAGTTTTGATCCACGGCTGGGGAATACACGGCGGTTTATGGCAACCCATTATCAAGAAATTATCGCAGCATTTTTATTTGCACGTTGTTGATCTGCCTGGCATGGGCTTTAGTAGCCCTATTGAGCCAGCTCACCTGCAAGCGGTCGCCGAAACAGTGGTTGAAATGCTGCCATTCAAAGCGGATATTTGCGGCTGGTCTTTGGGTGGACAGATTGCCATGCGTATCGCTCTGCTTGAGCCAGACAAGGTGCGCCGCCTGGTGCTGGTTGGGGCAACCCCGCGTTTTGTAAATGCTGCTGACTGGAAAAATGGCATCAAAGCCAGCGTGTTCAAACAGTTTGCCAGTCAATTTAATCAGGACTACCAAGCTACGCTCATCAAGTTCCTAACGCTGCAATGCATGAGCTCCAGCGCAACGCGCAGCACGGTGAAACAGCTTCGCGCCGCCTTTGTCGAGCGCCCAGTGCCTACCCAGGGGACACTGCAAAAAGCCTTACGCATCTTGCTTGAAACAGATTTACGATCCGAGATTGAAAATCTTAAGACGCCAGCGCTGCTTGTTCATGGTGATCGCGATACCCTGGTGCCGGTGCAAGCCGCGCACTGGCTGGCACAACAGCTACCGTTTGGTCGCCTGCGGGTGATTGCGGGCGCTTCACATGCACCATTTCTTTCGCACCCCGAGCAATTTATCTCTGCGCTTATCGAGTTTCTTGAGCCTGGTGTATGAGTGATGTCTATTATCTGGATAAGGCCAGGGTTCGCGCCTCGTTTGACCGTGCCGCAAAAACCTATGATGCAGCCGCAGTGTTGCAGGCAGAGGTAGAGTCTCACATGTTCAGTCGTTTAGACCTAGCCAAGATTGCACCACAAACCATATTGGACGCAGGTTGTGGCACAGGTCATGCCAGTGCTGGTCTGGCAAGGCGGTTTCCCGCGAGTCGCATCATCTCTTTCGATATTGCGCTTGGGATGTTGCGGCAGGCAAAAAACAGAATCAGCTGGTTCCGGCGTTTGCCGGGTTTTGCGCGGCAAAGTCTGTTGTGCGCCGATATTGAAAGTTTGCCTATTCAATCATCCAGCCTGGGTTTGCTGTGGTCCAACCTCGCGCTGCAGTGGTGCAATGATCTCGACCTGGTTTTTCAGGAGGCGCACCGCGTATTGCAGCCAGAAGGTTTAGTTATGTTTAGCACCTTTGGCCCGGATACCTTGAAGGAATTGAGGTTTGCTACAAGCGCCGACCCCAACCATGTGCACGTCAGCCGTTTTATTGATATGCATGACATCGGCGATGCCCTCATCCGCGCAGGCTTTACCGCGCCCGTGCTTGATGTTGAGCGTTTTGTGCTGACTTATAATGACGCGATAGCCGTAATGCGTGACCTCAAAGCCCTGGGCGCCCATAACGCTACTGCTGGCCGCAGCCGCGGTTTGCTGGGTAAAGGCTTTTTAAAAAAACTCACCGAGAATTATGAAGAGTTCAGGACGGATGGCAAACTGCCAGCCACATTTGAGGTGGTTTACGGCCATGCCTGGAAGCCTGAACCAAAAATCCGGTTTGAAGACGGTAGTGTGCCGATTACCCTGCACAAGCGCACATGACAAAAGCATATTTTATTACCGGCACCGATACTGGCGTGGGCAAAACTCTCATCGCAAGTGCGCTGGTCTATCAGTTTGCGCAACAAGGGCTTAAATCCATCGGCATGAAACCCGTTGCGGCTGGCTGTGAATTGGTAGATGGCAAATTGCTATCCGCCGATGTTGCCATGCTGATGAAAGCCAGCAACGTTGCTGCGCCTCATGAGCAGCTCTGCTCTTATGCTTTTGCGGGCGCTTATGCACCGCATATTGGCGCAAAAGAAGTTAATTGTGAGATCAAGGCGTCAGTGATTAAAGGCGCGTTTGATGCGCTGGGCAAAAAAGCAGATGTGCTTATTGTTGAAGGCGTAGGTGGTTTTTGTGTGCCGCTAGGCGACCATTTTAATAGCGCAGATTTAGCAGCGGAGCTTGATATCCCCATCATCCTTGTTGTTGGCATGCGCCTGGGCTGTTTGAATCACGCCTTACTCACGCTAGAGGTAATTGAAGCGCGCGGCTTAACACTTGCAGGCTGGGTGGCGAATAGCACAGACCAAGCCATGCTGATGTTGGATGAAAACTTAAGCACCTTAAAAGCGCAAATCAAAGCGCCTTGCCTAGGCGTGGTGCCTTGGCAGGAGGAGGTTAATTTTGAAATCGTTGCTAATTGTTTGGACTTGAAATAAAATGTGGTCTGTCCCCTTTTAAAAAGTGTCCGTGAAGCCGTGGTTAGCTCGGAGCCATTAAGCCTATCTCCGCTACTTAGCTACTTCTGCGCCATCCACCACAATCTTGTATAGCTGTAGCTCTTTTTGGTTCTTTAGGTGCACGCCATTAACCTGTACCTGGCCTTGCTTGCCGGACGCAATACCGGAGGTGATGGTAAACTGGCCGCTCTGTGATACAGTGCGGCCAGTTTTTGCATCAAGGCGCACTGCATGGACTTTAACGCGGCCCACTGCCAACGGTGTTGGGTTTTCAACCACGGCATATAAATTGCCGCTGCTATCCATGCGTGGCGCAGCCCTCAAATAATTGCCCGGGTTACGCGGCATATCCAGGCGCACCAGGCGCTCGCTGGAGGCTTTGCCGACTTCAGAGTTTGAGCCGGAAGCGGCTTCATAATTTTTAAGCGCACTATCAATATCGCCGCGTCCTTCGGCAATCTCGCCCAGATAATAATACCCAGGCGCATTTGGCAAGAGTTCGATGCTGCGCGTGAGGTGATGTTCAGCTTCAGCTTTGCGGCCTGAATTATAAAGCGCGATACCGCTTTGAATGTGGGGTTTAAAGTAATCGGACTGCATTTTAATGGAGTTTTCGTAATAGCCCAGCGCATCCGGCAGCTTTTTCTGGGAGAGTGCAATATCACCTAACAGGTCTTGAAAGCGTGCTTCACGTGGCTCACCCGCTATTGCTTGCTTGGCGAGCGTGGTAGCTCCTGGGATATCTTTTTTAGCCAGCGCTTTCACGCCATCATCGTAGGCTTTATAGGCAGCCTGGGTAGCTTTTAGCTTACCCACTTTTTGCGCATAAATCTCCTTACCCCATTCGCCGCCTGCGCCTAATTGCGACAAGGTTGCCTTGTTGGCCGCTACGCGCTCATCCGAGGGCGGGTGGCTGGCAAAAAGGCCTTGCAGAAAATTGGATTTTTTATCTTTGGAGAGGCGCACAAAAGTCTCTTGTAGCGCCACAGCGGCGGCTGGGTCGTAGCCAGCTTTTTTCATGTATTGCATGCCATAAAGATCAGCTTCTGATTCGGCATCACGTCCATATTTGGTGGCAACGAGCTGCGCGCCTACTTGCGCGCTGCCTACCATCAGGTTGGCATAATTGCTATCTTGCGTAGTCAAACCCACAGCCATGATGCCAGCTTGCAACAACACACCGCGCTCCATGCTCTTTGCGCCGTGGCGAGCAGCTGCATGCACAATCTCGTGGCTGAGCACGGCGGCCAGCTCGGCCTCGCTGTTAAGCTCGTAGAGCAGACCACGGTTAAAGGCGATTTTGCCGCCGGGCATAGCCCAGGCGTTAGGCACAGAATTATTGAGCACCACAAATTCATAAGGTAATTGCCGGTCAGAAACCGCAGCGAGCTTGTTGCCCACACCTTGCACATAAGCGGTTAACTCTGGGTCAATTACGTAATCGCCGCCTTGCGATTGGCGTGCAGGCGAATAATTCTTTTGGCCGATGGAGATTTCCTGACTTTCGGATACCAGCTGAAACTCTCTCTCTTTGGTGACCGGATTGGTGCCGCAGCCAGTTACCACCAAGGTGAGCGCGATGATTAGGGTGGCAGATATATTGCGGGTTAGATTGTGTTTAAACATAGACAACTCCTTTTAATCCGGATGACGCGTATTGATTGGCCTATTTTATCTTCAATAGTGCGTGCACGCACTAGTCCTTGCGCCGACGCTTTCTCATTTGCTTGCAGCGGTAAGTCAATAAAAGACCTAAGCCAGCGACGTTAGGCAGCCAGATATACCAGTGCGACCACGGGATGCCATCAATCTTGAAGCCTGAGATTGGCCAGAAAATAGGGGTGGGAAAATATTGAAATGAGTGAAACGGGAAATCGAGCACGATATGAAACGGCCAGGCCAGCATGGCAAAGGCGATATCGCGGCGCCACAAACTGACGAGGCCGATGATGGGCAAACAGACAACAAAACTATGGCCGAGCGAATAGTTGGTGTATAGCCAAGCAGGTAAAATGGCAAGTGGTGGCGGGCCAGGCTGCCATGCGCCATTGGCGATCTGCATTGCCAGAAAAGCACCGAATGAGATGAGGTCGGGCATGGCGCCAAAAAAACTGCCAGCCAGGCATAGCGCTTATAGCCAAACAAACCATAACCCCACAGCGCGTGGCTGAGTGTATCCATTAGCTATTGCTTCTTGAATTCCATCAAGGCTTTTTGCTTCTCTGCTTTTTCAATAACAAGATTGAAGTCGACCAGCCCTTTTTCTGCGTAGGGATCCCCAATATATCTTGGGTAGTCCTTAAAGTCTTTATTCACCAAACTCTTTGTAGGGTCAAATTTATCAAAATGCAGCCTTGCCAGATCGATCCATGTGTATATAAAATCTGTGGTGCTATAAGGACGATCCAATGCCGCCCTGAAATCTTGTGGACGCGTTTCTTTCCATTTTGGCGAAGTCCAGATCAGGAATGGAATGGTGTACATGGTTGTCAGCGGGCTGGCTTCGGCGCGGCCATGGAAATTAAGGCCGGGCGTATCATAGACTTCTTCGCCATGGTCAGAAAAATAGACCAGAAAGCCATTCGGGTCTGTTGCTGCGAAATCTTTAATCAGCTTTGAAACCACAAAATCGTTGAAAAGCACGGCATTATCGTAGCTGTTATAAAGCGATAATTGGCTGCCATCGGTCACCCAGGGCGGCACGCCTTGCCGGTCGGTAAATTTGGCATATTCTTGTGGATAGCGGTATTTATAATTCATGTGTGTGCTGAGCAGATGCACGATAATAAATTTGCGCGACGCGGGTTGTTTTAATACCTCTTGAAAAGGCACAAACACAGAACTGTCATATTGTCTTGCGTCCTGACTGCGGTTATTGTTCAAATAGTATTGCTCGTCAGTTAGCTGTGAAAACGTGGTGAGCATGGTATTACGCTTGGTCATGGTTTGCTGATTGGTAATCCAGTAAGTTTTGTACCCGGCCTGTTTCATAATGTTCATCATCGAGGGTTCGGTCAGGTATAAATCGGGATTTTGCTGGTCGGCAAAGGTCAAGGCCTGTTGCAAGTTTTCAATGGTGTAAGGACGTGGGCCAATCACATTGGTGAAGATGCTGAGCTCACTGCGCCATGCTATCAAGATTTGGTGTGATTGGCCGTGGATGCCCGTACAAGCTCATGCGCTGCCGGTTGGTTGATTCGCCAATGACCAGTACCAAGGTAGCAGGTGTATTTGCCAGATCATCTTTCAGATTCTTTAGCGGCGGTATTTTGGCGTTTTCTTTCAACAGCTCTTGCATGTTACTTAATTGACGTTGATAGCCAAGGTAACCCACTACCGCCTGCCAGGGGACTGCCGGCTCCATATGGGATTCTAATTTTTCTCTTGCATCGTCAAAAGTCCGATGGTTGATGACCATGTGTGTGAAAAATGGCGACAGGAAGAGCGCCACAAGAAGAATCATACTTACAGTGACAGCACGACTTTTTGGTATATAAACCGGCCTGACCTTTCTCCACAAAAGAAATGCACCCAGACTATAGACCATTAACCCCAGTACTATCCACCAGCTAAAGTAGGTGGAGAGGTACTCCGCCGATTCGGATGCATTCGACTCAAATACAACATAAAGCACGCTTTGGGAAAATTCTTGACGGTAAATGGAGAGATAGCCCAAGCTTAATAACGAAAATGGCAGCAGAGCCAGACCAATCACCGCCGAGATTACCCTGGCTTTATGTGGGAAAAGTAGCGTAGGCACCAGCCAAAGCGTACTAAATATCAAGGCTGCGCGCGTGCCCACAAAGCCTGCGGTGCCAGTGAACAAGATAATGAGCTGGGCGATACCGGAAAAGTACCAGAAAAACAGGTATTGCCAGCCTAGGCCGGCCCAATCAAAACCTTTAGTTGAATCACCCTTTTTTTCTTTGCAAAAAACATTCAAATTTCCCTTTGAGTTTAAGTAGTTGCAGCCTTAGCGCTGACATACAGCCGGTGGCTGTGAATAAAATCAATCACGCTTTCCGGCATTAAATAACGCGGCGAGATATTACAGTTTAAATCTTCACGAATTCTGGTTGCAGAAATATCAAGCTGCGTGATGGGCTGCATCAAGATAGTTCCGGCCGTTTTCTTTGTTATATCTTCGGCATGAGTTGACACAGACTTTTCCCACAAGTTTCTAAGCTGGGCTGACATTGCTTGCGTAGCGGGGGCGATATTGGCTCGATGAGCGACGATGATATGGCAGTAATTGAGCAATTCCTGCCAACGCTGCCAATTTGGTAAACCGAGAAAAGCGTCGCTGCCCATCAGCAAACACAGTGACACGCCAGTTCCAAGTTCTTTGCGCAGCGACAACAGGGTGTCTATGGTGTAAGAAGTGCCACTGCGCCCAAGTTCACGCTCATCCAGGCTGAACGCTGCGTTATTTGCAATCGCGAGCAGCACCATTGCCGCACGATCACTTGCAGAAGTGACAGGTTGTTTCTTAAGTGGCGGTGTTGCAGCGGGGATAAAGCGCACTTCGCTCAAATCGAGCGCTTGCAGCAGCTCCTGCGCCATACGCAGATGGCCGAAGTGGATGGGGTCAAAAGTACCCCCCAGGATTCCTATGGCGAGATTACCAGCAGCTTGCAACTATGCACGTACCTCGCCATCGCCCAGCACGATATATTTCACGCTGGTTAATCCTTCCAAGCCCACCGGGCCGCGTGCGTGGAGTTTATCCGTCGAGATGCCGATTTCTGCACCCAGGCCGTATTCAAATCCGTCAGCAAAGCGGGTTGAGGCATTGACGAGAACCGAGCTGGAATCCACCTCACGCAAGAACTGGCGTGCGCTGGTGTAATTTTCAGTGACGATGGCGTCCGTATGCTGCGATGAATACTTGTTGATATGCGCGATAGCTTCGTCCACACTAGCTACCACCTTGCAGGAAATAATTGCAGCCAGGTATTCGGTGTAATAGTCTTGCTCGGTCGCAACTTTGGCTTTCGGCACCAGCTTTTGCGTTTCAGCGCAGCCGCGGATTTCTGTACCTTTGGCGATCAACATGGCAGCAATTTTAGGCAGCATGGTTATCGCTACGCTACGAGCAATCAGCAGCGATTCCGCAGTATTGCAAGTACCGAGCCGCTGTGTCTTGGCGTTTTCCACAATACGCAAAGCCTTGTCAAGATCGGCTTCGTCATCTACATAGACATGGCAGTTGCCATCCAGATGCTTGATGACAGGAATGCGCGCCTCATTGGAAATGCGCTCAATCAAGCTCTTGCCGCCGCGTGGCACAATAACATCCACATATTCCTTCATGGTGATGAGCTCGCCCACAGCAGCACGGTCAGCTGTTTCAACGACCTGTACAGCGGCGGCAGGCAAGCCAGCAGCATCCAGCCCCTCAAATACCAGTTTTGCCAGTGCCTGATTGCAGTGCATGGCTTCAGAGCCACCACGCAAAATAGCCGCATTGCCAGACTTGATGCAAAGCCCAGCCGCATCTATCGTCACATTAGGCCGTGCTTCGTAAATAATGCCAATCACGCCCAGCGGTACGCGCATATTGCCAACCTGGATACCGGAAGGACGGTATTTGAGGTTGCTGATTTCACCAATAGGGTCCGCCAGTGCGACGATTTGTTTCAAGCCTTCCGCCATGGCAGTGATGGATTTTTCAGAAAGCGCGAGCCTGTCCAGCATGGCGGCATCCATACCGGCGGCGCGGGCGGCGTCCATATCTTGTTTATTGGCGGCCAGCAGCGCGGTTTTTTCACGTAGAATCGCCTGCGCAATACTGCTGAGCGCAAGGTTCTTGGTATTGGTATCCGCCTTCGCCATCAGGCGTGAAGCCGCTCTGGCCGCAACCCCCAAATTTTTCATGTAATTCTTAATGTCCATCATTACCTTCAGTGCGCCTTGGCGCGTTTATTCACTTTTGCCAAACCAAAACACAGTCTGGAAATTTCCAGCCAGGCATCGCCTTTCAGCAAGCCCTTGGCGGTTTTATCAATCTCCGCCAGCTTGAGCAGCGCGGCCTGTAACTGTCGCACACTTAAACGGGCAAGTGCGCGCTTTGTCAGGGCTTGCCTGTCGCCAAAAATTCTCGCTTGCTGCATGACAGCGGATATATTCTCACCACGTGCTTCAGCCTGCTTTATTCTCACCAGCGGCCTTAATATCCACATCAGCGGGTTCATTACGGCTACCGGCTGTGCACCTTCATCCTGCAAACCTTGTAAAATTCTTACGGTACGCCCACTGTCGCCCGCCAGTACGGCCTCGCCCAGCTGAAAGGCATCATAACGCGATACATTAAGAACCGCCTCACGCACTGCTACGCCAGCCAATGCGCCCTCAGGGTAAAGCAGGCCAAGTTTCTGGATTTCCTGATGTGCGGCGAGCAAATTGCCTTCTACCTGATGGGCGATAAATTCCAGCGTTGCATCATCGGCATGCTGGTTTTGCAAAGCCAGTCTTTTAGCAATCCATTGCGGCAGGCGCTCTGCTTCAACTTCTTGTAGCGCTACCAATACGCTGGCCTGCTCAAGTGCTGCATACCACGCTGTCTTCTGATCCTTCCAATCGATTTTAGGCAGAACGATAATGACAACGGTATCTTCGATTGGTTTCTCAGCCAGCGCCTGTAGTGCCTTGCTACCATCAAGACCTGGCTTTCCGGATGGGATGTTGACTTCCAGCAGGCGTTTGCTGGCAAACAGCGAAATAGATTGACCGAATGCGGAGATTTGTTGCCAATTAAAATAGCGATCCACAGTCAAGCTTGTGCGCTCATCAATGCCACTGTCACGGGCAGCCTGGCGCAACTCATCCAGGCATTCGCGCTGGGCTAGCGGCTCGTCACCAGTGAGGACATAGAGCGGCTTCAGGCCTTGTTTCAGGTGCTGCTTGAGTTGCTGCGGCTGTAGGCGCATGAAAGGCTAGTTGGTAGCTTTAGGGGCTGGCTTCTGCACAACCAGTCTGCGCATAATCTCCCGCACAGCATCAGATTTCATATCCTCAAATAGCTGCGCCTCCTCAAACTGTTTGGCGAGCAATTGGCTATCGTCATACGAAAAGTCACGTCGTGCTTCGACTTCTTGTGTTTCACCCCAAAGCTCACTGGATGGGTCGCGTAGGCGAAAATTTACCCGGTAGATAAGTTCAAATTCACGCACTTTACCGCCACCACTGAGCGAAAGAATCTTGCGCTCGCTTACTTCGCTCATTAATTCCAGCATCAGATCAGCTTGTTTCTGATCGGTAACTATGGCTACACTATTGACTGCCAGTGACTTCTTCAAGTCCTTGGTAATCGTTAGCCTGTGGCCTTCTATATATAAATTCTCAAATGGGAGATTGGTCAGCCCACGCATCTGAAAGCCGCAGGCACAGAGCGCCAAAGTGCATATCAGCGTAAATGTCAGACGTAAATGACGGCTACTGAAAATTGACATGAGTTTTATCCCGCTAATTATCCAACTACGATGTTAATGAGTTTATTCGGCACCACGATTATTTTACGCACGCTGGCGCCATCCGCCAGATATTTTTGCACGCAAGGTTGTGTTGGTGCGAGTTTTTCCAGCGCTTCCTTGTCCAGCGAGCGAGCAACTGTCATGTTGCCGCGCAGTTTGCCATTGACCTGGATGACCAGTGTGACCTCGTCTTGCGCCATGGCTTCTTCCAGCGGTTCCGGCCATTCGGCGGTCAGGATGTCGTCGCCATAACCAAGGTCGCGCCATAGCGCGTAGGCAATATGTGGTGAGATTGGGGAAAGTACGGCAAGTAGGATTCTGAATGCTTCTTCGCGAGCGAACGTCCGCTGGCGATTAGCAAGGAGGGCATTAAGCTGCCCTTGCTCATACATTACGGGATGAGCTCCGAAAGCCTCTAGCGCATTGAGTACCTTCATTGTTGCCGATGCTACGGTATTAAACTGTAGCTTGCTGAGATCGAAGTTCGCCTGCTTCAGCAATACATGAACTACTCTCCGAAAGGCCACTGTTTCATCGTCTGCTTCGTCCCGAGACCACGATAGGGGTAAATCCATATTGTTACGTAACTTGATTAATTCTTGACCAAAAGCCCACACCCGCTTGAGAAAACGATGACTGCCCTCCACGCCGCTATCCGACCATTCCAATGTTTGCTCCGGCGGTGAAGCGAACATCATGAAAAAGCGTGCGGTATCGGCACCATAATTCTCGATAATATATTCTGGGTCAACCCCGTTACGCTTGGATTTTGACATGGTTCCCATGCCCTGAAAATCCACCGGCTGGCCGTCGGCAAGCATTCTTGCGCCAGTGATCTTACCGCTAGCGTCGTGGATTAGCCCCACTTCTTCCGGCGCGAAATATTCGATACCGCCTTTGTCTGTACGACGCGAGAAGATGTGGTTGAGCACCATGCCCTGCGTCAACAGATTGGCAAACGGCTCGTCGTAACTGACTAGCCCCATGTCACGCATGACTTTGCTCAAAAAGCGCGAATACAACAGGTGCAAAATCGCGTGTTCGATGCCGCCGATGTATTGATCCACCGGCATCCACTGGCTGGTTTCTGCGTCCACCATCGCGTCCGGGCTGAACTTGCTGGCATAGCGCGCGTAGTACCAACTCGAATCTACAAAGGTATCCATGGTGTCGGTCTCCCTGCGGGCGGGCTTGCCGCACTTGGGGCAGGTGCAGTTGATGAAATCAGCACGCTTGTGTAGCGGATTGCCGGAACCATCTGGTACGCAATCTTCCGGCAGTTTCACTGGCAGTTGGTCATCCGGCACGGGTACGTCGCCGCAGGTGTCGCAGTGGATGATGGGGATAGGACAGCCCCAGTATCTTTGTCTGGAAATGCCCCAGTCGCGTAGGCGCCATTGCACTTTTGTGCCGCCTAAACCAAGTTCAGCGAAGATGTTGCCGATTTCCTCACGAGCAAAGCCAGACCACATGCCTTTCAGGCGATCCCAATACGGGCCTGAACCGTCTGCCAAAAATCCATCGGAAGTGTTGTAGTCACTCCACTCCTCCTCGGAGACTTTCCATTGTCGACCCTCAACAACATGCCATGGCGTGTATTCCTTACCAGCTATGGTTATCTTCGGTTCTGCGGGTACTACTGATGACGAAGGCGCGATAACCGACTTGATCGGCAAACCATATTTTTTAGCGAAACCGAAGTCACGTTCATCATGCGCCGGCACGGCCATCACCGCACCTTCGCCGTAGCTCATCAGCACATAGTTACCAACCCACACCGGCACTGGTTCGCCGGTGAGCGGATGGGTGACTTGCAAGCCGGTATCCATGCCTTCTTTTTCCATGGTCGCCATGTCGGCTTCCATCACCGAGCCTTGCTTGCATTTCTCGATGAAGGCAGCCAATGCTGGATTATTTTGTGCGGCACGAGTAGCCAGCGGATGCTCGGCGGCAACGGCGCAGAAAGTCACGCCCATAATGGTGTCGGCGCGGGTGCTGAACACCCACAGCTTGCCGTCATCGATTAAATTTCCAGCCGTGTCACGAATGTCGTGGGTGAAGGCAAAGCGCACGCCTGTGCTCTTGCCTATCCAGTTGGCCTGCATGAGCTTCACGCGTTCCGGCCAGCCGGGGAGCTTATTGAGGTCAGCCAGTAGTTGTTCCTTATATTGCGTGATGCCGAGGTAATAGCCGGGAATCTCGCGCTTCTCTACCACTGCACCAGTACGCCAGCCGCGGCCGTCAATCACCTGTTCGTTGGCAAGTACAGTCTGGTCAACCGGGTCCCAATTCACCGTTTGCGTTTTTTTGTAGGCGATACCTTTTTCCAGCATGCGCAGGAACAGCCACTGGTTCCACTTGTAATAATCCGGCTTGCAGGTCGCCAGCTCGCGGCTCCAGTCAATGGCAAACCCCAGGCTTTGCAACTGCTCTTTCATGTGGGCAATGTTGTCGTCTGTCCATTTGGCGGGCGGGACATTATTTTGAATCGCGGCGTTTTCCGCAGGCAGGCCAAAGGCATCCCAACCCATCGGTTGCAGCACGTTAAAGCCTTTCATGCGATGGTAGCGCGTCAGCACGTCGCCTATGGTGTAGTTACGCACATGCCCCATATGCAGGCGGCCAGAGGGGTAGGGGAACATGGATAAACAGTAGTATTTTGGTTTACTGGAATCTTCAGCCGCGGCAAAAGTCTTGTTGGTTTCCCAATGCTGCTGGGCTTGTTGCTCTATCTCGCGGAAAGGGTATTGCTGCTGCATATCGGCTACTTAACATTGTAATTTCAAGATGCAAAATTATACCTTGAAGCCGCACACATTGCTGTGCTGGGTTGCCGAGCTATGATAAAGTGAATTTAATTAATTATCGTGCCCGGCAGCTTTTTGCACGGGCGTCGTTATCTTAAGGAGGAGTTGATGTCCAAAAAACATCCTGTAATTGCTGTGACTGGATCTTCCGGTGCCGGCACTACTACTGTCAAGCGCGCTTTCGAGCAGATTTTGCGCCGCGAAAACATCAGCGCAGCGATGATTGAAGGCGACAGTTTTCATTCTCTGAACCGCGCCGAATTCCGTAAAGAAGTGAGAAAAGCCGAAGCCAAAGGCAATCAGTATTTCAGCCACTTTGGCCCGGAGGCCAACCACTTCGACAAGATTGCCGAACTATTTGAAACTTATGGGGAAACTGGTGGCGGCAAAAGACGTTTTTATCTGCACAATGAGGATGAAGCCAAGGAGTATAACGCGCGCCACAAAACCAAGCTGGGTGCTGGCGAATTTACGCCATGGGAAGGCGTGCCAGCCAATACCGATTTACTGTTTTACGAGGGGCTCCATGGACTGGTAAAAACGGATACCGTGGACATCGCCCGTCATGTGGATTTAGGCATAGGCGTGGTGCCGGTGGTTAACCTGGAATGGATACAGAAGATCCATCGAGATAGCTCTGATCGCGGCTATTCTGCCGACCTTATAGTAGATACCATACTCAGGCGCATGCCATCATATGTCAATTATATTGCCCCGCAGTTTTCCAACACGCACATCAACTTTCAGCGCGTGGCTACGGTGGATACATCCAATCCTTTTATATCGCGCGACATTCCGACACTGGATGAGAGTTTTGTTATCATCCGTTTCCGTGATGTGGGCATGGCAGATTTTCCTTATCTCTTATCCATGCTGAAGGATTCATTCATGTCTCGCCGCAACACCATCGTCGTCCCTGGCGGCAAGATGGGTCTGGCTATGGAAATTATCCTGGGACCACTGATTCAGGATTTGATGGATAATCGCAATTGCTGAAGACGCGAAAGGCTATCCAAGCGCCTTGAATATGTTGTTGCGAATTTCCTCCATTGCGCCTATACCAGAAACGCGCACGTACTTCGGTGTCTTGGCCGCATTCTGTTTGGACCAGTCTGAATAATAGCCCAGTAATTGCTCAGTCTGGTCATGGTAGACCCCCAGGCGTTTAAGTACAGTTTCTTCCTTGTCGTCTTCCCGTTGCACTAGGTCTTCACCCGTTGCATCATCCTTGCCTGCTACTTTTGGCGGGTTAAAAATCACATGATAAATGCGGCCAGAAGTGGGATGTACGCGGCGGCCGCTCATACGTTTGATAATCTCCTCATCTGGCACGTCAATTTCAATGACGTAATCGATGTCAACGCCAGCTTGCTTTATGGCTTCAGCTTGTGGGATAGTGCGTGGAAAGCCGTCGAGCAAGAAGCCCGCCTGACAATCAGCATCCTTGATACGTTCTTTCACCAGGCCAATAATCACCTCATCAGGTACCAGGCTGCCACTGTCCATAAAGCTCTTGGCCTTAAGTCCAAGCGGGGTGCCAGCCTTGACTGCGGCGCGCAGCATGTCACCGGTAGAAATCTGTGGAATGTTGAATTTTTCTTTGATGTAGGTGGCTTGCGTGCCCTTACCGGCGCCCGGGGCACCTAATAAAATCAATTGCATTTATTTATTCCTCTCCCTTGAGGGCTGGAATTATATCAGGCGATATATCAATTGAGCGCACTTGATGTGTAGCCCTAATTAAATTAAAGCAGGTGGTTGGCTATGCTGACAAATTGCGCTACCGAGAGATTCTCCGCACGTAATTGTGGATCAATATTGAGCTTCTTGAATCCTTGATCATCCAGCAAGCCTTTGAGCGTGTTGCGCAAGGTTTTTCGCCGCTGACCAAACGCACTCAAGACTACCTTGGCGAACAATTGTTCATCTTTTGCCGCGCAGGGCAGGCTTTTGTGTGGCACCGCCCGCACAAAGGCAGATTCTACTTTTGGTGCCGGTTCAAACACTTCCGGCGGTACGGTAAATAAATATTCCATTTGCAAGCGGTACTGCAGCATGACAGAGAGTCGCCCGTAGGCTGCGGTAGAGGGCGCTGCCACCATGCGCTCTACCACTTCTTTTTGCAGCATGAAGTGCATATCGGCGATATTGTCGATGTTATCGAGCAGGTGAAACAGGATAGGGGTTGAGATGTTGTAGGGCAAATTGCCAACCACCCGTAAATTTTTACCAAGCGAGGCAAAATCAAATTTCAGTGCATCTGAATTATGGATGGCGATGTTGTTTTTGGCGTATTGGCCATGCATCCAGGCGACGATGTCGCGGTCTAGTTCTATCACATGTAAATGCTTGAGTTTTTTTAGCAAGGGTTGTGTGAGCGCACCCAGGCCGGGGCCAATCTCTACCATGAGGTCATCCGGCTGCGGGCGAATCGCTTCAACCAGGCTGCGAGTAATATCGCTGTCGGACAGAAAATTCTGACCAAAGCGTTTTTTGGGAATATGTCTCATGCAATCTTTTTTTGGCGTTCAGCGAGTTCAACTGCTAGCTGGATGGCAGCTAACAAGCTGCCAATCTCGATGTTGCCTTTACCGGCTAAATCCAGGGCAGTACCGTGATCAACCGAGGTGCGGATAATCGGTAAGCCCAGCGTGACATTGACGCCACCGCCAAAACTGGCGTGTTTCAAAACTGGCAAGCCCTGGTCGTGATACATGGCCAGCACGCAATCAGCTTTTGCCAGATGATGCGGCGTGAATAAAGTGTCCGCCGGCAACGGCCCTATCAGGTTCATGCCTTCGGCACGCAGTTTCTCCAATACGGGCGTGATAGTGGTGATTTCTTCCTTGCCCAGGTAACCGTCTTCCCCCGCATGTGGATTAAGCCCGGCGACCAATATGCGCGGGTTTGTTATGGCAAAACGATGCACCAAATCTTGATGCAAAATACGCAGTGTGCTTTCAATATTTGCTCGCGTAATGGCGCTGCTGACCGCACTCAGTGGCAAATGCGTGGTAGCGAGCGCTACGCGCATTCCGCCGCCAACCAACATCATCACCACTTGTTTGGTACCCGTGTGTTCAGCCAGGAATTCCGTGTGGCCGGTAAAGGCAATGCCCGCATCATTGATAATGCCCTTATGCACTGGCGCGGTGACCATCGCGTCAAAGTCGCCATTGATACAGCCATCAGCAGCATTCATTAATGTCTGCAGGACGTAGCTGCTATTGGCAGAATTTAGCTGTCCAGCAACGATAGTTTCGGGCGCGGCTTGATGCATGACGGTGAGTTTGCCATCCCCCAGATGCGGACGCGGAGGAGTTTGTGGTTGCTGAATGGACAGTGTCAGGCCAAGAGCTTGTGCGCGTGCCAGCAGAGCGTTTTGATCGGCGATGACAGTGACGCCTGCATTCAAAGGATAATTCGCCAACATGACGCATAAATCCAGGCCTATGCCTGCAGGCTCGCCAGCGGTAAT
>JBCKUK010000020.1:0-24315 GCA_038924905.1 Methylophilaceae bacterium | reverse complement strand
TGCCCGGTATGCGTGAATCCATCATTGAAGGTATGAAGACATCGACCAAAGAACTGCCTGAAAAACTAAGCTGGTAAAAAATAATGGCTGCCTGGAAGCTGGTCTACACCAGCCATACGCAGAAGGATGCGAAGAAGATTTCGGCATCCGGCCTTAGAGATAAAGCCCAAGCCTTGCTGGACCTTCTCGCCAGCAACCCTTACCAAAACCCGCCGCCTTATGAAAAATTGATGGGTGATTTGGCAGGCGCCTATTCGCGGCGCATCAATATCCAGCACCGTCTGGTGTATCAGGTAGTAGAGGAAGAAAAAACGGTGAAGGTACTACGGATGTGGAGTCACTACGAGTGATGTAGCGCAGGCGCCTGCGCTACAAAATCTGCTTGACGGCTTCTACCCTCGCCTCAAACACCGCCTGCTTGATCTTTTCCGGCTCATCAAACTTTTTCGCCACTGCCCCAGCATCCACAGCCATTGCGGCCTCCAGCACACGCAACCAATAATCTGCTATCGGAAAGGGTTTGTTTTCAAACCCGGTACGGCCACGCGAATCGCTTTCGCATGCTAACAAAAATTCTTTAAACCGATTTGGCTGGCGAATGGCATCGGTATCGTGCAGGAACTGCACCACGGTGCCTGACCGCATCTCCTTCGCATGGTGTACTTTACCATGAAACTTGGCGACGACATGCGCCAGCTCACTACAATCATTCGGCACGCGCAGGCGCTTGCATACATCCTTGAGCAGATTAACGCTGCGCTCCTCATGCCCGATGTGGCGCGGCAGCATATCTTTGGGCGTGGTGCCTTTGCCGAGGTCGTGTGTCAGCGCGGCAAAGCGTACCGGCAATGAGTAACCTTTGGCGGCGGCGTAATCAATCACCATCATCACATGCACGCCGGTATCAATCTCGGGGTGATGCTGCGCTGGCTGCGGCACGCCCCACAGGCGATCTACTTCGGGCAGTATCTTTGTTAAGGCGCCGCACTCGCGCAGCACCTCAAACATGCGCGAAGGCTTGGCTTCCATCAAGCCTTTGGCGAGCTCTTGCCACACGCGCTCGGATACCAGCGCATCCACTTCGCCGCCTTCTACCATCTGGCGCATCAATGCAAAAGTTTCGGGCGCTACGGTGAAATCCGGCAGCCGTGCGGCAAAACGCGCAGCGCGCAGGATGCGCACCGGGTCTTCAGCAAACGCTTCGCTCACATGGCGCAGAGTTTTGCTCTTGATATCTTTAATGCCGTTATAGGGGTCTATCAGATTGCCATCTGCATCTTTGGCAATGGCGTTAATGGTAAGGTCACGGCGGGCTAAATCTTCTTCCAAAGTCACTTCTGGCGAAGCATGCACGGCAAAACCCTTGTAGCCCTTGGCGGTTTTGCGCTCGGTGCGGGCAAGTGCATACTCATCATGCGTTTTGGGATGGAGAAAAACTGGAAAATCCTTGCCAACCGGCTTGTAGCCCGCGGCTTCCATCTCGGCTGGCGTGCTGCCGACGACAACGTAATCTTTATCCTGCACAGTAAAGCCGAGCAGCTCGTCACGTACCGCCCCGCCAACTATATACACCTTCATGGCATGATTCTCATGATGGCCTAGCGACCAGCCATGGTGCGGAAACGGTCATACGCCGCTCTCGGCGTATCGCCGGCCAGGTATTCAGGCACCACGGCCTCCATCGAAGTAGGCTTAAAGCCGAATACTTTGGGGAAATCGCCCATCGCAACACTATCCACTTGCATGGAATCAATATTGTCGCGCGTTATCAGCTTGATGGGCAGAAGCTCCAAGGCGCGCGCCTGCAGATAGGAGAGCTTGTCGTTGAGGCCGATAATCGTGCGTTTCTTGCCCAGCACAAAAGCGACAAATTGCACCAGCTCGCGCAGGGAGTAAACCCGTGGCCCGCCCAGATCATAACTTTTACCGTAGGTGTCGGTATTTTCCAGGCTCACAACAAACGCCTTTGCCACATCCTCTACCCAGATCGGCTGAAATTTTGCGTCCGGCTTGGCTAGAGGTACTACGGGTGATAATTTCACCAAGGTAGCAAACAGGTTAAGAAAATTGTCATTGCGGCCAAAAATCACCGAGGGGCGAAACACCGTTACCTGCAATTGCTCGGCTTGTGCCATCACCGCAGCCTCACCCGCGGCCTTGGAACGCAAATAAGCGCTGGGTGCATTTTTAGCGGCCTGCAATGCGCTCATGTGCAGAAAGCGTTTGACGCCCAGTTTCTCGCAGATTGCGGCAACACGCCTTGGCAATTCAACGTGCATAGTTTTGAATGTAGTTTTTTTGTTCTGGTGCAAAATGCCGATGAGATTAATCACTGCGTCACTGCCTTTGATTTCATTCTCCAGCGCCACATCATTCAGCATATCGCTTTCAACTACTTGCACCTCAGGTAGCAGTATCAGGTGCCTGGCTCTCTCTCGCCTGCGGGTAAGCACTTTGACTGTATAGCCCGCCGCGCTTAATTGACCAACTACCGCGCTGCCAACAAAGCCTGAGCCGCCCAACACACACACTTGCCTGATTTTCATATTACGCCTTATTCGTTTTCTTCTGCATCCAGCGCACCGCCCTCACTGGTACCGGCAATGATACCCATGCGCTGTTTAAGCGTCAGCGCTTTGGTGCCAAGTCTCTGCGCATAGAAACAGGCGTTGGCCATGACTTTTTTCACATACTCGCGGGTTTCTTTTAGCGGAATACTCTCGGCATAAATCGCGCCTTCCATAGCCTGTCGCGCTGCCCAGCGTTTTGGGCGCGCAGGTCCGGCATTGTAGGCTGCCGTAGCCAGCACCGACTGGCCATCCATAACATCCAGCGTATAGCGCATATAGTGTGTGCCAAACTGAACATTGGTATCAAGGTCGTGAATCATGGCGGCTTGATAACCACCCAGCCCCAAACGCCTGGCGATCCACTTGGCCGTGGCAGGCATCACCTGCATCAGCCCTGATGCGCCCACGGATGACTTGGCATGGCCGATAAAACGGCTTTCCTGACGGATTAGGCCATACAGCCAGGCTTCGTCCAAATCATTTTCACGTGCATAACTTTGTATCGTATCGTGATAGGGCGTGGGGTAGCGCAAGGAAAAATCATGCACAAATTTGGTCTTCTCGGCGGTGTTAATCGCCACATCGTACCAATCTGCACGAAGTGCCACTTCGGCGGCGGCAATGAGCTGCTTGTCGTCAAAACTATTCACCGCCCAAGCCCATTCAAGTTTGGATTCACCACGCATATCCAAACGCTGTAGCTCCAGCGCCCGTTGTATGGCGGGAAGACTCATGACAGCGCGTACCTCTTCCTCGGAAACTTTGTAATAGCTCGGCGCTGCACTCATCACTTCGCCCAGCTCTTCCTGGGCTAACAAACCGTAGTAATTATGTTCCAGGGACAGAGGTGCAAGAATGGCGTTGGCAGCGACCAACTGTTGCTGCTCCTTGAGCGCGCGCGCCTTCCAGTAACGCCAAACCCCCCCTTCCTGCTGTAAAGCAGGCATGGCAACAATGGCTGATTGCAATGCATCCCAATTTTTGTCACGTAATGCTGCGCGCGCTTTCCAGGCAAGCTGTTCTTTATCCAATGGGGTACCTTGCGCCAGATTAAACCATTCCAAAGCCACCGGGTCGTGCCTGCTGGCGGCGTGCAGGGCAAAGCGTCCCCATAGATAACTGCGCTCGCCATCACTGAAATGTACCTGAAGTTTTTGCCATAAGGCCAGAGCCCGGCCTGGTTGGCTACGTACCAAACGTTCCAGCGCATAAAGGTTGACTTCGCGGCCGTAGCGACTTTTAAAGGAAATGACTTTTTTCTCTAAAATTTGTTGTGGATTCTGGTAGGCACGATCCAGCAACCTCAAGCTTGCTGCATCAAAATTGCCAATATGTTTGGCTACCGTTTTAGCCACATTAATATTGTTTTCGGCCAAGGCCAGCCTGAAGCGTGACCAGATATCATCCTCGGTCAACACGTTGGCGTTGATCATGCTGCCAAACAGCGCATTACAGTTGGCCGGCTGATCGGTCGCGACCATCCACAACGCTCTGCCTTGCACCAGTGCATCCCGATTGCCTTGCTGGGTCTGGGCTTGGATGGCATAACAACTGACTGCAGTATCATCACGCCGGAAATTGGGATATTCGGCAAGAAATGTCTGCCAGTCTTGCTGTTTGCCTAATTTTTTAAGCCATTCGCCGCGTGCACGGTCAGCGAAGGGCAAGTCGGTGTAACGATGGATAAATTCGCGCACCGAATTGTCGTCAGCCTGGCTTAGTTGAAGCAGCATCAACCAATAGTCAGCATAAGGCGCAAGGATGTAATTTCGCGCCTGCAATTGCTGCACATCAGCCATTAGAGCGGTTTCGTTCTGTCTTTTGTAAGCATCGCGCGCATCAGAAAAAAGCTCATCGTTGCTCAGCGCATTGGCCTGGCCGCTAAGCAATAACAATAAACTAAGAAATATGCGTGCTATTTTCATTGCTGGCTTTAAAAAAGGATAATACGCCCCATGGCATAAAGAACCGCTGCCACAAACAGTAAGACCAGCGTGAATTTGATTAATTGCCAGGAAAAACGTAAATAGCGTTTATCACCGGATAAGAAATACACGCCAAGAGAAACGGCAACGGAAATCAGGCCAAGAATAAATAAAATGCGAAGTACAAGCATGGCTTGTATCCTGTAGCCCGCCTAGACGTACTGTAGCGCTTGGGCCACAGCAATTTGGCCTTGAAAAGCGCCGGGTGCTTCTTCAATATGCTCAAAGGTGGCGTATTCCCAGGCTTCTGCATCGGCCAACATGGTGCGTAGCAATTGATTGTTCATGGCGTGGCCTGACTTGTGCGCCACAAAAGAACCGATCAGCGGATGGCCAAGCACGTAAAGATCGCCAATAGCATCAAGCACTTTGTGCTTAACAAATTCATCGTCATAGCGCAGGCCATCGTTATTTAGAATACGATACTCATCCAGCACAATAGCGTTGTCCAGACTGCCTCCGCGCGCCAGACCCATAGAGCGCAGGGCTTCTACCTCATGCATAAAACCAAAAGTGCGCGCACGGCTAACCTCTTTTACATACGAATTGTCGGCAAAATCAATTTTGACATTCTGGCTGGAGTGCTCAAATACCGGGTGGTCAAAATCAATGGTGAAATCAATCTTAAAACCAAAATACGGCTCAAAGCGCACCCATTTATCGCCACTGCTCACTTCAACCGATTTTCTGATGCGGATAAATTTTTTGAGTGCCTGCTGCTCAACAATACCTGCGGATTGCAGCAGGTAAACAAAAGGCCCGGAGCTGCCATCCATGATTGGTACCTCGGCGGCGGTTAAATCAATAATGATGTTATCAATCCCCAAACCGGCAAGCGCGGAAAGCAAATGCTCTATGGTGGCGATGCGCGCACCTTTGTGCTCCAGCGCGGAGCACAAACGGGTATCGCGAACAAGATCAGGTTGCACCTTGAATTCTACCGGCTCTGGCAGATCGATCCGACGGAAAACAATGCCGGTGTCAGGCGCAGCAGGGCGCAAGGTCAGGGTAACCTTGTCGCCGGTATGCAGTCCAACGCCGGTGGCGCTAATGACTTTTTTTAGTGTGCGTTGCTTTAACATCTTGTTTGAGTGCTTTTAAACTATCCTCTTCAAATAATCGCGAACTTGACGCATAAACTTCAGCATTAATTCACTAATATCATGAAATCATAGCACATTTTCTGATTTTTTTATAAAAATCAGTCCGCCTGTTTACGCAAAAATGCCGGAATGTCGTATTCCTCAACCCCTGACATTTTCATCGCTTCAACTGTCGCGCGACGGCCATTAGAGCTAAATACTGGCGGACAATCATCTTCATTAGGCCAAGCGCCAGCGCCACCGGAAAAAACCGGTTGGCCGGTGGTGCCATCACGCATCGGTGCCATGATACGCAATTCCGGCTTTTGTTGACGGCGTCCAGCTGCGCTATTCAGGCCTGTTGCCACCATGGTGACTCGCAAACCGTCTTCGATAGATTCATCAAATACGTTGCCCACAATCACCGTTGCATCTTCAGCGGTAAACGATTTAATGGTATTCATCACGTCGTAGTATTCCTTCATTTTGAAGGAATTATTGGCAGTAATATTCACCAGAATGCCACGCGCGTTGGCCAGATTAACCTCTTCCAGAAGCGGGCTTGCCACTGCCTGCTCAGCCGCGATGCGTGCGCGGTCAGGGCCGGTAGCCAGCGCAGAGCCCATCATCGCCATTCCCATTTCGGACATCACAGTGCGTACATCGGCAAAGTCGACGTTCACCAGTCCCGGACAATTGATGATTTCGGCAATGCCTGAAACCGCGTTGTGTAGCACATCATTAGCCGCCCTGAACGCCTCCAGAAAGGGCACGTCATCGCCCAGCACTTCCATCAGCTTTTCGTTCGGGATGATTATGAGAGAGTCTACGTGCTTGGAAAGTTCTTCCAGACCCTCCAGTGCCACCTTGGCGCGCTTGCCTTCAAACGCAAAAGGCTTGGTCACCACGGCAACGGTGAGAATACCCATTTCCTTGGCGATTTCAGCAATGATAGGTGCCGCGCCCGTACCAGTACCGCCACCCATGCCGGCAGTGATGAACAACATATCCGCACCCTCTATAACCTCGATTATACGATCACGGTCTTCCAGTGCTGCTTTACGACCCACCTCAGGCCGCGCACCAGCACCTAACCCTTTGGTAATATTTGCGCCAATTTGCAGCACTGTTCCTGCCTGGCTGTTTTTTAGCGCCTGCATATCGGTATTGGCGCAAATAAACTCCACGCCACCGACATTTTTTTCGATCATATGCGCAACCGCGTTGCCACCGCACCCACCCACACCAATCACCTTAATTACGGCCTCTTGCGAGTCCCTGTCCATAATTTCAAACATGGCATTACCTCCTTAAAAATTACTTAAAATACTTCTGCCTGCCAACCATTACTGCGCCTTCTAATACTCACCTTGCTAAAAATTACCTTGAAACCAACTCTTCATTTTGTCCAGCACCCGTCCAAACGAATTCGACCCCATGCCACTTTGAATCTGCCGCTCCACCTGCTGTTTGCCCATCAGCACCAAACCAACACCGGTGGCGTAGCGCGGATTGCTCACTACTTCTGACAGGCCCCCAACGTAGCGTGGCAAGCCCAGACGGACTGGCATGTGGAAAATTTCTTCACCTAAATCAACCATGCCGCGCATCATTGCCGAGCCGCCAGTGATGACGATGCCGGAAGCAATCATCTCTTCCATACCGCTACGGCGCAGCTCACCTAAAATAAACTCATACAGCTCAACCACACGCGGCTCAATCACTTCTGCCAAGGTCTGCACCGATAGCTGACGTGCTTCGCGGCCATCTACCCCCGGCACCTCAACCACCTCGTGCGGCTCAGCCAGCTGACGTAGCGCGCAGCCATATTTGATTTTGATATCCTCCGCCGACAATGTTGGCGTGCGGAACGCCACTGCCACGTCATTGGTAATCTGGTCACCGGCAATTGGCACCACTGCGGTGTGACGGATGGCGCCTTGCTTGAATACGGCAATATCCGTGGTACCACCGCCGATATCCACCAAACAAACACCCAGTTCTTTTTCGTCTTCAGTGAGTACCGCCACGCTGGAAGCCAGTGGCTGCAGAATGAGATCGCTCACCTCAAGGCCGCAGCGTTTGATGCACTTCACGATGTTTTGCACAGCGGAAACCGCGCCAGTGACAATATGTACTTTTACTTCCAGCTTCATGCCGCTCATACTGATTGGCTCGCGCACGTCTTCCTGGCCATCAATAATGAATTCCTGCGTGAGAATATGCAGAATCTGCTGATTGGACGGCAGCGCGATTGCGCGTGCGGTCTCTATCACGCGATCGACGTCGGCCTGCGACACTTCGGTATCCTTGATTTTCACCATGCCGTGTGAATTCAAGCTTTTGATGTGGCCACCCGCAATGCCGGTAAACACGCTGCTGATTTTGCAATCCGCCATCAGCTCAGCCTCTTCTATTGCGCGCTGAATCGCCTGCACCGTGGAATCGATATTGATGACCACGCCCTTCTTCAATCCACGCGAGGCATGCTGCCCGAGACCGATGACCTTAAGGCTGCCTTCCGGCTGCAATTCCGCCACAACCGCTACAATCTTCGATGTGCCGATATCCAGTCCTACGATCAGATTTTTATCTTCCCTAATCTTGCTCATTGATCTCTCCAGTATTCATATTCATCAGGCGGCGCTCGTTTTAACAGGCGTTACAGGAGCGGGCGCTGCATTTTTCGGCTTACGCACGGCAAACCCATTGGGGTAACGCAAATCTGCATACTTCACCTCGGCACTCAGGCCAGCCAGCGTGGTTTGATACACTCCGGCAAATTTTTCCAGTCGCTCTTCCATTTGTTCGCGCCCCAGCTCAATCACCATGTCTTCATCTGTCTTGATCTGCCATGCGCGTCTCGGGGTTAAGGCAAGCTGTGCAATTTTTATATCGGTTGCTGCCAAAATATTGCTGTAGGTCACAAAGTGCTCCGCCACCTCATGCACACCATCGCCCGGCCCATAAAACACTGGCAAGTCACTATCGGAGGCTGCTTGGAACAACTCGCCATAAGTGTTGACCAGTGCGATGTTGCCCCAGCGTGCCAACTCTTTATGCTCTTCGACAACCACTTCCAATTTATCCGGCCAGCGGCGTCGCACACTCACGTTGCGCGCCCAGGGCAGCTTCTGGAAGGCATCACGCGCTTTTTCCAGATCCACCGTAAAAAAATTGCCATTCAGATGACGCGCCACAATCAACTTCACCTGCACCCGATTCACATGTGCCAACTCCCCTTCCACGCGCACTTCGCGTAGCGGGAAAATCGGCAGATGCACCACCACAAAAACCAATGCGTATAGCAACAACACGGCAGCCAACGCATAAAAGAGATTGGCTATCCATAGCAGGACTTGCGGCCTATCCCACATGCGTCATCTCCAATATTTTTATTACCAACTCATCAAAACTAATCCCTGCCGCTTTCGCCGCCATCGGCACCAGGCTGTGATCGGTCATGCCTGGCGAAGTGTTCACTTCAATAAAGTAGTGCCTGCCCGCTTCATCCATCAGGAAATCCACACGTCCCCAACCATAGCCACCAACCAACTTGAAAGCCTGTAATGCTTCCGCACGTATCTGGCTCTCCTGTTTTTCACTTAAGCCGCAAGGGCATAAATACTGGGTGTCATCGCGCAAATATTTGGCGTCATAGTCGTAAAATTCATTCGTAGGCACAATGCGAATAGTCGGCAATGCGATCTCACCCAGAATGCCCACCGCGTATTCGCCGCCGCCGATAAACTGCTCGGCGAGCACCAGGGGATCAGACTTGGCTGCCAATGTATAAGCGGCCTGCAGGCCCCCTTGTTGTTTGACCTTGCTGATACCGATGCTGGAGCCTTCATTGGCTGGCTTCACAAATAGCGGCAGACCAAGTTTTCTTTCTATGGCTGCAAAATCACTATCGGCTGTTACCAGTTCAAAATCTGGTGTGGCAATACTCGTTGCACGCCAAAGCAATTTGGTGCGCCATTTATCCATGCCCAAGGCGGACGCCATTACGCCGCTGCCGGTGTAAGGAATGCCCATCAATTCCAGTGCGCCCTGAATCGTGCCATCCTCGCCATAGTGGCCATGCAAGGCGATAAATGCACGGTCAAAGCCTTCCAGCTCATGTAGTGGGCGCTGGGCAGGGTCAAAAGCATGCGCATTTACCCCACTGCGCAGCAAGGCCGCCAATACGGCGCCACCGCTATTCAGCGAAACTTCGCGTTCGCCAGAACGGCCACCTAATAGAACTGCTACCTTGCCGAAGTTAGTCATGCTTTTTCACCTATCACTCTTACTTCCTGCTGCAAATCTACGCCGTGCTGCTGTTGTACCGTTTCGCGCATATGCGCAATCAATTGCTCAATATCCGTTGCCGTTGCATCACCCAGATTCACAATGAAATTGGCGTGCTTTTCTGATACCTGTGCGCCGCCAATCTGGTAGCCTTTTAGCCCACACGCTTCTATCAAACGCGCTGCAAAATCACCCGGTGGGTTGCGGAAAGTGGAACCTGCGTTTGGTAATTTAAGCGGCTGGGTGGCCAGACGCCTGACCAGCAGGCTTTTAATTTTTTGCTCGGATGTAGTAGCATCACCCTGCTCCAATGCAAACCAGGCAGCGATAAACCATTCCTCTAATTTTTTGTTACCAGCTTCGCTGCTAATTCCTGGCATTTCCACGTGGCGGTAAGTCGCTATAAATTCGGTTTTATCACGCTCACGAACCATGCCGCGTTTATCTATGGTGGCGACCTCGTTCACCACATCCCAGGTTTCACCGCCGTGACAACCCGCGTTCATCGCTAACGCGCCGCCCACTGTGCCCGGTATGCCGGCCATAAATTCGGCACCATGCCGATGCTGGCGCGCAGCGTACTTGGCGAGCTTGGCGCAGGTGACACCGGCTTCTGCGTAAAGCATGTCTTGATCCATGCGCAACCCTATCAACACGTTATGCATCAGCACCACGGTGCCACGCACACCGTCATCCCTTACCAGTAAATTCGAACCAAGGCCGATGAAATAAACCGGCTCGTCCTCGGCCAAGCCATGCAGAAACTCCTGCAAATCCTCCAACCCGCCCGGAATGTAAAGACGGTCAGCCTTGCCGCCCACACGCCAGCTGGTGTAGCGCGCCAGCGGCTCGTTGCGCATTAATTTTCCTTGCGCCAGTTGTTGTGCCATCACGTTGCCAGCTCCATGGTTTTAGCGGCTACCTGGCCAATGGAGCCGGCGCCCATCACGATTACCACATCGTCCGCCTTGGCCACGCTTAAGATAGCTTCCGGTAGCTCAGCTGGCGTCTCGGCAAAGCGCAGCTCGCGTCTGACTGCCACACCCACGGCATGCGCCAGCGTGCGCCCATCGGCTGCAACAATAGGCGACTCGCCTGCTGAATAGACTTCGGTTAATATCACTTCGTCCACCGTGGACAGCACCCTGACAAAATCCTCGAAGCAATCGCGTGTGCGGGTATAGCGATGCGGTTGGAATGCCATGACCAAACGCCTTCCGGGAAAAGCGCCGCGCGCCGCAGCAATGACCGCCTGCATTGCAGCCGGGTGATGGCCGTAATCATCAATCAAGGTGAACTTGCCACCGTCTTTAGCCGGGACTTCGCCATAGCGCTCGAAACGTCTGCCGACGCCCTTGAACTCCCTGAGCGCTTTGATAATGGCGGCGTCCGGCACATTCAACTCACTGGCTACCGCGATAGCAGCCAGCGCATTCAACACATAATGATTGCCCGGCAAATTGAGCGTGACATCAAAAGTGGTGGTCGCACCATTGATGCGCTGCACGGTGAAGTGCATCTGGCCGTTATCGGCGCGCACATTGGTAGCGCGGATCAGCGCATCCTCGGAAAAACCATAAGGCATGATGGGCTTGGAGACGCTGGGCAATATCGCGCGAATATTGGGGTCATCAATGCACACCACCGCCATGCCGTAGAAAGGCAGGCATTGCAGGAACTCGACGAAGGCGGCTTTGAGTTTTTCAAAGTCGTGATGGTAAGTCTCCATGTGGTCAGCATCGATGTTGGTCACAACAGAAATTACTGGCGTCAAGTGCAGGAATGAAGCATCTGACTCATCGGCCTCGACCACAATATATTCGCCGGTGCCAAGTCGGGCATGACTGCCGGCGGCCTCCAGCCTGCCGCCAATAACGAAAGTCGGGTCCATGCCCGCTTCGGCTAGTATGCTGGCAATCAGACTAGTAGTTGTTGTTTTGCCGTGCGTCCCGGCAACCGCAATGCCCTGACGGAAGCGCATGAGCTCGGCCAGCATCAAAGCGCGCGGTACTACCGGGATTTTGTCGGCACGCGCCGCCATCACTTCTGGGTTTTTGTCACTCACTGCGGTGGATACTACGACCACATCCGCGTTGCCCAGATTTTCTGCCGCATGACCTTGGTAGACCCTGGCACCGAGGCCAGCCAGGCGTTTGGTGGTGCTGTTATCAGCCAGATCGGAGCCGCTCACGCTGAAACCAAGATTGATCAGCACCTCGGCAATACCGCTCATGCCGGAACCGCCAATGCCGACGAAATGCACGAGTTTGACTTTATGTTTCATAACGCCGCCTCTGCACAAACACTAGCCACCGTCGCGGTTGCCTCTGGGTTACCCAGCGCGCGGGCTTTTTGTGCCATATCCAGTAATTTTTCACGCGTCAGGCTGGTCAATATTTTTAATAGCGCAGTCACGGTGAGTTCCGTTTGTGGCACTAAAATCGCCGCACCGCTCTCACTCAAATAAGCCGCGTTATGGGTTTGATGATCGTCCACCGCGTGCGGGAACGGCACCAGCACGCTCGCCACACCGGCGGCAGACAGCTCCGCGATAGTGAGTGCGCCAGCACGGCAAATGACCAGATCGCACCAGTCATACATCGCTGCCATGTCGTCGATAAAAGGGCGTGTATCTGCTGTGACGCCTGCCGCCTGGTAATTGGCTTCCAAGGCGCCTATATGCTTGGTCCCTGCCTGGTGGACGACTTGCGGGCGCTGGTCTAGCGGCAACTGTGCCAGCGTTTGCGGCACAACTTCATTGAGAGCTTGTGCGCCCAGACTGCCGCCTACTACCAGCAGCCTCAGAACGCCAGTGTGGTTCTGCATGCGTTTTTCGGGCACGGACAATGCTGCAATGTCGGCACGCACCGGATTGCCAACCAGCACGGCGTGATGCTTGAATGCACCGGGGAAAGCCGCCAGCACGCGCTTGGCAAAATGCGCCAAAGTACGATTAGTTAGCCCGGCAATGGAATTTTGCTCATGGATAATGAGTGGACGGCGCAGCAGCCACGCCATCAGGCCGCCCGGGAATGCGGCGAAACCGCCCATGCCAAGGACAACGTGCGGTTGATAGCGGCGTATGGCTTTAATGCTTTGCGCGCAGGCCACGGCCAATTGCACCGGCAATAACAACCAGCGCAGCACGCCTTTACCGCGTACGCCGCGCATTTTGATGACTGCCACCTGATAACCTCTGTCCGCAATCAAACGATTTTCCATACCGCCTTCGGTCGCCAGCCAGACAATATCCCAGCCCTGGGCCTTGAGATAATCAGCCACGGCCACTGCCGGATACACATGTCCACCGGTGCCGCCCGCCATCACCATCAGGGTTTTCATAACAAACCTTTTTTAACCACGGAGTACACAGAGCACACGGAGAGCTGCCAAACCAGTATTGCAAAAACCATAAACAGGCTTTTTTTATAAGCTCTCTGCTTGCCTTTACATTGAATGCATAGTTTTAAAGCAAACCCTTTTAGCCACAGAGGACACAGAGTCCACAGAGAAAACCTTAAAAGATTTTGTTTTTGCAGTTCTCTGTGTCCTCTGTGGCTGATTATATTTTTCAGGATCATACCGGGAGCCCCTTCTGCAAACGTCTGTTCTCCCAGTCGATTCTTAACAACACTGCAAGTGCAATGCAGTTGGCAAGAATGCTGCTGCCACCAAAAGAGAGTAGTGGCAAGGTCAACCCCTTGGTCGGCAAGACTCCCATATTGACGCCGATGTTGATGATGGACTGCGCCCCAATCCAGATACCAATGCCCTGTGCCAGCAGGGCAGAAAAATAACGCTCGTTGGCTATCGCTTTCTTGCCGATGCTAAAAGCGCGCAATACTATCCAGGCAAACAAGCCGATCACGGTTAACACACCAACAAAACCAAGCTCCTCAGCTATTACGGCCAGCAGAAAATCGGTATGTGCTTCCGGCAGGTAGAGCAGCTTTTCCACACTCGCACCCAAGCCCACGCCAAACCATTCACCACGGCCAAATGCAATCAGCGCGTGTGATAGCTGATAGCCTTTACCAAACGGATCGGCCCACGGATCCATAAAGGCGACAATGCGCTGTAATCGGTAAGGAGAGGTTTTGATGAGCAGGATGAAACCGACCACTAGTAGTGCCAGCAAGCCAGCGAAGATTCGCCAATTAATGCCACCCAGCCACAGAATAGAAATAGCAATGGCGGCAATTACAGCAAAAGCGCCAAAATCGGGCTCATGCAGCAACAAGCCGCCAACAACCAGCATAACCGCCAGCATGGGTAAAAATCCACGCGTAAAACTATCAAGTAGCGCCGCCTTGCGCACGGTGTAATCCGCCACGTAAATGGTGGCGAATAATTTCATGAATTCGGATGGCTGCATCGTCACTACAAATAGCGGAATCCAGCGACGACTGCCATTTACCTCGCGGCTAATGCCAGGAATTAGCACTAGTGCCAGAAGTACCATACCGACAATGAACAGGTATGGCGCCATTTTTTGCCAGCTATCCATGGGTATCTGAAAGGTAACGAACGCTGCAACCATGCTAACCAGCAAGTAAGTGGTGTGACGCATCAGATAATAGGCTGACTGGTGACCGGTAGCCTTGTCAGCCTCTGCCAGCGCAATCGAGGCGGAATAAACCATCACCAGGCCTATGCCGAGCAATATCAGCGTTACCCACAGTAGCGCCTGGTCATAGCTGGCCGAGACGATCTTGTCGCGGTTGCTGAGCATGGGCGTAGACATGGGGGTTGTGAACATTATGTTGGGGTCGCCCTTACTGTCGCTTTTAGTGCATTGACCGTGCTCACAAATACTTCTGCGCGATGCACATAATTACGGAACATATCGAAGCTGGCGCAGGCTGGCGATAACAGTACGGCATCGCCAGATTGAGCAGCATTAAATGCAATTTGCACTGCGTCTTGCAGACTGGTTCCCTTGAGTAGTGGTATGCCTATATCCTCCAGTACCACGCCCAGCCTAGAGGCATCCCGGCCTATCAGCACCACTGCGCGTGCGTTTTTCTTGACTGCTTCTCGTAGCGGCGTGAAATCCTGGCCTTTGCCATCGCCGCCCGCAATCAGCACCGCTTTCTGTGACAGCCCGGTTAACGCAGCGCAGGTAGCCCCGACATTGGTGCCTTTGGAGTCGTCATAAAAAGACACGCCACCGATTTCAGCTACCCACTGCACACGATGCGGCAAGCCCCTAAAGTTTCGTAGCGCGCCGAGCAGAGGCACGTATTCCAGACCAAGCGCACGACATAACGCCAATGCCGCCAACGCATTGACTGCATTGTGCAAGCCGGCGACGCGTAGCTCACTTGTCTTGATGAGTTTGGTGCCGCCTTGCATCAGCCAGATATCGTCATGCTCGGGCTTTAAGCCAAAGTCGTTTTGAGTGGGCGGTAAATCGGTGCCAAAAGTGATGGCCTTGTGCCCGGCCAAGGCCGTGCCGACACCCAAAACATCCTGACGATTTAATACCTGCACGCCAGAGCCTTCAAAAATACGCGCTTTGGCGGCGGCATATTCTGTCAGTCCCGCGTAGCGATCCAGATGGTCTTCGGTAATGTTGAGTACGGTTGCAGCGTCTGCATCCAGCGACTTGGTTGTTTCCAGCTGAAAACTAGAGAGCTCCAGCACATATACATCCGGCGCCTCTTCCGCCAGCGTCTCCAGCACTGGCAAGCCGATATTACCGGCAACCATCGTTTTCAAACCGGCTGCCTTGCACATCTCACCCACCATGGTAGTGACCGTGCTTTTGCCATTTGAGCCGGTAATGGCAATCAGCTTGGCGGTTGGTGGCCGATGTTGCGCGAACAGTTCCACATCGCCAACCACCGGCACATCGCGCTTGATAGCGTCCTGTACTTGCGGTTCAGCCAGTGGAATGCCCGGGCTGATCACAATAATCTCGGCGCCAATAAATGCTTCTTTGCTGAATTGGCCGAGATGCACCTTGACCTGTGATATCTCGGCGTTAAGTATTTCCAGCCCCGGAGGAGCTTCTCGTGTATCAGCCACAGACAAAAGTGCGCCGCGGCTTTTTAGCCAGCGCAGTGCCGAGAGGCCGGTGATACCCAGTCCTAGCACCAGCACTCTTTTATCTTTTAATTGAAGTTGCATATTTTTTAAGTCAATTCTTTAACCACAGAGAACACGGAGAGCTACAAAAACCAAATTCTTCAAGGTTTTCTCTGTGGACTCTGTGTTCTCTGTGGTTCAGGATTTTCATCGTATTTTTAGAGTTGCCAGTCCTACTAGAACCAGCATCATGGTGATGATCCAGAACCTCACGACGACCTGCGTTTCTTTCCAGCCTTTTTGTTCATAGTGGTGATGCAGTGGCGCCATCAGGAAGATGCGCCGGCCCACCCCGTATTTCTTTTTGGTATAGCGGAAATAGGTCACCTGTGTTGCCACTGACAAGGTCTCCATGACAAATACGCCAGCCATGATGAACAGCACAATCTCCTGCCGCACAATCACTGCTACCACGCCCAAGGCTGCGCCCAATGCCAGCGCGCCGACATCGCCCATAAACACTTCTGCCGGGTAAGCGTTGAACCAGAGAAAACCCAGGCCAGCACCGGCCATGGCGGCGCAAAACACCATCAGCTCGCCCGCACCAGCCACGTAGGGGATGCCCAGATACTTTGAAAAATAGAGGTGCCCAGCGACGTAGGCAAAGATCGCCAGCGCACTGCCTATCATCACGGTCGGCATAATCGCCAAGCCATCCAGGCCATCGGTAAGATTCACTGCGTTGCTGCTGCCAACAATGACCAGATAGGTCAGCACAATAAAACTGACGGCGCCCAATGGAATGTCCAGATGCTTGAAGAATGGGATGATGAGTGTGGTCTCGGTTGGCGATGTGGCAGTGCTGTAGAGATAGATGGCAACGCCCAAGCCAATCAACGACTGCCAGAAATACTTGACGCCTGCCGATAGCCCCTTGGGATTGCGATGTACCACTTTGCGCCAATCATCCACCCAGCCGACGATGCCAAAACCCAGCGTTGTCAGCAGCACCACCCAGACAAAGCGGTTGGACAGATCTGCCCAAAGCAAGGTCGAAATCGCTATCGCCACCAGTATCAGTGCGCCGCCCATGGTCGGTGTGCTAGCCTTGATCAAGTGCGTCTGCGGGCCATCGTCACGCACAGATTGCCCAACTTTGTATTTGGTTAGCTTCCGTATCATCACCGGCCCCACGACGAATGAAATCGTCAGTGCCGTCAAGGTCGCCAGCACTGCGCGCAGCGTAATGTAATTGAACACATTAAAACCACGTATGTCGTGCGCCAGCCAGCGTGTGAGTTCCAGCAGCATCAGTGCGTCCCCTTCATTTTGTCTGTCACAATCAGTTCCACAACACGTTCCATCTGCATAAAGCGCGAGCCTTTAACCAGCACTGTCACGTCGGCTTTCATGTTTTGCATCAGGTCATCAGCTAGCGCTTCCGGGCTTGTATAATGCTGCGCGACTTTGCCAAAGGCTTTTACCGTATCTCGGCTTAAATCCCCCAAGGCGTAGAGCCCTTTAATGCCTGCATCTTTGGCGTATTTGCCGATTTCGGCATGCATTCTTGCGGCATCTGTCCCCAGTTCAGCCATATCGCCCAGCACCAGCAGCTTCTCTTCCGGCCTCGCTGCCAGCACGTCTATGGCAGCTTTCATGGAAGCAGGGTTGGCGTTATAAGTGTCATCAATCACCAGTGCGCCATTGATGCCGGTTTTTTGCTGCAGGCGCCCCTTGACCCCGCCGAAACCAGCCAGACCGTTGGCAACTGTCGCCAACTGAACCTGCATTGCCAGTGCCGCCGTGGCTGCCGCCAGTGCATTGCGTACGTTGTGTAGTCCTGGCACTGGCAGATAAACCTTCGCCACACCTTGGGCAGTACGAATCTCCATATCGCTGCCATCTGCCTGTAGCTGACAGGCTGCGCTTACATCTGCGGCGTTATCCAGCCCGAATGTCATGATGCGGTGGGGGGCGGCGAGATTCTTCCAGAACGGCGCAAAGGCGTCATCTGCGTTGATGACTGCCACCCCGTCTGTTGCCAGCCCTTCAAAAATCTCACCTTTGGCTTTCGCGATGGCTTCAACACTACCCAATTCGCCCAGATGTGCCGAGGCAGCATTGTTGATGAGCGCCACTGTGGGGCGCCCTAGTTTTGTGAGATAGCTGATTTCGCCGGCATGGTTCATTCCCATCTCAACCACGGCATAGCGATGCTGTTGGCGCAGCTTGAGCATGGTGAGCGGCAGGCCGATGCTGTTATTCAGGCTGCCCTGGGTTGCAAGAACCAAATCAGCATCACCGGTATGCGCATGGAGAATACTGGCAAGCATTTCCTTGACTGTGGTCTTGCCATTGCTACCGGTGATTGCTACCAGCGGCATAGTGAATTTTTGGCGCCAATAGGCAGCGAGGTCGCCTAGGCTTAAGCGCGTATCCTTGACCAGAAGCGCCGGAGACAGGCCGGGCTGGTCAACGGAAACCATGGCTGCGCTAGCCCCTTGTGACAGTGTTTGTTGCACATAGGCATGGCCATCAAAATGCTCGCCTTTGAGCGCGACGAATAGCTGGCCCTGGGACAAGGAACGGCTGTCGGTGCCGACGCTGCTGAACAACACGTCTTGCCCCACTACACGGCCTTGAGTGGCGATAGCGGCTTCGGATAAATGCATCATGCCTCCCCCGCTCCGGTACTGTTGCAGCGCCTGCCTGACTATTTGCTGGTCGCTGAACGGATGCTTCACCCCAGCGATTTCCTGATATTCCTCATGACCTTTGCCCGCGACCAGCACGACATCACCAGGCTTTGCTGCATTGATTGCGCGGGCAATAGCTGCGGCGCGATCCGGCTCAACCTGATAATCACCTCTCATGCCCGCAACAATGGCTGAAATGATCTCGGCGGGATTTTCAGAACGTGGATTATCGGAAGTCACAACAACCTCATCGGCAAGTCTCGAAGCCATTTCCCCCATCAGCGGACGCTTGCCTTGGTCACGGTCGCCACCACAGCCAAATACGCAGTGCAGCTTGCCTTTTGCCTGTTCGCGCAAGGCAAGCAGCACTTTTTCCAGCGCATCTGGTGTATGCGCATAGTCAACCACGACCAGTGGCTGCTTGCCGCCACCTAGTTGCTGCATGCGGCCGGCCACCGGCTTAATTTGAGCGATGGCTTCAGCCGCCTGCGCCAGACTGATATCAGAAGCCAGCAAAGTAGCCAGCACCGCCAGCAGATTGTAGGCATTGAAACGGCCGAGCAGCGACGCCTGCAGTCTGGCTTCGCCTTGGGGCGTACTGACCAGCATGGATATCCCCTGCTCACTAAAGTTGAGCTCACTGCCGCGCACTTCACCGCTTTCCAAACCGTAAGTAACCACCTGCTTGCCTTGTTTAATCAAGTCTTCCGCTACTTCCTTGCCGAAAACATCGTCACTATTTAGTACCGCGCATCCAAGGCCTTCCCAATCGAACAGCTTTTTCTTGGCTGCCGCATAAGCTGCCATTTCGCCGTGATAGTCCAGATGATCGCGCGACAAATTGGTGAATAGGGCAATATCAAAATGCACACCGTTCACACGATCTTGGTCCAGCCCGTGCGATGAAACCTCCATGACCACCGCATTGGCACCTTGTTTGAGGTAGTCGGCCAACATGCCATGCAACAATATGGGGTCTGGTGTGGTGTTAATGGCAGCGGACAGGCTATTGGGAAAACCATTGCCCAGAGTGCCAATCACTGCAGTTTTTCGGCCAAGATGGTTGAATGCCTGCCCCAGCCAATGGCTACAAGAGGTTTTACCATTGGTGCCGGTGACGCCTATCATCCACAGCGCTTTGGATGGCACGCCATAAAAATCGCCGGCAATATTACCGGCCTCTGCACGCAAGTTGTCAATCCCCAGATTTGCCAGCTGCCATTGTGGGTTCCACTGGAAGCCATCGCGCTGCCACAACACGGCAGCAGCCCCTTGGCTAATAGCTTGCGCAATAAAATTGCGGCCATCGGTATGTTCGCCCGCATACGCCAGAAACAAGCTGCCTTTCTCAACTTTGCGGCTATCTGCTGTTATGCCGAATGGCCTCACGCCCTGATTCTTTAATGTGGAGATTACGTTGCTCATATCGTCTCCTCCACTTCCGGTATATCTTCAGGCACATCTTCTTGCGGAATAACAATGTTGTCGTTAGCAGCATCTTGCGGTATTGCCAGGATGCGCAGGGCACCAGCCATCACCGCACTGAATACTGGTGCTGCAACCACGCCGCCATAGTATTGGCCATTGCTGGGCTCATCTATCATCACCGCCATAATCAGCCGTGGATTTGAGGCAGGTGCCATTCCTACAAAAGATGAAACATAGCGGTCGGCCTGATAGCCTCCCACGCCCAACTTGTGGGCAGTACCTGTTTTACCCGCGACACGGTATCCCTGTATCTGCGCCCTCGGTGCGGTTCCACCAGGCTGCACCACTAGCTCAAGCATGTCTTTCACGCTGTGTGCTGTCTCCGACGAGAATACCTGCTGGCCAACTGGAGAGTCTTTTAGTTTAAGCAGTGAAACCGGGAGCAATTCCCCATCATTGGCAAACACGGTGTAGGCACGCACTAGTTGCAGCAACGAGAGGCTGATGCCATGTCCAAAAGCCATGGTAGCTTGCTCAATCGGTCGCCAGGTTTTGTAGTTGCGTAGCTTTCCCGAGGCTTCGCCCGGAAAACCAATACTAACGGGACGACCAAAACCCATCTGATTAAATGCGGCCCATAAATATTGTGGCTTCAAGCTGAGCGCCATTTTTGCTGCGCCCACGTTGGAGGATTTTTGAATAACCTGTGCAACTGTCATCAAGCCTTGCGGGTTGGCATCATGCACCGTTGCTATGCCAACCTTGATAAAACCTGGCGCTGTCTGGATTTCTGTGTCGGCGTTGTAATTACCGGACTCAATAGCAGCGGCTGCCGTTATCGGCTTGAGGGTAGAGCCTGGCTCAAAAATATTCACAACGGCGCGGTTGCGTGAGCGGCCTGCCAAGTTGACCGGGTTATTGGGGTTATAGCTTGGCAGGTTAACCATAGCTAGTACTTCGCCGGTTTTGGCATCCAACACGATTGCGGAACCAGCCTTGGCCTTATTTTGTTCAACGGCAGCGGCTAATTCATGATAGGCCAAATATTGAATATTGAGGTCTATGGAGAGTGCCAGGTCATGGCCATCCTGCGGTACTTTAACATCTTCCAGATCTTCGACAATACGCCCCTGACGGTCTTTAATCACACGACGGCTACCGGATTTTCCCGATAACCAATCTTGTTGGGCGAGTTCGAAGCCTTCCTGCCCATTTTCATCGATGCCGGTAAATCCTACCAAATGCGCCGTTGATTCTTTCCCAGGATAGAAGCGACGGTATTCCCGCTGCATGAATATTCCCGGCACTTCCAGTTGCATCACGCTTTCGGCCAGCTCTGGCGGGATACGGCGTTTAATATAGACAAATTCACGCTGACTATTGTTTAATTTCTTGCTTAGTTCCAGCGGGTTAATATCCAGCAACTTGGCAAGTTTTTTAATTTGTGTCTGGTTCACCTTTACATCAGGCGGGCTGGCCCAGATGGATTCTACCGGCGCGCTGTATGCCAAGGTCTTGCCATGACGATCTGTAATCATCCCGCGATAGGCGGGCAGTGTTATTGAGCGGCTGTAACGTGCATCACCTTTTTGCTGTAGAAAAGCCTTATGTACGCTTTGCAGGTAAATACCGCGTCCCAGCAAGACCGCAAAACCAGCCAACACCATGGCCAGCAACAATCGTCGACGCCAGACTGGTAATTTAATGGTAGTTTGCTGCATGGCGTTCATGGCTGTTTATCTGTCCCGGACGTAACTGGTTCTGCCTTACCGGGCGTCACTGCCTGTATACGCTTGGCATCTGGTACCTGCATTTGTAATTGTTTCTCGGCAATCTGCTCAATACGGGCATGCATCGCCCAAGTACTTTGCTCCAGCTGTAATTGCCCCCACTCAATGGCGTATTGCTTGGAGGCATCTTGCTGTTGCTGCAATTCAAAATAAAGGTTGCGTGACTTATGCTTCGACGTCACTGTGCCTAGCGCAGTTATTATCAGCAGTAAAAACAAGATTAAGTTAAGTCTCGTCATTTAAGCCGATTATTCACAATACACACTAGACCACATGGGTGCGTTCAGCCACGCGTAGTACTGCACTGCGTGAACGCGGGTTACGTTTGATCTCTGCCGCACCTGGTTTAACTGCGCGGCCAATAACCATCAGGCGCGGCTGTGGCAAATCTCTTGCCCGCACCGGAAATTTAGCCGGCAAATCATCTCTGTCCTGCTCACCACGCATAAAGCGCTTCACAATGCGGTCTTCCAGCGAATGAAAGCTGATCACCACCAGCCTGCCGCCAGACGCCAACACATCAACACATTGAGGCAACACTAACGACAACTCCTCAAGCTCTTGATTGATGAAAATCCGTAGAGCTTGAAAGGTACGCGTCGCCGGGTCTTGTCCAGGCTCGCTCTTGGGAACCGACCCTGCCACGATCTTGGCAAGTTGTCCGGTAGTGGTGATGGGCTGCCCCCCAACGCGTGCCGCAATAAGCGCCCTTGCAATCTGTTTAGCAAACCGTTCTTCACCATAATTTTTTATAACCTCCGCTAATTGTTGCTCCGATGTGTGTGCCAGAAATTCCGCTGCTGTCTGGCCACGGCTTTGGTCCATGCGCATGTCCAATGGGCCGTTAAATCTGAAACTAAACCCCCGATCCCCGGTGTCAATCTGGGGTGACGAAATACCCAAATCCAGCAACACGCCATGCACCTGGCTAACGCCAAGCTCTGCCAATGCCTCTTTTATCTCCGAAAAATGGCAGTGTTTAATTTGAAAACGCACGTCAGTAATAGCTGCGGCTGCATCAACCGCTGCCAAATCGCGATCCATCGCAATCAAACGGCCTTTCGTGCTTAATTTTTCTAAAATTTTTCGGCTATGACCGCCGCGTCCAAACGTGCCATCAACGTAAACACCAGCGGGCTTGATAGCCAGCGCATCAACCGCTTCGTCTAATAAAACGGTGGTGTGTTCCAAATAGCCATGTTTTGTAGCGGATAAAATTGGTGCTGAAGAGGTGGGGGCATGGCTTAAGCCCATGCTCACAGCGAGAATCCTTCCAGCTCTGGTGGAAGATCCATCTCATCGCCTGACATCACGCGCTCCAATTGAGCGCGCCAGGCATCCATGTTCCACAGCTCAAAATGGCTACCCTGGCCAATCAGCATGGCTTGTTTTTCTACTTGGGCAAATTCACGTAACGACGGAGAAACCAGTAAACGGCCGGCGCTATCCAGCGCAATATCTTCGGCATAACCCACCAATAACCGTTGCAGGGCGCTGGATTGTTTATCAAAACTTGAAAGCGCCATCATCTTGGCCTGAATTGGCTCCCACGCAGGCTGCGGGTATAGCAGCAGGCAGCCATGCGGATGCGCAGTCAATACCAGATTGCCTGCGCACTGCACCTGCAAGGCATCACGATGCCTGGATGGCACCGCCAGCCTGCCTTTGGCATCCAGATTGAGTGATGTTGCACCACGAAACATAAAGCCCCTTTAACACCCTGAATAAAAAACGTGGAGAATTGCTGGCTGCCCTTAGTATCAGACAGCAATTCCCCACAAAAACCCACTTTTCTCCACTACTGGCTACTATAGATAAAAAAAATGAGCCTTGCAAGCCCTTTTTAAATGGTTTTTCTTTACAGGACAATGACTTAGCATGTTTTCTTAATGAAAACAAAATCCTTATTAAACAATAGGATATAGAATTAACTAAAAGTGATTCATTAGGTATTGCAGGAATATGACAGGGGAAAAGATTTGAAAATAACAAAAAATTAAGAGTGAGACCGCAAGGGTCTTCCCCTATTTACTGGCCGTAAAGGCCATCCCCGCCAAACTAAGCAACTAAAGTCGTAAGTTTGGCGCGATAAGCCGCTAAAGCGGCAAGTAAAGAGTGAAAGAAGCTGGCCGATAAGCCGGGTTCTGTCGTGGACAGTCATTCATCTAGGCGCACAATTACTCATGCGCTCCAGCAGCCTACCCGGTAGCGACGCGAGCCACGTCATAGCTACCCTATTTGGCTTTGCTCCGGATGGAGGTTACCGCGTTTCACCGTAACTGAATACGCTCGTCTCTGTGGCCCTATTCCTCACCTCACGGTGTACGGCCGTTAGCCGTCATCCTGCTCTGCGGAGCCCGGACTTTCCTCTACCAATTAGATTGATAGCGACTGTCTAGCCAGCTTCAAGCGTATTTTACCACGGTACAGATTGCCGTCTC